>CAYTPX010000070.1:0-1518 GCA_964439955.1 uncultured Bacteroidaceae bacterium | reverse complement strand
GCAAGGAATCATAGAAAAACCGCCGCCACTTTTGCACACGCCACCCGCATGACTTTCTCCACTTGCCCGATAGAATTTCCCTATTCCGGAGAGACGCCCGCGAATACTACAGTCTCAGCTCGATACGAAATGTCGTGCCCGCATTCAACTCGGAGCGTTTGACGAAGATCCGCCCCCGGTGATACTCCTCGACAATGCGCTTGGCCAGCGAGAGGCCCAAGCCCCATCCCCGCTTCTTGGTAGTATAACCGGGCCGGAATATTGCCTTGTATTTCGACTTCATAATGCCTTTCCCTGTGTCCGTCACCTCTACCCAGCAACGCTTCCCGCGGGTGGCAAGCCCCATGCGCAACGTGATTTGCCCCTCGCCTTGCATGGCATCGACCGCATTCTTCAGGAGTACTTCTATGACCCACTCGAACAAAGAGACATTCAAGGGGGGCACTATATCGGGCACGTCTTGGTACGCCAGCACGAACTGTACCCGTTTCGATACGCGACGACGCAAATAATCGACCACGGAATCCAGGACCTGGCGCAAAGAAGTGGGCGACAACTCTGCCACCGAACCTATCTTAGAAAAGCGGTCGGCCACCAACTGCAAACGGGCGACATCCTTGTCCATCTCCTTTATCAGTTCATCCTCCGGATAAGACGTATGCAGGATGTTCGTCCATGCCATCAGCGAGGAAATCGGGGTTCCCAATTGATGAGCCGTCTCCTTCGAAAGGCCTACCCACACCTTGTTCTGCTCCGAACGCTTCAGGCTCATCAAGGCTACAATGGCCACCGCCACATAAAGCACAACGACCAACAACTGGGCATAAGGGTAGAGACGGAGCAACTTCAATATTTCCGAGTCATCGTACAATACGTCGATATAATAAGAACTCTTCCCTTCGTCCGGTTGCAGATAGACACGGATGCGGCGGCCGTTATTGTCGAAAAACTCCGCCTTCTCCTGTAAAAAAGAATCTTCGGATGAGGGAGGGACTTTGATATTTCTGAAATCTTGGATAATCCCGTCCTTCCCGCGCACTATCGTGGGAATCGTAGTATTGTTGTTCAATACATGCAGGACAAGTGTCAAATCCGTATGCTCATCAGCATGGTTCAACGAACGTACGGCCTCAGCCCAGACTTCCATCTTCTTGTACTCTTCAATACGCAAGTCTGCAACCATGACGGCCGAAATCCACAAAGAAGCGACAGCCAACATCAATGCCACCACTACCAACCATATCTTTACACTGCCTATATGTCGCCCCAAAATCATAGGAAGTTTCTTTCTTTTAACTTTCTTCTTAAAAACGAAAACACATAGATTCTTATTGCATACGGGCTATGCAAGTTTATCCCGGAAAACCTGTAATATGGGAAAGAAACCTCACTAAATCTCTTGGAGGAAAAAAGGAACAAAAGCGTAGCTGGAGGAAAATATAAGGAAGCATGGAGAAAGAAAAAGGGAGAGCAATAGAAAAGAACATGGCACGTCCCATTTACGGCATATCCCCGCAC
>CAYTPX010000069.1:0-1773 GCA_964439955.1 uncultured Bacteroidaceae bacterium | reverse complement strand
AGTCCACGCCCATGGAGCGTGAACTTCCAGCCTGCTTATTCTCAGGGATGAATATTTGGCGGTATTCAAGATGAAGAGAACAAGAGCCAAAAGCCCAATATATATGTCCAATCAAATCGATAGAATGGAAACGCGCTTTGGGTTGAAAAATTAGGGAATTAACTCCAAACCTATGGAACGGCATCCCCCATAGGATGCCCGCTTCCTCGCGTTCCGTCTTGTTTTCCTGCCTGTTCCTCCTTTCTTTTAAGTTACGGTTTATAAATCGGCAGGCTGCCGGGCTCAAGCCGATACCCCGCACCCTATTGGCAAAGGTAGGGAAAATCCCTGTACACTGCCAACAAATAAAGGGACAAATCCCCATGGGAATGGAAAAAAAGCCTTGCCGGTTTCTTGGAAAACCGGCAAGGCTTTTTAACGGGATGGGGGCGGGCTATGGAGAGGAGGATACGCGTCCCGCGGGCGGAAGCAAGGGGCGGAATCGCAAGATATGGGGACGGACAGGGCTTAGAACCGCCAATTTTAGGTATTTCCCGAACGCCGGAGATGGATTTCCTTTGCAACCGGAAACTAACACCTATTGACAATGGCGAAGAAAATCGGAATCTACTATGGCTCATCGACGGGCACTTGCTCGGAGATAGCCGCAAAAATCGCAAAAGCATTGGGCGTCCCCGACGGGGACGTGCATGATGTCTCCACCCTGAAGGCCGACGAGGCGGTTGCATACGACGTCCTGTTGCTGGGCAGCAGTACGTGGGGCGACGGGGAATTGCAGGACGATTGGTACGACGCGCTGAAGACCTTGAAAGGCGCCGACCTCAGCGGAAAAGAAGTGGGCCTGTTCGGTTGCGGCGACTCGGGTTCGTACCCCGACACGTTTTGCGACGCCATCGGCCAACTCTACGAGGAGCTGAAAGGCACGGGCTGCTCGTTCGTGGGCGCCAACGTGGGCACGGCGGGCTACGACTTCTCCGCGTCGATTGCCGTAGTGAACGGGCAATTCGTGGGCCTTGCCATCGACGACATCAACGAGAGCGGCCAGACCGACGCACGCATCGCCCAATGGATCGATACCCTCAAGGCGCAGGGCATTGCCTGAAACAGGAGAATCTTACTTGAACCCCCACCCCAAAATGACCCGTAAAGCCATGGCAGCTTCCCCCATCAACCCGCTCGAACTGAAAGTCTTCCTCAACCACATCTACGAATACAAGAAAGGTGTGCGGAAGATGGTACTCTACACGATGAACCGGAAATACGAGGAATATGCCGTGGCGCGCCTGAAGAACGAAAAAATAGACTACCTCATCCAACGCACGGGACGGGAGCAAATCAACCTGTTCTTCGGGCGCGAAGAATGCCTCCGCGCCATACGGCGCATCATCACGCGCCCGTTGAACCACCTGACACCGGAGGAAGACTTCATCTTGGGTGCTGTCTTGGGATACGACCTCTGCGCGCAGTGCGAACGTTACTGCGCACGGAAGGAACACAATGAACGGCGTGCGGCGGCAGCCCGGCTGGGCGCAGTCGGCGACACCGTACTCGCAGGATAACACACACGCACAAAACAGGACATCCTTCAATTCATAGAGCTTGAAAGACCCTCTCCCGTATTCCGCATTGTTGGAGTACGGGAGATTTTCCATGCCCCCCATCTTCCCAAGGCCGTCCCAAATAGGCCACTGGGCTTCCAAAATCCCTTTTGGAAAGCCCCTATTCCCTAATCGGGGGCTACCTTGGTACTTCAATGGAGTGCAGGGGCTTGTT
>CAYTPX010000068.1:0-2250 GCA_964439955.1 uncultured Bacteroidaceae bacterium | reverse complement strand
ACTCCCGCAGCAAAGAAAGGACGAAAGCCATGCCACTTTTCCGCCAAAGGAGCTGCGCTCTTCCGGGAAAGATGCCGGGCTTTTCCCGGGAAGAACCGCCCTATTCTTAAAAAAACAAAAATCCCCCCCCCCTAAAAAAATATAAACTAAAGCTTTCCTTTCCGCTTTTTTGTATTTTTGCCAAAAACATCCTTTTACAAGTTATTCATTCATCAAAGACCATGAACGCAACTCTCCATTTCCCTTCACACACATTACGGGGCATCATGCTCGCAGTCCTGTTTTGTCTCGCCCTCACGGCGGAAAGCAAACGTATCAAGGTACACGTAGCCATACCAGGCACCCTCTCCGAACAAGTCGCCGCAAAAACTGACGGCGCGCCCTCTGCCCTGAAAGTGGGCGGGCAACTGAACGGCGACGACCTCCGCTACCTCCGCACCTTGGCCGGGGGAAACTACGACGGCGGTCAAGGCACGGGGACATTGCGGCGTATAGACCTGTCGGAAGCCTCATTCGTGGCCGGGGGAGGCTGTTATATAGACGACGACGGCACGAAGTTCTTCGTGGAAAGCCCGGGTACTCTTCCTGCATACCTCTTCAACAACACGATGATAGAGGAAATCATCCTGCCCGAATCGGTAGACACTTTGGGCGAATTCTCCTTGGCGCAGACACGGCTGCGCAGCGTACGACTTCCGGAATACGTCGTACTCGAGGAGTGCGTGCTCAGCGACAACCCCCTCTTGGAAGAAGTCGTTTTCCCGGAGACAATCCGTGATATTTACCCACGCGCCTTTGCCGGATGCCCGAAGCTACGGGAGATATCCATAAACAACGCAATCTGCATTCGCGCATACAGTTTCTACCAGCTGGAAAACCTGCGGCATTGGGAAGTGAAAGGCTGGCTGGGGCACATGGACGGCTGGTACACCATAGACGAATGCCCCATGCTGGAGAGCGTGGACTTCCGCGGACCGGTATTCTCCACCGGAGGCGACAAGACTTTCACGAACTGCCCCAAACTGGCACACGTCACTTTCCACGACGCCGTATGGTACACCGAGTTCGGAGAGGCAGAAGGTTGCACGGCCTTCCAAGGCTATGTTCCCCGCAACCTTGTCTATTCTTCCCAAGAAGAAGACTACATTCCTTCCACCCCCCAGCCCGAACAAAGCCCCTATTACGCGAAAGCCTTGGAAAAGGCACGGGCCATCTACCAAAAAATAGGTGAAATCCCCAACGGGTTAAATTCTTTCGGATTGAGCGTCATGGGTACCCCCTTCTTCCAAACCGCCTTACAATCCTTCCGCAACGGAGAAACCCAAGAAGGGGCAAACTACTTGGATTTGACCCTTCAAACCGGCTATGACCAATGGGAACAATTCTACCAAGACTCTGCCGAACTGGCCGGTTATATTGCCCCCGGGCAAATGAACCGAGTCAGGAAACACTTCGAAGGAATCCGGTTGGAACAAGACTACCTCTACCTTCTCCAACACACCCCGCCCTATCGCCCGGAAAGCACAAGCCACGAGGCTTTCACCTACGCCCCACCCTCCGACAGCATGTTGCGTGCCATCCGTACCTGCTTCAACTTGGACAGCATAGCAGGAGAGGGAAACGACGAAATCGCACAGATAAAGAACCTCATGTATTGGCTGCACGACAAAATCCGCCACGACGGCTCGTCGGACTGGCCGGACTGCCCGTTTAACGCCATCGACCTCATCCGGACTGCCGAACGCGAAGGCCGTGGATACAACTGCCGCTTCTTGGCCATGATCCTCAACGACTTGTATCTGGCCATGGGTTTTCCCTCACGATTCCTTACCTGCCAACCGAAGGCCTACGATACAGATCCCGACTGCCACGTAATCAACATGGTGTGGAGCCGTACACTCGGGAAATGGGTATGGATGGACCCGTCGTTCGCCGCCTACGTGACGGACGAAAACGGGCTTCTCCTCCATCCGGGCGAGGTACGCGCCCGGCTCATCAGTGGCGCTCCGCTCACCCTGAACGAAGACGCCAACTGGAACCACAAGACGAAACAAACAAAAGAAAACTACTTGGAGTACTACATGGCGAAGAACCTCTATGTGCTTTCGGCACACTTACGCAGTGAAAGCGAAAGCGAGAACCCGTCCAAAACACCCATAGTAGCCCTCATACCCGAAGGATTCGACTATAGCGGCGGCTACATCACGACCACCGACTCCGCCTATTTCTGGCAGGCACCTCCCATGGAGG
>CAYTPX010000067.1:0-2346 GCA_964439955.1 uncultured Bacteroidaceae bacterium | reverse complement strand
TTAAAAGATTTTGCTATTTGCAAATATACCCCGGACACTTAGGAAACGGATAGGAGAAAAGTGCCATTTTATAGGATAATGTAGGCAAAATGTTTTTATTCCCGGGGGCGGCCTCCGGGATGGCAAGTGGTTTCCCGTTCCCTCGGCGGAAGGGATGCGAGGAAAAGGGATGGGCAGGGGAGAGTCCAGATCAGGCTACTTTTCCTTTCGGGGGCTCTTCTTCTGTCTCGTGCATGATGGGCAACCTGATATGGTAGTGTGCCCCGAGCAGACGGATGATGAAGACGGATGCCCCGGTAAGTATCTGCAAATAGGGGGCTGGAAGGCCGTGGATGGACGATTGCCAGTAGATGATTCCTCCACAGATGGAGGACATGGCATAAAATTCCTTGCGGAAAATGAGGGGAATCTCATTGATTAGGATGTCGCGCACTATGCCGCCGGCGGCACCGGTGACGCACCCCATGGCGATGGCCACCCAGAAGGGATAACCGTTGGCCAACGATTTGTCGATGCCCACTACGGTAAAGAGTGCCAGGCCGATGGCATCGAAGAGGAAGAACGTCTGTGCCCAACGGTTCAGTGTCTCGCGGAAGAACAGGACCCACAGGAAGGCAAGGGCAGAGGCTATGAGGTAGACCGGACTGGTCATCCAGAACGGGGTCACGCCGATTTGGATGTCGCGCAAGGTACCACCCCCTACTGCCGTGGCGACCCCCACGGCATAGGCGCCAAACCAGTCGAACCTTTTGTTGGCAGCCAAGCGTATGCCGCTGATGGCAGCCGCGAAAGTCCCGATGAACTCCAATACGTCGGTTATCGTAATCATCCCTTTCCCGTTTTCTCTTCGTATCGTTTGCCCCAGAGCTGCCTCATACGCTCGCCCATCTTCTGCTCGGATGGGTTGGGCTGGGGCGTCCAGAAGCGTTGGCCCGCGAGGCCGTCGGGCAGGAACTGCTGTTCGACGAAGTGCCCCTCGTAATCATGGGCGTATTTATAGCCTTTCCCGTAGCCCAAGTCGCCCATGAGCTGTGTGGGGGCGTTGCGCAGGTGGAGCGGGACAGGCAGGTTGCCTGTCTGGCGCACGGCTGCGCAGGCTTGCCCGATGGCCTGGTAGGCGGAATTGCTCTTTGGGCTTGTGGCCAAGTAGACGGTTAGTTCGGCCAGCGGGATACGCCCTTCGGGCCAGCCTATCTTCATGACGGTGTCGAAGCAGGCGTTGGCCAGCAAGAGGGCGTTGGGGTTGGCCAGCCCGATGTCTTCGGCCGCGCTGATGACGAGGCGCCGTGCGATGAAAGCCGGGTCTTCACCCCCCTCCACCATGCGCGCCAGCCAGTAGATGGCTGCGTCGGGGTCGCTGCCGCGGATGCTCTTGATGAAAGCGGAGATGATGTCGTAGTGCATCTCCCCGCCCTTGTCGTAGGCTGCCGGGTTTTCTTGTATGCTTTGCGTGACTTTTTCGTTCGTGAGCTCCACCGGTTCGCCGTCGGGCGTGGCCTGCACGACGAGTTCGAGGGTGTTGAGCAGCTTGCGCGCGTCGCCTCCGGCATAGCGGAGCAAGGCTTCGCTCTCCACGAGTCGTATGTCGCGTTGCTTCAGTTCTGTGTCCTCCGCTATGGCATGCCGCGCCAAGGCGAGGAGCGATTCCGCGTCCAACGGTTTGAGCACGTAGAGCTGGCAACGGGAAAGCAGTGGGCGGATGATTTCGAAGGAAGGGTTCTCCGTCGTGGCGCCGATGAGGGTCACCACCCCCTGTTCAACGGCGGCCAGCAGGGAGTCTTGTTGCGATTTGCTGAAGCGGTGTATCTCGTCGATGAAAAGAACCGGGCTATTTTGGCTGAAGAAGCGCCCGGAACGGGCTTTTTCTATGACCTCCCGTACTTCCTTTACGCCGGAAGTGACGGCGCTCAACGTGAAAAACGGTACGGCAAGTTGCGTGGCCACGATACGCGCCAGCGTGGTTTTACCTACTCCAGGAGGCCCCCACAGGATGAATGAGGAGATGTGCCCGGACGAGAGCATGCGGCGCAGTACGCCATTCTCCCCCACTAGGTGTTCTTGCCCGATGTAGCCTTCGAGGCTCTGCGGGCGCATGCGCTCGGCTAAAGGTTGTGCCATAGGTTTCGTTCGTAATTCAACCGCAAAAGTATGGAAAAACTGTGAGAATCGTTTTCCTTTCTTTCTTTATTATTATTGGGCTCCCTCGGGTATCTTTGCATTGTGCGCCGTTCCAGCCCGGTCTCGGGGGGAGGGTGGAATGCCTTTCTTTGTGGAAGTTTCGTGAAATTTCGCAGGGAAAGAAAAAAGGCCTGCAAACTTCTGTCATTTGCAAGCCTTGATTTTCCT
>CAYTPX010000066.1:0-2411 GCA_964439955.1 uncultured Bacteroidaceae bacterium | reverse complement strand
CCGTGACCCCATGCGTGACAGGCATGTATTCTAACCAACTGAACTAACGCACCTTGAATGGGTCTTTTGCGTGTCCGGAAGTAAGCTTTGGAAGGCATTTTTCCGAGATTGCGGGTGCAAAGGTAGGCGGTTATTTTGAAACCTGCAAGTTTTTCCGCAGATTTTTTTCTTTCCCTTGCGGGAGCATCGGAAAAGTGCGGGGGAAAGGATGGACAATGCCGTGGTTTTTCGCCGAAAGTTGCGGCGCTTGGGGCACAGCTCTGCGCCCCTTTTGCGGGGAATCCCCTGCGCTTGGGGCTTCTTGCCGGACGTTTGTCCTCGCGCTTCCCTCCATGGGGTGTCCGCCACCGCCCGGGAACGGTAAAAAGGAGGGTCGTGCGTCATATTTAGGCAGGCGGAAATGGCATGGAAAGAAAAACTTCGTACTTTTGGGGCGTAAGTTATTCTTCCTAAATAAGCGATATGAAAAAAAGGATTAAATTCAGTCTTGTTTATCGGGACATGTGGCAATCGTCGGGAAAGTACCAGCCCCGGGTCGACCAACTCGTCCGCGTTGCTCCATTGATTATAGAAATGGGTTGTTTTGACCGGGTAGAGACGAATGGCGGCGCCTTTGAACAGGTGAACCTGCTCTACGGTGAGAACCCGAACAAAGCCGTGCGTGCCTTCACCAAGCCTTTCAACGAAGCCGGAATCCAGACGCACATGCTGGACCGTGGCCTGAACGGGTTGCGGATGTATCCCGTGCCGGCCGACGTGCGCCGCTTGATGTATAAGGTGAAGCATGCCCAAGGGGTTGACATCACGCGCATCTTCTGCGGTTTGAACGAAGTGCGCAACATCATTCCTTCGATACGCTATGCAAAAGAGGCCGGCATGATACCGCAAGCCACGCTCTGCATCACCTTTTCCCCCGTGCATACGGTGGAATACTACGTCCAGATTGCCGACCAGCTGGTAGAGGCCGGCGCGCCCGAGATTTGCCTGAAGGACATGGCGGGCATAGGGCGTCCGGCCATGCTCGGGCGGTTGACGAAAGCCATCAAGGAGAGGCATCCGGACGTGCTGGTCCAATACCACGGGCACAGCGGCCCGGGGCTGTCGATGGCCTCCATCCTGGAAGTCTGCGAGAACGGGGCGGACATCATTGACGTGGGGATGGAGCCGATGGCATGGGGCAAGGTGCATCCCGACGTGATTTCCGTGCAGGCCATGCTGAAGGATGCCGGCTTCCAAGTGCCGGACATCGACATGAAAGCCTACATGAAAGTCCGCGCCATGACGCAAGAGTTCATCGACGACTTTCTCGGTTATTTCATGGACCCCACCAACAAGGTCATGTCTTCCCTCCTCCTTCGCTGCGGCTTGCCGGGCGGCATGATGGGTTCGATGATGGCCGACCTCAAAGGCGTGCATTCGGGCATCAACTCCATCCTGAAGGCCAAGAACGAACCAGCCTTGAGCCTCGACGACCTGTTGGTCATGCTTTTCGATGAAGTCGAGTACGTTTGGCCTATGCTGGGCTACCCTCCATTGGTCACCCCTTTCAGCCAGTATGTCAAGAACGTGGCCTTGATGAACATCATGAGCCTGGCAAAGGGCGAAGGGCGTTGGGCAATGATCGACAACCACACGTGGGACATGATATTGGGCAAGAGCGGGAAGTTGCCTGGCCCGCTGGCACCAGAGATTATCGAGCTGGCACGCGAAAAAGGTTATGAGTTTACCGACGAAGACCCACAGGGCAACTATCCCGACCAGCTGGACGAATATCGTAAGGAGATGGAAGAAAAAGGATGGGAGACAGGGCCTGACGACGAAGAACTCTTCGAGCTGGCCATGCACGACCGCCAGTATCGCGACTACAAGTCGGGCATTGCGAAGAAACGCTTCAACGACGAGCTGCAGCGTGCCAAGGAAGCGGCCTTGGCCAAGAAGGGATTTTCGGAAGAGGACGTGAAGAAATACAAGCGTGCCCAAGCCAACCCCATCATGGCGCCCGTCTCCGGGAGGCTGCTCTGGGAGATAGACGTCGTGGAGCACTCCAGCGCCCCGACGGTAGGCAAGAAGTATTGGCCGGAAGACACCTTTTGCTACATCACTACCCCGTGGAATACGCACGATGCCGTGCCCGCGAACTTCAAGGGGCGCATCATCGAGATTTGCCATCAGCAAGGCGACCTGGTGAAAAAAGGCGATATCTTGGCCTATGTCCAGAAGGAAGAGTGACGCCCTTTCTTGAGGAAGAAGAGGGATATTGCGACGGCGCGGCGGGTTTTGGCCTGTCGCGCCGTTTGCGTGTGCCTCCGCATCTTTCTGTTAATTTATGCAGCGGGTCAAAATCATGGGAAGTTTTTTTGAGAAATGCTTCGGAGTGTAGGTTGCGGGCACTATTGAGTAGGAAATGTAAC
>CAYTPX010000065.1:0-2463 GCA_964439955.1 uncultured Bacteroidaceae bacterium | reverse complement strand
TCTATGTCATGCTACTTTAATCTCTAATCCAAAAATTCCCATAAACTTTTGGGATTGCAGTTCCAAAAAACATATAGAAATTTGGGATTCCTTTCCCCATCCATTTGCCCATTTTGCCTGTCAAGCAAGGGAGCGGAATGGGGATGCTGATGTCGAACCTATTTTAATTTCAAATATTTCCTATGAATATTGCCATTGTGGGCACCGGCTATGTGGGGCTGGTATCGGGAACTTGTTTTGCTGAGATGGGCGTCCGGGTGACGTGCGTGGACGTGGACACCAATAAGATAGCCCGCCTCCAGCGGGGCGAGATCCCGATTTACGAACCGGGATTGGAGGAGATGGTGCTGCGCAACAGCCAAGAGGGACGCCTTTCGTTTACGACGGACTTGGCTTCCTGCCTGGACGACGTGGAGATCGTGTTCAGTGCCGTGGGCACGCCGCCCGACGAGGACGGGAGTGCCGACCTCCACTATGTGCTGGAGGTGGCGCGGGCGTTCGGGCAAGGGATAAAGAAGTACACGTTGTTGGTCACGAAGAGTACCGTCCCGGTCGGCACGGCGCAGAAGGTGAAGGCCGTAGTCCGCGAGGAGCTGGCCAAACGGGGCGTGGATGTGCCGTTCGACGTGGCTTCGAACCCTGAATTCCTAAAGGAGGGCGCGGCCATCAAGGACTTCATGTCGCCCGACCGCGTGGTGGTCGGCGTGGAGTCGGAGCGCGCCAAGGAGCTGATGGGCAAGCTCTACCGTCCTTTCTTGCTCAACAATTTCCGGGTGCTCTTCACCGACATCCCGAGCGCGGAGATGATCAAGTATGCCGCCAACTCGATGTTGGCCACGCGCATTTCGTTTATGAACGACATCGCCAACCTGTGCGAGCTGGTGGGCGCGGACATCAATATGGTGCGCAAAGGCATCGGCTCGGATTTGCGCATCGGCAGCAAGTTCCTCTATCCGGGCTGCGGCTATGGCGGCTCGTGTTTCCCGAAAGACGTGAAGGCTTTGGTCAAGACGGCCGAGAAGGAAGGCTACGAGATGCGCGTGCTGAAGGCCGTGGAAGAGGTGAACGAGGCGCAGAAGTCGGTGTTGTTCCGGAAACTCAGACGCTATTTCCCCGACTTGAAGGACAAGACGGTTGCCCTGTGGGGGCTTTCGTTCAAGCCGGAGACGGACGACATGCGCGAAGCCCCGTCGTTGGTCGTAATCCGCTTGCTGGCCGAGGCCGGCGCCCGCGTGAAGGTGTACGACCCGGTGGCGATGGACGAATGCCGCCGCAGGGTGGGGGATCGGGTGGAGTATGCCCGCGACATGTATGAGGCGGTGTTGGACGCCGATGCGTTGCTACTGCTCACGGAGTGGAAGCAGTTCCGGCTGCCTGCCTGGACGGTACTGGAGAAGGTGATGCGCCGCCCCTTGATTTTGGACGGGCGCAATATCTACGATGCTGACGAGCTGGCTTCCTTGGGCTTTACCTATGAGTGCATAGGCCGCATGCCGGTCGGTAAACAAGCGCAGCTTTAAGCGGGAAGGGGAAGCGCCTGGGCCGAAAAGTGCTTCCCCTTTCCCTTGGCCGGGGCATGGTTTGCCCCGGGTGTCCCTTGTTTTTCTTTTTTCCTGATAATGTGGAGTAAAAATGGCGGATAAATATGGATTGGTCTCCATCATCACCTCGTTGTATAATTCTGCCGGGTTCATCGCCGAAATGATGGACTCCATTTTGGCGCAGACCTATACGGACTGGGAGTTGCTGGTGACGGATGATTGCTCTACGGACGATTCCCGTGCAATCGTGCAGGAGTATGCGGGGCGTGACGCGCGCATCCGTTTGTTTTGCCTGGAGAAGAATTCGGGTGCGGCGGTAGCGCGCAACCGCTCCATCGCGGAGGCGCGGGGGCGGTATATTGCCTTTTGCGATAGCGACGACCGATGGTATCCGGAGAAATTGGAAAGGCAACTGCGTTTCATGCGCGAGAAGGATTGCGCCCTTTCCTACACTTCTTATATGCTGTGTGACGAGCGAAGCCGTATTACGGGTATCGTGGTGTGCATGCGCCGGGTCAGCTATGCTTCGCTGAAACGCGACGATGGCATCGGGAACCTCACGGCCATGTACGACACGGAGAAGGTGGGCGGACGTGTTTTCCTACCGGACATGCGCAAGCGGCAGGATTGGGGGATGTGGTTGCTTGTGATGGCGCGTTGCCGTGTGGCTTACGGGATGAAAGAACCGTTGGCCTATTACCGCATCCGCAGCGGGTCGATTTCCCGGCGCAAGATATTGTTGGTCAAGTACAATATCGCGGTCTACGAAAAAGTGCTGGGCTATTCCCGGGTGCGTGCTGTCTTGATGTTTTTTCTCGTTTTCCTTCCTTCCTACTTCCTAAAGAAGTTGCGTATCCGGATTATCAACATGTGAGGGGAGGCCGTTTGCCCTGTGGTAATCCGGGGCATCATATAAGAATCG
>CAYTPX010000064.1:0-3909 GCA_964439955.1 uncultured Bacteroidaceae bacterium | reverse complement strand
CTTCTTTCCCATTATTCCAAAGGGAAAAGCAATCCTGCTCCGGAAAATACACACCCCGCGCAATACCTAATCCCAACCCGCCCTCCTTGCCGTCAAACAGAAGCAGAGAGAAAAAAGGAACACCTTACCAAGGCTATCATCCCAGCCGAATCCAAGAGAAAGAACTTCCGTAAAAAGAAAGACATCCCCCGAAAAAAAGAGAAAGCGTGGAATAGAGAAACAAATGGCAGAAAAGGAAAATAAAAAAAGACATCGCTGCCTTTTATAAAGGCAACGATGTCCAGCAAAATATTAAGCGAATGAGTGATTGAATAATCAGTCGGCTAACTTGGCTTTGATGAACTCGCGGTTCAAACGGGCGATATTGCTGATGCTCACACACTTAGGGCATTCGGCCTCGCAAGCGCGTGTATTAGTGCAGTTACCAAAACCCAATTCGTCCATCTTGCTCAGCATGGCTTTCGCGCGACGGGCGGCTTCAGCCTTTCCTTGGGGCAACAACGCCAACTGGCTTACCTTGGCAGAGACAAACAACATGGCCGAACCGTTCTTACATGCAGCCACACAGGCACCGCAGCCTATGCAAGTAGCAGCATCCATGGCCTCATCGGCAATATCCTTCGAGATAGGTATTGCATTCGCCTCTTGTTGGGCACCGGTGTTCACACTCACGTAACCACCAGCCTGTATGATTTTGTCATACGCGCTGCGGTCAACCATCAAATCGCGGATAATGGGGAATCCCGCGGAACGCCAAGGCTCTACGGTAATAGTATCCCCATCGGAAAAACGGCGCATGTAGATTTGGCAAGTGGTAGCCCCCGTAGCCGGCCCATGGGGATGTCCATTAATATAAAGGGAGCACATTCCACAAATGCCCTCACGGCAATCATGATCAAAAACTACCGGTTCCTCGCCCTTTTCTACCAACTGCTCGTTAAGAATATCGAGCATTTCCAAGAACGAAGTATCCCCGGGGATGTCTTCCATATGGTACGTCGCAAAAGCACCTTTCTCTTTGGGACCTCTTTGACGCCAGATTTTCAGCGTGAAACTTATATTTTTATCCATTTTTGCTTATTATGATTTATAGTTACGGGTTTGAACTTTTACGAACTCATAGTTCAGTTCTTCTTTCAAAAGTTCGGGCACCTGGTCTTCGCCCTTGTAGTTCCAACAAGCGACATAGGAATAGTGTTCGTCGTCGCGCTTGGCCTCGCCCTCTTCCGTTTGGTGTTCCTCGCGGAAGTGTCCACCGCAAGATTCCTCACGTTGTAGGGCATCGTAAGCAATGAGCATACCCATCTCGAGGAAATCGGCCAAACGGAGCGCCTTGTCAAGCTCAATATTCATGTCGTCAGCCTTTCCGGGAATGAATACATTAGTCCAGAATTCCTTCTTCAGCAACTTGATTTCGGAGAGTGCCTTGGTCAAACTTTCCTTCGTCCGTCCCATGCCGACATACTCCCACATGACATGACCCAGTTTCTTATGGATGGAATCGACAGATTCTTTTCCTTGGATGGACATCAACTTGGCAATCTTGTCATTAACTTCCTTCTCTGCGTTCGCAAACTCGGGCAAATCGGTGGAGAAACGCGGCACCGTAATCTGGTCGGCCAAGTAGTTCTGGATCGTATAAGGCAGCACAAAATAACCGTCGGCCAAACCCTGCATCAGAGCGGATGCACCGAGACGGTTGGCACCATGGTCGGAGAAATTGCATTCGCCAATAGCAAAGAGTCCTTTAATGGAGGTCTGCAACTCATAGTCCACCCATATTCCACCCATCGTATAGTGGATGGCAGGGAAAATCATCATCGGGGTCTTATATGGGTTCTCGTCCGTAATTTCCTCATACATGTCGAACAAGTTACCATAGCGCTGGCGCACTACATCCTCACCCAAGCGGCCGATGGCCTCGGAAAAATCAAGGAATACGGCCAAACCCGTGTTGTTCACGCCATAACCTTTGTCGCAACGCTCCTTGGCCGCACGTGAAGCCACGTCACGCGGCACGAGGTTTCCGAATGCCGGATAACGGCGCTCCAAGTAATAGTCGCGGTCTTCTTCTGGAATATCCGACCCTTTGATTTCACCGCGTTGCAGGCGCTTTGCATCTTCCAACTTCTTCGGCACCCAGATACGGCCATCGTTACGCAACGATTCCGACATAAGCGTCAGTTTCGACTGCTTGTCACCGTGTACCGGGATACAAGTCGGGTGGATCTGCACGTAGGCAGGGTTGGCGAAATAAGCACCTTTCTTATAACACTCGATGGCAGCCGAACAGTTGCAGGCCATAGCGTTGGTCGAAAGGAAATAGGTGTTCCCGTATCCACCCGTGGCAATCACCACGGCATGGGCAGCAAAGCGTTCCAACTTGCCAGTCACGAGGTTGCGGGCGATGATACCCCGTGCGCGACCGTCGATGATTACAAGGTTCTGCATCTCATAGCGGGTGTACAACTTGACCGTCCCTTTGTTCACTTGGCGGCTCAAGGCAGAGTACGCACCCAGCAAAAGTTGCTGCCCTGTCTGGCCTTTGGCGTAAAAAGTACGGCTCACCTGCGCACCACCGAAGGAGCGGTTGGCCAGCGTACCGCCGTATTCGCGGGCAAAGGGAACACCTTGGGCCACGCATTGGTCAATGATGTTGTTCGACACCTCGGCCAAACGGTACACATTTGCCTCACGGGCACGGTAGTCGCCTCCCTTGATCGTATCATAGAAAAGGCGGTATACCGAGTCTCCATCGTTCTGGTAGTTTTTTGCAGCATTGATACCGCCCTGGGCAGCTATGGAATGTGCGCGGCGCGGGGAATCCTGAATACAGAAATTGAACACCCGGAATCCCATCTCTCCCAACGAAGCCGCAGCAGAAGCACCGGCCAAACCCGTCCCGACTACGATGATATCCAAGCGGCGTTTGTTGGCGGGATTCACCAACTTCTGATGATTCTTATAATTTGTCCATTTCTCGGCTAAAGCGCCTTCGGGAATTTTTGAATCTATCTTAGTCATAATGCGATTGTCGTTTTAATTATAAATAAGGTATAGGCAAGAAGCATCAGCAGCAAATCAAGCCGTATTTCACATAAAAGACGATGGCCGAGAAAGCGAATCCGGCCAAAACGACCGTAGCCCATACGTTGCCGATAATCCGCCAGCGGCAGAACCACACTTGGTTGCTCCAGCCAAGGGTCTGGAGCGCACTCCAAAATCCGTGGGTCAGATGAAACCAAAGGGCCACAAACCAAACCAAGTAAAGCACCAGATTAAGCGGGCTGCTGAAGACTTGGCGAATCAAGTCGATTCCTCCATCGGGGTATTCACCCATGATTTCGACCAACTGCATTTTACTCCAGAAGTGGATCAGGTGGAGCAAGAGGAAGAGGATCACGACAAGCCCCAGCACGAGCATGTTCTGCGAAGCCCATTCCACTCCCTTCGGGCGTTCCGAGACTGCATAGTCCTGGCTGCCACGCGCGCGGCGGTTCTGCGCTGTCAAGATGAAGGCATAGACAATGTGTACCACACAACCCAAAGCCAACACCGCTGTCCCTGCAAGAGCATACCAATTGGCTCCCAAGAACTCACACACTGCGTCGTAGCTGTCTTCGGAAATGACAGCCACAAGGTTCATCGCCATGTGAAAGGTTACAAAGAGGACGAGGAACAAGCCCGAGATACTCATGACCAATTTCCTGCCTACAGAAGATTTGATTAACCACATAAATGAATTGTTGTTTTTAGATTATTTATTTGTTATTTCACGTTGATCTCGTATTCTTCTGGCAAAAGTAGGCGAAATTTATATTCTGCGCAAACAGAAGCGGGAAAAAGAGCCGCAGGTTTTTCCCACAACCCTTTCCACTTTGGCAAAAAAGTTCCCAAATATCCTTTTAA
>CAYTPX010000063.1:0-4432 GCA_964439955.1 uncultured Bacteroidaceae bacterium | reverse complement strand
CCCGGGGCATCCTGCATTATCTCATATTGCCACTCCTTGCTTCAGCTTTCGGCCATGAGGAACCGTTCGACCTCAAGGGCTGCTTGGCATCCGCTTGCCGCGGCGGTTACGGCTTGGCGGTAGATGGGGTCGGCCACGTCGCCCGCGGCGAAAATTCCCGGCAAGTTCGTGAGTGGGCGGAGGCCTTCGGTTTCGATATACCCCTCGGCATTGGTGCGGATCCACGGGCGGAAAATGTCGGAGTTCGGATGGTGTCCGATTCCGAGGAAGAAACCATCTATCCGGATTTCCCGCCGCTTCTCGTCGGGTGTGCCGCGCCGGTAGGTGAGGCATGCTCCTTCCACTTTGTTTTCCCCGAACAGGGAATCCGTTTCATGCTCGAAGAGTATCTCAATCTTTGGGTTTCCCATGACTCTCTTTTGCATGATTTGGGAAGCCCTCAAGTAGGGTTTGCGTACAATCATGTAGACTTTCTCGGCCAAACCGGACAGGTAGGAGGCTTCTTCGCAGGCGGTGTCTCCCCCGCCCACTACGGCCACGACCTTCTTGCGGTAGAAAAAACCGTCGCATGTGGCGCAGGCGCTGATCCCTGCACCTGCATATTTCTTCTCGTCGGGCAAGCCTAAATATTTGGCCGACGCGCCGGTTGCGATGATTACGGCACGCGCCTCGATTTCTTCCCCCTCGTCTGTCCAAGCGCGATAGGGGCGTTGGCTGAAATCGACGCGGGTGATGACTTGTGGAAGCATGTCGCAGCCGAAACGGAGTGCTTGCTTCTTCATGCTGTCCATCAAGTCCATTCCGTGGATGCCTTCAGGGAATCCTGGGAAGTTCTCTATCTCGGTCGTCTGGGTCAGTTGTCCTCCCGGCAATTCGCCTTCGCAAAGCAAGGTGGGGATGTTGGCCCGTCGTGTATAGATGGCTGCTGTATATCCGGCCGGCCCGGACCCGATGATAAGGCAGGATGTGGAAATGGGTGTGTTCATGAGATTGGTTGTATTAAAAGAGGAATATAAAAAGGATGCTCCTTTCTCCCTTTTGGGCGTAAGGTGCTTAGCGGAGGTCTATGATTTCTGCGTCGGGGTAGTCGTTGGCTTGGAACTGGAAGTGGGAGTCAGGATAACTTTTGTTCGTATAACTCGTCACTTGGATGGTTGTCGCTTGGCCGTCTTGGCCTGTGATGACCACCTTCTCCGGCGTATAGGAGGCGTTTTTTATCCAAAGGGTTATGCTTTTGATATGTCCGCCTTGTTGTTGCGGCGCGGTAAGGACTATTTTATGCAGGTTGTTGCTCATGCCCTCGTATTTATAGCCGTATCCTTTCCGGTAGCTTTGCAACCAAGTTTGCGGGTTGAGTTGGCTCGATTGGGAAGCGGAGGGGGTTGTTATGTTCACTTCTTCGGAACTCTTCAGGTAAGTCCATTGGGTTTCCCCGTCATACCAGGTAACCATTTGCGGGGTTTGCAAGAGGAACTTGTTGTTTTTGACTGTGATTGTCCCGCTAAGTCGTTGCGCGCCTTCGGCTTTGAAGGCTATTTCCGCGCCCCCATTGCGGTCGAATGCGGCAAGAGCCTTGTCGAGTATGTCTTTTGCTTGGCTGTCGCTTTGGGCTTGTGCGGTGCTTGCTACGAAAAGAAGCAGGAGGATGGAAAAAATCTTATTCATTGCAGTATGTGATGTTCTTGTCCGCAGGTTTGTTGGGCTTGTTGCTTTTAGGGGAAAGCTGCAAGGCTTTTCCCGGGAAACGCCTAATCTTGTACCGGTTTCATGCAAGGCTTCAGCGTAGTTCATTCAGTTTATTCTGGAGCGCGACTTCATCGGCGCAGAGCACCTCACGCGGCTTGGCCCCTTGGGTGGGGCCTACAATGCCGGCCCGCTCCAATTGGTCCATTAGACGGCCTGCCCGGTTGTAGCCGATGGAGAACTTCCTTTGTATGAGCGACGTGGAGCCTTGTTGGTGTATGACGATGAGCCGTGCCGCATCCTCGAAGAGCGAATCCAAAGTGCCCATATCGTCTGCCGTGGAATCTTGCAGGCCACCGTTCTCGTCGCCCTTGTATTCCGGTAGCTCGTAGGCCGTGGGATAGCTTTGCTGCTCGGAGATGAATTCGTTGATGCGCTCCACTTCGGGCGTGTCGATAAAGGCGCATTGCAGACGTACCGGGTCTGTGCCTTGCAGGAAAAGCATGTCGCCCTTTCCGATAAGCTGGTTTGCGCCGGGACGGTCGAGTATCGTGCGCGAGTCCATCATCGTGGTCACGCGGAAAGCCATGCGTGCCGGGAAGTTGGCCTTGATGGTTCCAGTAATGATATTGGTCGTCGGGCGCTGGGTGGCTATGACCATGTGGATTCCCACCGCACGGGCCAGTTGGGCGATGCGGGCGATAGGCAGTTCCACCTCGCGGCCGGCGGTCATGATGAGGTCGCCAAATTCGTCGATGATGACTACGATGTAGGGCATATAGTCGTGCCCGTTGTTCGGGTTGAGCTGCCGGTTGATGAATTTCTCGTTGTACTCTTTGATATTCCGGGCATGGGCTTTCTTCAGGAGGTCGTAGCGCGAGTCCATCAGCACACAGATGGAATTGAGGGTTTGCACGACTTTCGTAACGTCCGTGATGATGGGTTCTTCCGCATCGGGCAGTTTGGCCAAGTAGTTTTTCTCTATGCCAGAATAAATGCTGAACTCGACTTTCTTGGGGTCGATCAGGACGAACTTCAATTCTGCCGGGTGCTTCTTGTAGAGTAACGAGGTAATGATGGCGTTCAGGCCTACGGATTTTCCTTGCCCCGTGGCGCCAGCTACCAGCAGGTGGGGCATTTTGCACAGGTCGAACATGTAGACTTCATTGGTAATGGTGCGCCCGATGGCTACCGGTAAGTCATAAGTCGTTTCCAAGAACTTGCGCGAAGACAAGACGCTCCGCATCGGTACCATTTTCGGATGCTCGTTGGGGACTTCAATGCCTATTGTCCCTTTGCCGGGGATGGGGGCAATGATACGTATTCCCAAGGCGGAAAGGCTGAGGGCAATATCGTCTTCCAGGTTACGGATCTTGGAAATCCGTACGCCTGCGGCGGGGGTAATCTCGTAAAGCGTTACCGTCGGGCCCACCGTGGCCTTGATGCTGCTGATTTCAATGCCGAAGCTATGGAGGGTAGCCAAGATGCGGTCTTTGTTTTTCGTCTGTTCGTCCATGTTGATGCTTGGCTCATCATTCCCGAAATTATTGAGCAATTCAAGCGTGGGGAACTTATAAAATTCCAGGCCAAGGCGTGGATTGTAACGCTCCTGGGGAACGGATTTGGCCGAAACTGTTTCTTCCTTTACACGTTCTTCTATGTTGAATTCAATATTATTTTTGCCCGTTTGCCTCTTTTCTCCTTGCTTCGCCGTTTCTTTCGCGGGTACAGGTTTCCCGTTTTCCCCCTCATGTCCCGGAGTCTCCGCAGGCGTTTCGGGGCTTTCTGCCCCTTCATCCACCACGAACTCCACGGTCAGGCTTTCTTCCGTAGATGGCGTGTTGGTTTCATCTTCCGGATTTTCCGCGTCCTTATCCGCAGACTGTGGCTCTGGTGCTTCGCCCGGTTTGCATTTGGGACGCGTGACGGAGTGGATTCCGAGGTTGAAGACCTTGCGAATCCAGAATATCGTCTGCTTACTTAGGTAAATTAGGTAAATAATCGCCGTAATCAAGAGAATCAGGAATGTACCAGGCCATCCGAATTGCCCGTACAGCCATTCTGTTACCCTTTTGCCGTGTAAGCCGCCAGGGCAGAAGAAATAGAATTCGCCCACCGACTTCTCGAGGAATGCCAGGAATACGGAAGTCCAAACCATGCCGAACCCTAAGGCCAAGAACCATTTCCAAAGATGGAAGTGGCCTACATGGATAAGGCGGAAGCCGGAGACTAACAAAAAAGCAGGGATGCACAGCGCCGCATAGCCGAAACAGCCGTTGATGAAAAAGTCGGAGATTTGCGCCCCGCGCAGCCCCGTGTAGTTGCGGATCTCGGATAATCTTTCAGAATAATCGGGGGAATTGATGATACTCTGGTCGGCGCTTCCCGTAATGAAAAAGGAGATGAACGAAATCAGGAAGTATAACGACAAACCAATGAGGAGCAATCCGCAGACGAACTGTAGGTTTTCGCCGTTAAAACGCCGTGATCCGGTCGTAGGGTCTTGGGCGGGGGAGCTTTTTTCCGATTTCTTTTTTGGGGTAGGGGTATCTTTTTTTTCCATAAGAGTGGGGCCTAATCCTTATTTGCCCTGCAAACTTACGGAAAATCTGCGGAATGACCGAAAAAAGGTATAAGATTAGCAGGGTAAGAGGGGGAATTAAACCTGCCGGGAGGAAGCGCTGGATTGGAAAAGTGCGGGAAAGAATTTGATATTCGTGCACCTTGCTTTTTGCTTTACCGCAAGGCG
>CAYTPX010000062.1:0-4918 GCA_964439955.1 uncultured Bacteroidaceae bacterium | reverse complement strand
GGATGCCTTTCCCCTACGTGCCCCCGATAGTTACCTTGGGGGATGGCCGGGATGCCTATTGACTATCTTCCGGGGAGTTTCCCGTTGCGCAGAACCGGTAGCATGCTTCCGCCAGTTTGGCGGCCAAGGGCTTCCAGCCGGTCTTGTTGTGCGGCACGTTGCCCAGCCCGATGCGTCCGTTCCCCGGCAAGTGGCTGCCGCGTATGCGTCCCCGTTCCCAAGAGAGGGTGTGGAAGAGTTCGCGTATTCCCCCCATCCGGCAGCGCCCTGCTTCATCGTTGTCGGCGTGTTCCACGTAGACTACGGGCGTTCCCACTCCCAGGCAGGGCAAGGCGCAGTGGATGCGCGAAGTGATGACGAGCTGGGCACGGGCGTATTGCCGGATGAGGCGTCCGGCTTCTTCAAAATAGTAGGCATTGCCGTACCCGTTCTCCTCATCGGGCGACGGGTAGCGGTGGGTGAGGTATTCGGCGGAACAGAGAATGCTTTCGTCGAAATAGGCGCGGTACTCGTTGAAGAACGTGGCTGTGCGTAGCATGGTGTGGAGCGTGGGGCGTGTGTGCCCCATGCGGGCGGCCAGCGATTTTATCAGCCTTGGGTGGCGCAGGAGGGTGGCAAAGTCGCGCAGGCGGGTTGCGTCGAAGGTGTCCCTCCCACCGGTGAGGACGGGGTCTACGATGTAGATTTTCTTTTCCTTTGCGGCGTTCCGGTAATGCAGTCCCAAGGTGAGCGTCAGGCATCCACTGAACCATGCTTTGATGCCTGCGGCTTGGAGCGCATGGAGGGTGGCTTGGTCACGGCAACCGATGGGCTCGTGTTGCTTGAAATAGTCGGCCCCGCGTTCCGTCATCAGCCGCACGGCAGACGGAGTCATGTGGAAACTGACAAACAAGGGGACGATTTGGGGCGATGGCGGCCAATGTTGCGGGTGGTGCATGAACCACCCGTTAAGTATCATGCGCACCTTCTCGCCGTCGTAGGCGTCGATGTTTTCCCGTTCCACGAATGTCCCGGCCTGGCCGAGGAATTGCATGGCGGCGAGTTGCTGTATGTAGTCTCCGATATTGACTTCTTCTTTTTCTGTGGAGACGGCTAATAAGGCATTCTTCATTGTGGGTAAGTTTAGGATGTAAAGCGTGTCTTGGTCGTCCCGAGGAGCGTCTCAAAGAGTCCGACCCATTGCGCCCCCACCTGTCCGAGGCTGTAGGAGCGGGCTTTTAGCAGCCCCTTTTGTTGCAGTGCGCCGCGCAGGGTTTCGTCGCGGAGCAACCGGATGAGGTTGCGGGCATAGGCATCCTCGTCGAAAGGCGGGGCGAGTACCCCGCATTCCCCTTCCCCGCAGAGGAAGCGGATGCCCCCGCAGCAGTCGAAGGCCACGGGCACCACGCCGTAGGCCTGCGCTTCGGCCAAGCAGAGCGGCCAGCCTTCGAACGAGGAGGTAAGGCAGATGGCGGCCGACTGTTCGTAGTAGGATGCCATGTCCCGTTGGTATCCGACGAACGAGGCGCGTTCCAGCCCGAGGCTCTTGGCCATCTCCTTCAGGCGGGGTAGGTCGGGGCCGTCGCCCGCCAGCACCAGCCTCCAACCGGGCAATTCGTCTTCCACTTTGCGCCAGATGCGGAGCAGCCGGTCCACGCGCTTTTGCAAGGGGTCCATGCGCCCGGCGTAGAGCACTTGGCGGGCTTTTTGCAGGTTGGGGTGGCGGGGGATGTCCACCGAGTTGCCTATGGCGTGCAGGCGGTTGGGCTCTTCCAGCCGGAGCAGCCGTGCCATTTCGTCCTTATATTCCGGGCAGAGCACGACAAAGGCGTCTGTCTCCCGGTAGAGCTTCCTGTATGTGGTGAGACAATGTGCGTAGTGGCGGCGTAGGAGGCGGTATTTTAGGAAATCGACGAAGACCCATTTCACTTTCCCCGCCCGTGTTTCCCTCTTCCCTTGGAGTATCTGTTCCTTGTTGCGCACTTCCCAGAGGGGCTGGTTATGCTGCACGTAGATGAAGCGGCAGTGGGGGTTGTCGCGCCGCAGGTCGCCAAATGCGGTGAACTCGGTGTACGTGGAAATGAGCAGCCTGATGTCTTTTTCGTGCAAGGCCGTGGAGAGGGCTGCCAAGTTACCCGGCGAGTCGAGCCGCTTGTTGTCGGGCAGTTGGTGGACTTGCAGGCCGAGGGATGTCCCGGCAGACTGCAACTCGGGATGAAGCCGCATGGCAAACACGTGTACGGTGTATCCATTCTGCCCGAAGTAGGAGGCAAGGTTGAGGGTCACTTGCTCTCCTCCCCCGAAGGGGAAGTCTTCGTGGAGGAAAGCGACGGATTGTTCGGATTGGTTCATGGGGGTGTCTTAGTCTTGCGATGGGTGGAAACGGTCGGGATGCTGTCGGGCGTAGCGTGACTTGTGCAGGCAAAATTCCTTATAGGAGGCCAGGACGGCTCGGGTCAGGCCGTCTTTTCCTTGCAGGATGCCGCCCCGGAGCATGAATTCCCGCAGGAATGCGGCTGGCGGGCAGAGCAGGAGTTTCCAGAGGCGGAAAGGCCGGGCGTCGTTTGCGGCATGCCTCTTGGCGCGCACTTCGATGTGCGCCACCCTGCGTTGCAGGACGGGGGTATTGAGTGCCTCGCGGTAGATGTCCCAATAGGCGCGGGCTGCGTTTTCCCAAGAGAAGGACTGCGCGTGGCGCACGATTGCCTCCCGGTCGATGCGCCCCTCGTCGTAGGCCCGCAGGCCGTCGCGGAACTCGCGTTGCATGAGGCGGCGGTCGAAGTCGGCATTGAAGTAAAAGGCGTGCTTGCCGCCGATTTCCGGCAGGCAGGTATGGCGGGAGAGGAACACGGGTTTCCCATACTGCATGGCTTCTACGACGGGCAGCCCGAAGCCCTCGGCAATGGAGGGGAAGAGGAAAGCCTTGCAGTGCGAAAGATACCATTGTTTCTCCGCTTCAGGTACGGCTCCCAGCAGTTTTACCCGCTGCTCCACGCCCCAGCGGCGGGCTTCTTGGATGATTTGTTGCCCGTAGTCCGACGGGTTGCCGGCTATCAGCAGTTCCCAGTCGTTGCCCTCCAGCAGGCAGGGGAGCACGTGGAAGTTTTTTTTGGGCAGCACCGTCCCGACGGTGAAGAGGAAGGGATGCTGTGGCGCGTCGGCGGGCTGCATGGGTCGGCCTGCGGGGCGGTTGCATCCGTTATAGATGGTATGGACAGGTGTGCCGCACAGGCCGAAGTGTTGTTGCAGCTCGCGGCGGGTGAAGTCGGAGATGGTGACGATGAAGTCGCTGCGTTCGAGGTTGCATTTTACCCTTTCCTCCATGCGTTTGCGTTTCTCCGGCGAGAGATCCTCGTGGAGGAAATTGAGGTCGTGCACGGTGGTGACGACACGCAGGCCGGGGCAGCGGGGGATGAAGCGGCGGAGCTGGTTGCTGCAATGCCATACTTTGGTATCGCGGTCGAAGAGGTAGCGGACCGGGTCGCCTATCCTGATAGGCCGGCCTATGGCGCCCTCAGGTATTTTCCCAAACCCGCGGGGCGTGTAGAGCCCGATTTTTTTGCCGTTCCGCAAGGCTTCCGCGGCCAAGGCCGCTGCCAGTTCCCGGCAGAAGGTGTCCAGTCCGGTATTGGGGTATTTGGCCGGTTTGCAGTCGAACGTTACCGGGCAGTCCTCTGGTGGGGTGTTTTTCGTGCGCATGGGGCGAGGTTGTCGTTTTCCACCTGTAGCCTCCCCGGATTGGTGTGTGGTTTATAGCAAAAAAGAAAGGCATGGGAGTCTGTACTTCTGCCCATCCCCGGTTCGTGGCCTTCGCATTGCCTGCTTGCAAGGATAGGCAACACACCCAGCCCACGCCGAGATTATCATACTTTCCCGCATGGCATGAAGCCTGCGGGAGTGTATAATGCACTCATGATCGTGGGCGTCCCGTTGCCGTGTCTTCTTGCAAGCATTCAAAAGTTGCGAAGTTTCGAACCAAAAAGACAGCGCCAGTAAACGCCTTTCGCCAAAAAAGTCTCCCCAAACCCGCCCTTGGGCTGGCTGAGACGGGGACAAAGGTAGGAAAACTTTGCAAAAAAAATGTGATGTTCACTTTTTAAATGTTTCGTCGGCCTCCGCCCTTTCCCGTAGGGGACTGCCGTGCCTCGGGAAAAGCCCCGCCCCTTTCCGCGGAAAGGGGCGGGGCTTTTGGGGAAAGGGGGCGGGAGGAGCTGCGGTTTCCGCGGGCGGGGTGGGATGCCGCCTGCGGGGAAAGGTGTGGCGGGCGCTTGGGTTATGGCGCGCCGGAATTTCGCGATGCCGCTTTTGGGGCTTGGGGCGGAAAGCGCTACCTTTGCGCCAGGACTTTTATGCTTGGTGGTGCAGACGACCCATGTGCCCGCCAACTTGGCAGGTAGGGCGGTTGGCGGGAAAAGGATTTGAGTATGAAGGAAAAATGGTTATTGCGCAGGCAGGTGAAAGAACGCCTGCGGGAATATACGGGCGAGGCCTTGGCCCGCTTTTCGGAGCGGTTGCAAGGACGCCTGGAGGCGCACCCTTTCTTCCGGGAGGCGCAGGTCGTGGTGCTCTATTGCGCCCTTCCCTCAGAGCCGGACTTGTACCCGGTGATGGATCGTTGGCTGGGACGGAAGGAAATCTTGCTTCCGGTGACGGAAGGGGAGGGCATCCGCCTGAAGCGTTACGAGGGCATGTCGCGGATGCGGCAGGGGAAATATGGGATTTGGGAGCCCGACGGGGCGGAATATTGGGAAGATTGGGAGGAAATCGGCTTGGTGGTCGTGCCGGGGCTGGCGTTCGACCGCGCCGGAAACCGCCTCGGCCATGGGAAGGGCTACTATGACCGTTTCCTCAAGTGCCTCCCCGCCCGGCGCCTCGGGTTGTGTTTCCCTTTCCTGTTGCTCGATGAAGTCCCTCACGATGCCTTGGATTGCCCGATGGA
>CAYTPX010000061.1:0-5048 GCA_964439955.1 uncultured Bacteroidaceae bacterium | reverse complement strand
GATTTCTCACTGCCTTACAACACTGTGAAATCCTAATGACCGATTTGGGGTTAATCCAAACGCTTCCTCAATTCCACGATTGCCGCCTTCAACTGTATATCGTCATTTTTCATCAGGGATTCCAGCGTGGCAGGCACGTAAACATCCGGTTCGATGCCTTTGCCCACAAACTCGCGCCCGTCGGCATACGTGTCTTTTTTCGTGCAAATGCGACATGAGAGATCGTCAATCAAAGGGATGAAAATCGGCTGTCCCGTGCTCCCGTTCGTCGGCTCGCCTACGGTGAACACGTTTTCCACCCCGTCGGCAAAGACCAAGAAATCCTCGCAGGTCGAAGCCGTATAACAGTTTGTCAGCACTGCCACCGGCACTTCCAGGCAGAGGTGTCCCTCGTCAAAATGGGCAGCCATGATACCCCCGTCCTCCATGGCCAGGTCATTGGCCTGCAGGTAACACTCCCTGCGGAAGGAGTTGCCCACCGTGTCGTCCGGCGTCAAAGCGGGCTGACTTGGGCTTGCCGCGCCCCACGAAGCATAAGCTGGCTTATAGCAGCGTGTAGACCAGCGGGAACCCTGCAAATAAGTTTCCGAAGTGAAGTACGACAGTAAGCGCGTGGCCCGTTTAGTGTTACCGCCGCCGTTGTTGCGCAGGTCGATGACTACACCCTTTGCCTGTTCCTGCAACTCGGAAAAAGCTGCTTCGAACTGCTCGATGACGTCATCGCGGTTGAACGTGCCGATGCGCACATAGGCGATATCCTTCTCCGGCCACGCCAGTTCAAACAATCCGCCCCGGTTCAGGATACCGTTCAATCCCGGCAGCCCCACCAAAGTGCTGTAGCCCCCGGTGTAGCCGTGCACTACCGTGAGCGACCTCAACTCGCCGTCCACACGGAAGACCAGTTCCCTCCGTGTGCCCTTCGGGGCCTTCAGCATGAGCTGCGCCGCTTGCTTCCGGCGCACGTGGGGCGTGGAGGCAGAGATGTAGGGCAACGAATATTCGTCCATATAGGCGCGTGCCGGCATCCCGTCCACCTCCACCAGCTCCGACCCGGGCGGCAGTTCGTGGGCATGGAGCGAATCTACGCGCCCCAATACGATTTTGTCTTCCACAAGCTCCAACCACAACGAGATGCCGTCGTGGAAGTAAGTGGTCGTCACGTCCGGGCCACGCCGCCCATCGTAGGAGATGCCCGTATGCCCGTCCTCAAGGAAAGCACAAAACCGTTCCATCAGATGCAGGAAATCGGCATCCGTACGGCTGTCGGCCACTGCGGGCAACATCGCCTGATAGAGCGAATCCCAACGGTCGTTGCCCACTTTATACATATATACGAAGTTACGCTTGGCCTCGGCCCAAAACTTGGAGTAGGCATAAAGCTTCTCGCCACGTGTCCATGGAACAATTCCTTCCTCTTGGGCTTGAACCGGAACCATAAATGAGGGAACAAACCACAAGAACAACATAAAAAAGAAGCTACCCCCTCGAGGAAGCCGACTTGCAAAAACTGTTTTCATAGTATCTTCTTTACGTTTAACCGTGCAAATATACGGAAATGAGGCTATATGTTTATCGTATTTTGACAAGGATTTGTAGCAAACTCTTTCCTCTTTATTTGCATGCCATGCCACACCATACAAAAAATGGCCCACCCTCACGAGCAAGCCATTACATGAATATAAACTAACTTTTGGTTATGAAAGGATGTCCGGACTTGGAGAAGGGATGTACCCTCTCTCCGCCTATTAAAAGTCAATCGGTTATGATAATCTTCCTCGAGACACCCGACGTGACCACCACATACATCCCAGACTCCAAACTATACCGGTTTATTCCAGCTACAGCATCCCATACGTGCAACAATATCCCATTGCAAGAATAAACAAAAACCTTTTCGTCGGTCTCTGTCTCAACTACCAGGCAATTCCGTTCCGACCAGATGCCCGAACAAACGGTTGGAGTTTGGATAGCGGCGAGCACCCCTGTATAAATCCGCACATCATCTAAAAACAGTCCACCCACACTTAAATTACCACGAAAGGCTATTTGGAGCGAATCGGCATCCGATGCTGGGATTTCCACGCTTTTTTCAACCCACGAAGTTGTTAGGTCGGCATACACGGCAAGCGTATCCCACGTCTCTTCCTTGCTTGTCCGGAGAAGCACCTCCAAACGGCCACCACCAACCGTCAGGTATGAGCGGTTTTGGTAAGCAAACCGCAGCACATAAGGACAATCCGGCGTAATCCGGAGCTGGGGCAAATACCAAACACTCTGTAACTCCTGAAAAAGGCCAAGACTCCGGTTCTTCAGGGCCAAATAATTCTCACCCTCGGCAGCCGGCACATCCAATTCATTTGCGATAGCGACAGAACCATCCGTCACAACACCTCCACATAACTGCCACCCTACCCCCTGCGCGCTCTCAATATCCCAATCTTGGGATTGTTCAAAGCCTTCGGAGTAAAGCAGCCCTCCTTCTTCGCCCTCATCATCGGACGAAGTTGCCCCATACGCGCAAGTAAGCGAAATCGTGCCGTCGGCAAGCTGCGTAATGGATGACAACTCAAAACCGGCATCCCCGCCGCTATCCCAACAGAAAGCTGCCGGGCTGGTAGAGAAAGAAAAATCCGTCTGCCCCGAACTGCCGGGAAAGGGGCAACCCGCCCCATCCACTTCCCCATATGAAGCGGGAGCGGAAGTGGGTATCCGATACGTAGACGCGGCACAGACCGGATAGCACATTTGCGGGTATGAAGCATTGATGGTGTTCGTCCCTACAGCCGACTCAATGTCAGGATGCACGTGAAATACCAACAACCCCTCTCCAGGCAATCCCGCCCCGAAGCCTTCGCGGCTGCGATTCTCCAGCAGGTAATAGTCGCCTTCTTCCGGCGTGTCCACGCGGTAATAAGAATCGGGCGAAAAGCAGGATGGATACAGCAAAATCCCCTCGCCCGCCGGCAAATCCTGCGGCTCAACCCAACCGAAATCGTAAGCCTTCACATAAGGGTTGAAGTCGGCCGGTACAACGCCGTCCTCGTTCCAACTCCCGGAAGCCATGATGTCCCACATGCCAGTCCCGGGGAAATAACCACCACTCCCGGAGTAATCCGTATCATAGTAGTCCATTGCGCCGAGGGCATGCCCTATTTCATGGCAATGGGGCCCAATACGGGAAATCCCTTCGCCACTGTTTCCGCGCAACTCTGGAGCACAGGAATAACTGCGTATCTTCATCCCTTGGACAATATAGTCCCCGTAGAAAGTAGCCTCATGCGACCAAATCGCATCAGCCGAAGCACCCGCTTCTTCCCCATACCCTGCAAAAATGATATGCACGTTGTCCACATAACCATCCCCATCCCCATCATATTCGGCCAAATCCACTTCTTCGGCAACAGCCTGGATGGCCTCCACAAAAAGAGAAGTGGGATTGCTATCGTTCCCGTAGATATTATTCCCCCCGTAATAGCTCATGGGATAACTGGCTTGGTAAGGGCCGAACAAATCACTCTCCAGCAAGAGTTGCCCATAAGAGACGGTCGAAAAATAATCGCGCACGCTACCTACCGCGCCATCATCCGCATAACCCTCGGCATTGAACAAAGCATCGAATTCGCTCATGGATTTGGAAAAAGCCCAATCTTGGAAAGACATAAGTATGACCAAGACTTTACGTTGCCCCACAACGGATACCGACGAGGCGCTGCGTTCCACCGCCCGTGACGTGGAAGCGGCCTTGCGCATGATCAAGGCATTCTCCGTATCCACCGGCACTTTCCGGGGCAAGTCGCGGAGGAACTCAGAAAAAGCTACAGCATTTTCCGGATTTTTCCCTTGCAGTTTCCACTCGGAGGGCATGGCTTTTCCTGTGGAAGGAGAAGGCACGGCATACGTCCACTCGCCACTACTGTCGCGCAGGAGCGTATATCCGTCCTCCGTCTCAGCCCATTTCAAGTACTCATCACCCCGGACATGGACATATACCGTATCACCCGACGGCAAGACCACAGGCACACGCCCCGGATAAGCGGGGGAGGCTGAAGAATCCAAAGCAATAAACGCCAATAAACCGGCTAACAAAATGACAAACCGCATATGCAAAAATGTAATAGTCAAGACTTGTTATGGAAATAGATATACTATCGGGCAAAAAAGTGCCAGAGGTATGTTGCGAAGATACGCAATAATTTTCGTCCTCGTAAGCTGATGGCTCAATAATGTACCCATCAGGTTTTCATAACTTTGTACCGATATTATCGGAACTATCTACTTTAGTCTTGAGATACCATTATTGTACTTTATGAGCAATGGAGCTTGCTTGATTTGAGAGGAGCAAGACAAAAATGGATAGTTCCGATATTATTTCGACTCTTTTGTTTACAAATTGGAGGTAATAGCAAATAATCAGCTTTGCTTATTTTCTTTGACCTGTGCCGTGACACACAGAACAAGGATTGTGATAATGTGAATAGTATTCACCCTTGCAAATGGAGCAATATTTCTTGATTTTTGGTTCACCATAAGAAGGTGCAGTCCGTCTGGTAGATTCATACCCTGTGCCATGGCAGGTAGAACAAACTCGAGAAGTAGTGGTTTCATGGGATCTTGTAGTACTGTTGCCGTTTGAAGAACTTTCACCTGACGAGCCTGTACTCATTGGTACATTTTCTGTTCCGGGAATCCAGATTCTTGTGCCATGGCACATAGGGCATTTCCCCGTACCATAACAAGCCGTACATTGCATATAAAAAGGAGCCCAAATGATTCTTCCCCAACCGTAGCAAATGAAGCATTTCCCATCTGTATGCTCACACGTCTTACACGATTGGGAATAAAGCATACTTGTAGAACAAACAACCAAGAAGAATAAAATACATTTTTTCATAACCTTATATTTAAAATTGTTCGGAATTACCCGTTTTTTTAGCCTTGCTTCTCTCAAACCAAGCAAACCCTGAATCCGCCTATGGATTTGGAAAGCGTGTACCCGTCCTCCGTCTCAGCCCATTTCAAGTACTCATCACCCCGGACATGGACATATA
>CAYTPX010000060.1:0-6332 GCA_964439955.1 uncultured Bacteroidaceae bacterium | reverse complement strand
TATATTTGCATCCCACACCTTAAAAATACGCAATAATAACGATGAAAAAACAAACGCCTTTTTTATTTTTGCTTTCTGCCTGCCTGGGAGGGGGAGGCACAGTGTTCGCCCAAACCACCAGCGCCAGCAGCAACGGGGAAGCCCAACTCCCCGCCGACCGTACCCTATCGTTTTCCACGACCGACGGGGGCGTAGCCAAACCCATCACATGGGGGCTCGACCTGGCTTGGCTCAGCCGCGACAACGTGGTGCGTGGGATGGCATTCATGGGGGCGGAAAACGTGGACGTGGTGCGCTCCTCTTTCACCCCTACGGATTCATTAATTGACAACGAACTGCAAGCCGACGAGCTGGCCACCCTCAACGAACGGCTGGAGATCATAAGCCTCTTGCCCGCCAGTACAAAGGTCGTGCTCAACTGCGACCATCCCTCCGTCTCATCGTGGTTCGTAGGAAACCCCGCACGCTGGGCCGAACTCATCGACGTGACACGGCGCCACCACGAAGAGGCCGGACGGGAAGTCGTCACCGTCTCGCCTTTCAACGAACCCGACTATTATTACACCGGGCAAGGCACCATCGAAGATTTCCGGCAGATTGCCGCCGAACTACGCAAAAAACCTGCATTCGACAGCATCCGCATCTCCGGGGGGAACACACTGAATACCGACTCGGCCCTGAAGTTCTATACCTATCTCTCGGAATACCTCGACGAAGGGAACACCCACCAGCTGGCCGGGACCTTTGACAACTACGCGGAATTCTTTCAAACCGTGCGCGCCAACGGCGACCACGCCACGAACGACGAGCTGCACAACGTGATGGAAGCCATGGTAGGCGTCGAATACGGCATGCAGACGGGTATATGGTGGGGCACGGCCGAATACGCCCGGGGCGAGTTTTGCAAAGCCAGCGACGGCCAACGGCTGGCCTATTCCGAACACCGGCCCAACTGGACGGCTGCTTCCGTCTACCGTACCCCTGAAGGGAAAATACAAGCCTTTGCCGGAGCTTCCGAGCGCCAAGCAACCACGACCACGTACCGTTTCGTCTCGAAAGACCGCGACGTGTTCTTCGACGGACATGGCCCCCAGCGCGAATTCACCCTCGAAATCCCCGGCGGGACGGGCTACCAAGAGGACCAGCCCAATGCCGAGCGGGTCATCAACATAAGTTGGGGAGAGGACATACAACCGGTCATCGGCGGAGAGTACATCATCGTCAACCGCAGCAATGCCAAAGTCATGAGCATCAGCGACGGATCGTCCAGTTCGGGGGCATCCATCGTACAATGGAGCAACACGGCTGCCGACTACCAGCAATGGAGCGTTACCCCTGCTGATTCCCGCATCGGGGGCGACTTCAGCTACTACACCATCAGTTCGCTCCACAACGGGATGAACATGGATCTCCTGAACTGGTCGCTGGACGAGGGAGGCGGCGTCATCATTTACGACGTGAGCAACGGGGCCAACCAGCAATGGTTTCTTGAATATGCGGGAGACGGCTGGTTTTTCATACGTAGCCGCCACAGCGCGCTTTGCTTGGAAGTGCCCAGCGGAAACCGCAACAATGGAACCGCCTTGCGCCAGGCCGAGAAGACGGGGGAAAACAACCAGCTATGGCGCTTTCAACCGGTCGGAAGCCGCGCGGAGTTCACTGCGCCTGAAGCGCCCACCGACTTGGCAGCGACCGCAAACCGCTCGTCCGTACGCTTGGCGTGGACAGCCAGCACCTCGAGCGACGCGAAAGACTACTCCGTGTACCGGAGCACGCAAGAAGGAGGGCCGTACAACCTGATAGCAAGGGGCGTAACGGCCACTACCTTCACCGACAACAAAGCCGAGGCCGGGCAAACCTATTATTACGTGGTGAAAACATCCGACAACTCCCTGAACCTCTCTGGCTATTCGGACGAGGTTTCCTGCACCCCAACCGGCGGGGACGACCTGCTCATGCGCTTGGCGTTCGAAGGCAACACGCAGGATGCCACTGAAAACGGAAACCACGGCACTGCCCCGGAACCGCTCTCTTATACAGAGGGGATAAACGGCGAGCAAGCGCTCGTAATGGACGGCGAAAGCACCTTCGTGCAACTGCCTGCCCACATAGCCAACCATGAAGCCCTGACCATAACCGCATGGGTTTATTGGGACGGGAAAAGAAACGATGAACACCTCTTCAATTTCGGCGACGGGGAGGGACGCAGCCTCTACCTGACCCCCTCGGCAAGCGACGGACGCATGCACATCACTTTCCAGAACGCCGATACCACACAAACCAGCATGACTTCCTCGCTCACCGACAATGAGTGGATTCACTTGGCCCTTGTTTTCGATGCCTCGGGAACAACCCTCTACCAAGACGGGAAGGAACTCTTCAAGTCCCAACGGGTAATCCTTACGCCGTCAGGCTACAACTTAATACTCAACTACATCGGACGCGGACAAGACACAGAAACGCCTTTCTTCTCCGGGAAAATAGACGATTTCCGCATCTACAACTACGCCGTTTCGCCTGAAGAAATAGCCAACTTGGCCGAGAACCTGCCTAATGCACTGGAGCGTAACGAGGAAGACAACGAAAAGCGGCTCGCCATCGGCCCCAGCCCGGCAAGGGAAAGCGTGGACATCGACTACACGGCTTCCGACGAACAAGGTACAACGGTTGTCACGATCTACAACACGGCGGGAACCGCAGTACTCACTCTCCAGGCACAAGGCAGCCTCCGGACAACATTAGACATCAACCATTTGAGCACAGGCACTTACTTATTGCAAGTGGAACACGGGAGTGAGAAGTCAGTACGCAAGTTCTTCGTGCATAAATAACCCTTACCATCCCACACTATTTTTCTAAAAACGGTAACCCCTCTGCAAGCCCAACCTTGCGGAGGGTTTCCTGTTTTGTACCACGGGTGCATATAAAGAACTTGGAAACTCCCGGCAATAAACAGATACATTCCGTCTCGTATTGACGAGTCCACTGAAAAAAACTACCTTTGCAAACGGAATATCCCAAACAACCTTACCATGCAGTACTTTTCCTGCAAACAAAACAGGCATGAGAATCATCCTTCTTGTCGTAGGCAAGACCACCGAAAAAATCTTCGCCGAAGGACTCAAAGAATATGCGAAGCGGATTGGCCATTACGCTGACTTCCGCATTGAGACCATACCGGAACTAAAGAACACGAGGAACATGGGCGAAGACATGCAGAAAGAGGAAGAAGGGAAACTCATCATGAAGTCGCTCCAGACGGGCGATGATGTCATTCTTTTGGACGAGCGGGGTAAGGAAATGCGTTCCGTGGAGTTCGCCACTTGGCTGCAAACGCGGTTCAACCGGACACCACGGCGGATTGTCTTCCTCATAGGAGGCCCTTACGGGTTCAGCCCGCAGGTAAGAGAAAAGGCAAACGCGGCCATCTCCCTCTCGCGCATGACTTTCTCCCACCAGATGGTCCGGACCATATTTGCAGAGCAACTCTACCGGGCATTCACTATACTGCACAACCAACCCTACCACCACGAATGATAATTCTCCGACGTGAAAAATAGCAAAACAACAATGGATGTATATATCGATCCCCGCAGTTGTATCAACTATTCTTCCTATTATATTTTAGGACTCTACCGTTTTTTAGGAAAAAGCAAGGTACACTTCTCCGCACGGTATTTCGGCGAACTGGAGCAAATCGATATGCTATTGGCTTTCGTGACCCGGGAAGAAGGACAACCCAGCAAACGATATATCATCGACTACCGCGACCAGACCGACATAATCGGGCAGGCATACGAGTGGAGCAACATCTATGCTAAAATCAACTTCCACAAGACGGAAACCAAAACCCCAGACCAAGGTGGCAAAATCTTTGTAATCCCCCCGTCCTTCGCCGTTAGAATATGGAATCCGGCGGAAACCTTGTTACTCATCTGCTCCAATTTCCTGAAAGCACGTATCCATCGCTACCACAATAGCCCCAACATCCACTTACGCCCTTTGCGCTGGATACGAAATTATCTGACCTTGTTACGTCGGAACCGTATCGAGACATACCATAATTTACCCAATACAACAGAAAAGGAACGGGAAAAATATGTCTTTTTCCTTTCTACCCTATGGGAAAAGAACCACGAATGCAATTCCAATCGTGAACAATACATAAAAGCCTGCACGGAAGAACCGCAAATTATTTTCGAAGGAGGATTTTATATTTTGCCCAATACAAAAGAAGCACATAATCTGCCCGCACATTTCTTATTCCACCACTATCTTCCAAACGATATCTATATGGAGAAAACACGCCGTTCATGCATCGTATTCAACACGCCTGCCGTACTCCACTGCCACGGATGGAAACTTGCGGAATATCTATGTATGGGAAAAGCCATCATCTCCACCCCGCTCAGCAATGAACTTCCAGCACCCCTTGAACATAAGAAGCATCTATATATCGTCCATACGGAAGAAGAGCTGAAAAAAGCCGTACATTTGCTGATAACAGACGATACCCTCCGGCACGAACTGGAACATAACGCGCTCGATTATTACAAACAGAACATGACTCCGGAAGGAGTGGTACAAAAACTTTTGTCCGTATAACCCTTTCTGCCAATACTAAGCATCATGGTTGATTATTCCCAAATTCCTTCTCCCTGTTATGTGCTGGAAGAAGACCTCCTACGTAAAAACCTCGAATTGATTCGCAGTGTACAAGAACGGTCGGGCGTAGAAATTATACTGGCATTCAAAGCCTTTTCCTTGTGGAAAGCTTTCCCTATCATCCGAGAATACGTAGACGGATGCACGGCAAGTTCCCCTTATGAAGCACAGATGGCCGTGGAAAAATTCAAGAGCCGCCCACACACCTATTCCCCGGCCTATACGGAAGAGAATTTCCCCGGCCTGCTGGAGAAGAGCAGCCACATCACGTTCAACTCGCTTTCGCAGTACAAACGATTTTATCCCCAAGTAAAAAACTGTACGAGCCACACCGTCTCATGCGGGTTACGCGTCAATCCGGAATTTTCGGAAGTAGAGACCGAACTCTACAACCCATGTGCCCCTGGCAGCCGGTTTGGCATCACTGCCGACCTGCTTCCAAGCAACGGGCAGCTACCCGAAGGGATTGAAGGATTCCACTGCCACACCCTTTGCGAAAGCTCGGCAAATGACTTGGAAAAGATGCTCTACCACTTGGAAGAACGTTTCGGACAATGGCTGCCCCATCTCAAATGGCTGAATTTAGGCGGTGGCCACCTCATGACACGCAAAGGATATGACATAGGACTACTCCTCTCCTTACTGGCCGATCTACGTCGCCGATACCCCAACTTACACATTTTGTTGGAACCCGGAGCCGCGTTCGTTTGGCAAACAGGGACTTTACTCGCCAGCGTGGTAGACATTGTGGAAAACTGCGGTATCCGCACGGCCATACTGGACGTGAGTTTTACTTGCCACATGCCAGACTGTCTGGAAATGCCCTACCAGCCTGTCGTCCGGGGCGCATCGTCTATTCCCCGCGAGGGAGAATTCGTATATCGACTGGGAGGGAATAGCTGCTTGAGCGGAGATTATATCGGGGATTGGGGATTCGACCATGAATTAAAAATAGGAGAACGGATCATTCTGGAAGACATGATTCATTACACAACCGTAAAGACTAATATGTTCAATGGCATTGCACATCCTTCCATAGCCCTATGGAGGACGAACAACAAACTTGATATCCTCCGGGTCTACACCTATCAGGACTATATAGAGCGCATGTGCTGAAACTAAAAAAAGGGATGAATTTGAAAGAAAAACATTTTTTCCACCTTAAACCCTTGCCAGTTCAGAAAGAATGCTTACCTTTGCAACCGCAAAAAACAAAAAAGACTGCGAAAATAGCTCAGTTGGTAGAGCACGACCTTGCCAAGGTCGGGGTCGCGGGTTCGAGTCCCGTTTTTCGCTCGACGTACAATTACAAGTTGTTGGTAGAAGAAGAAATAGCGGTTTCTCCCAGCCTTTTGTAAAAAAGGAAATGCCCTTTGCCCAGGTGGCGGAATGGTAGACGCGCTAGTTTCAGGTACTAGTGGTAGTAATATCGTGTAGGTTCGAGTCCTATTCTGGGCACTTTTGCATGAAAACTGGAAAATGTATTCCTTCTTTTATCATTGAATTGGAGAGGTGGCGGAATTGGTAGACGCGCTACTTTGAGGGGGTAGTGGCAATTATGCCGTGGGAGTTCGAGTCTCCTCCTCTTCACTTCAAACGAACGAGCAAAACTAATGCGAAAATAGCTCAGTTGGTAGAGCACGACCTTGCCAAGGTCGGGGTCGCGG
>CAYTPX010000059.1:0-6393 GCA_964439955.1 uncultured Bacteroidaceae bacterium | reverse complement strand
GCTGACCAGACAATTAGGTCAGCCCGGTTTGTTTGTCTCCCGGTGGGGAACTTAAAAGTTGTTGCCCCAGTTTTCGCGGTCGAGCTTGCGGTATCCGATGGCTTCGGCTATGTGGTGCGTTTGGATGCCGGGGGCTTCTTCAAGGTCGGCTATGGTGCGTGCCACCTTTAGGATTCGGGTGTAGGCCCGCGCCGACAGGCTAAATCGCTCCATGGCTTGCTTGAGTTGGGCCATTCCTGCGGCATCGGGTCGCGCGAAACGCTCTTGGAGTGCGGGCGTCATCTGTGCGTTGCAGAAAATGCCGGGGTAGGGGGCGTAGCGTTGTTGCTGTATTTCGCGGGCCCGCACGACCCTTTGCCGGATGGCGCTGCTGGGCTCGCCCGGCTCGTGGCGGGAGAGTTCGTTGAAAGGGACGGGGACGATTTCAGTTTGCAGGTCGATCCGGTCCATAAGCGGCCCTGATATCCGATTTAGATACCGTTGTACTTGTCCCGGGGTGCAAACGCATTTGCGTGAGGGGTCGTTGTAATAGCCGCAGGGGCAGGGGTTCATGGAAGCAACGAGCATGAAGTTGGCAGGATACTCTACGCTGTATTTGGCGCGTGCCACGGTTATGCGTCTGTCCTCCAAGGGTTGGCGCAGGACTTCGAGCACGTTCCGCCCGAATTCGGGAAGCTCGTCGAGGAAAAGCACGCCGTTGTGGGCCAGACTGATTTCGCCGGGTTGCGGATTGCTCCCTCCTCCGCACATGGCGGCTTGCGAGATGCTGTGGTGGGGGCTGCGGAAAGGCCGGGTAGTGATGAGGGAACTGTCTCGTTTGAGCCGTCCGGCCACTGAATGTATCTTCGTCGTTTCCAAACTCTCCCCCAGCGAGAGCGGCGGGAGGATAGTCGGGATGCGTTTGGCCATCATCGATTTCCCGCTCCCGGGAGGGCCGATCATGATAAGGTTGTGCCCGCCGGCGGCGGCCACTTCGATGGCCCGTTTTACGCTTTCTTGTCCGCGTACTTCGGAGAAGTCGCAGTCGAAGGAGTTCTGGTGCTCATAAAATTCCTTGCGGGTATCGACTTCGACGGGTTTTAGGTTTTGCCCGCCAGTGGAGAAGAAATCGACGACTTGCCTTATGTGGTCGACAGCATAGACTTTGAGTTTGTTGACGACGGCCGCTTCCCTTCCGTTGGCACTGGGCACGATGAGCCCTTCGTAGCCCAGTTCCCGTGCTTTTATGGCAATGGGCAGGGCGCCTTTGATGGGGCGTACCGTCCCGTTGAGGCCGAGTTCGCCCATGATGAGGAAGCGCCCGAGGCGGTCGGCGGGAAGCATTCCGCTGGCGGCCATGAGGCCGATGGCGATGGGCAGGTCGTAGGCTGCGCCTTCTTTGCGTATGTCGGCGGGGGCGAGGTTGATGATGGTCTTGCGGGCGGGGAGTTTGTAGCCGCTTTCGGCAAGGGCGGAGCAGATGCGGTCGTAACTTTCCTTGACGGCACTGTCCGGAAGTCCGACCATGGTGCAGACGATTCCCCGGGAGCTGTTTACTTCGATGGTGATGACCACGGAGTCAACCCCTTGTAGGGCTGCCCCGTAAAGTTTGATGTACATGGGCGTATGTTTTTCTGGCTCTTCGGGCAAAGGTAGTGTTTTCTTCCGCTTCGGGCGGGGACAGGCCGGGTAATCTTGGTTTTGGCGGTGCTTTTTATTCCAAGCGTTTCCTTAATTCTTGGTTGAGTTGCTCGTTGGTGAGCAAGAGGGTGTCGAGTCCTTGGGCGGAATCGGGTTGCTGGATGACGACTTGCGCCCGGCGTCCGAAGTGGGGGATTTCGAGTTCGTGGAAGAAGTCTTTGCGCCCGAATTCTTCCTTCACGTCGCGGAGCAGGTTGTCCTGCGCAAGGCGGGGGGTGAGCATGGCGTAGATTTTCTTGAGGCGCTCGGTGTCGGGTTTCGTGCCGTGGGCGGCCATGTAGCGGAGAAGCCAGGCAGAAGCTATGTGGTCGGGGTATTTTTCCACGAAGTCTTCGGGCTCCATGCGTTTGGCGCGTACCAGGTTCATGTCTTCGTTTATTTTTTCTCCTCCTTCCACGGCGATTTTTTCCGGTTCCCGCATGTTTCCTGTGACGCGTATCTCTTCCCCGGCCTGGGCGAAGAGGGGGATTTCCGTTTTCCCGTCGAGGATGAGCACGGAGGGTTGCTGCGGGTCGGGCAGGAAGTCGAGCCGGAAGCGTCCTTCGTCGTGGGGTATGGGGAGTACGTGGCACGTGTCGGGCCGGAATCCGAGGAAGAGGATGCCGTTTTCCTCCAGGCCTGTTATCTGGCCGCTGAGGCGGATGTGCTGGTCGTCCTCGCAGGCGGTGGGCAACAGGAGGAGCAGGCAGGCGGCGGCGATGCAGGCCACGCGGCGGAAAGGTGCGGTGGGAATGGGGAAAAGTGCCGGGTGTTCCATGGGAAAGTGCTGGGTGTTTTTCGGTGGGGGTGGGAGGATTCCGCTTGCAAAGATAGGGCTTTGCCGCCAAAAGGGGGCTGTTTCCGGGGACTGAATTATGGGGAACGGGTGTTTCCCGTAGGGGGAAACACCCGTTCCTGTCTTTTGTCTCCGTCCCGGCATGCCGGGCTTTGCCTCGTTCCGCTTGGGGCGGTTTATTTGACCAGTGCTTCGAAAGCGGCGTTGCCCACCAGTTTGGAGAACTCGAGGTCGGTGGCAGCTTTCGTGGCCAGCGAAGAGTCTTGCGCGATGGCTTCCTTGAGGTTGCTGATGGCGCTGTCTGCGTTGTTGGTACGTGCAGCAAGGATTGCGGCCAGGTAGCTGGTGTATGCGTCCTTGTTCTCTACGCCTTCAAGCGTGGACTTGGCCTTGTTGTAGTCGGAAGTCAGGATTTGTGCCAAGGCCGCGCTGTTGGTTTTGGCATTGCCGAAGGCGTTTACGGCCTTTTGGTACTCGCCCTGCATGAGGTAGAGGTTGCCGAGCGCTTCGCTGGCAGCCGCGCTGTTGCCGGCGTTACCGAGCAATGTCTGGGCTTCGCTTTGGTTTCCGTCCTTCAGGGCAAGCAGGGCTTGGTTTACCTTTACGTCCGCGTCTGAAGAGTTGAGCTTCGCAGCTTGGGCCACGTAGCTTGCGGCAGCCGTATAGTCTCCCTCTGCGTAGTAAAGTGCCGCGAGGTTGTTGAACGCACGGTAGTCGTCGGGGTATTGCTCGGTGGCAGTCTTGTAGATGGACTCTTTCACGTCGTTGTCATCCGTGAGGGTTGCGGCGTAAAGGAGTTCCTCGAGGGAAAGCTCCGACGGGTTGGAAGTGGAGATTTGCTTGAGTTCGTCGTCGCTCTTGCCGATGATTTTGTAGTTCAGCGTCAGGCGCGAACGGCGCAGTTGCGGCAGGATTTCATCGGCCAAGATGGTGAACACGGACGAGAGGTTGCGGATTTCCTGTTCGCGTTGCTCCGGGTCTGTGTACATGCCCAGCACGCGGAGGATGAGATCCTTGTCCTGGATGTTGGACTTCGATACGAGTTCTTGGAATCCCTCCCAGTCTTCGGCCGTATATTTGGCGTCGAGGGCTGCGTCCACGTTGTTGTCTTTCATCTCCTTCTGCATGTACTTCTCAGTGTTGGCCTGGCGTTTCTGAGCCAGCTTCTCGTTGAAGTCTTCCTTTCCGTCGGGCGATGCGTAGGAGGAAATCTCGATGTTCTCCCAAGCCAAGGTGCTGTCGGATTCGATTTGCTTCATTGTCGAGGTGAATTCTTGTATGCCTTCCGACTTCAACTCCTTGGCGCGGACTTCAGCTTGGTTGATGAGGAACATGATGTTAGCCTCTTTGGCTTGTTGGATTTCGCGCTGGAATGCGTCGGTGGACACGCCGGTGTTCGCCCCGTTGAGCGTCTCGCCCACGAGTTCCGAGGTGGCGATGACGCCATCGGCTATCTTGACTTCGGGGATTTCCACCTCTTTCTTCCCTACGGTGGCGTTGAACGTCAGGTAAAATTCGGACTTGGCCATTTCAGGCACGTAGCCGAAGGTGTTCCTCATCGTGTAGTTCCCGCCTACCTTGTAGGAAATCGTCTGGTTGTTGCCCTCCACTTTCTCTCCTTGGAAGGAAGCCGTTTCGCCTATGGCCTCGCCGCCTTCGTAGCGGAGCACGGGGGTTACGCTTACGACAGCCTTCTTCTTCATGTATTTCTCGGGGAACGTCCCGTTGATCGTTACGGGAACTTTCCCGCCGATGGCTTCCAATACCTGCGGGGTCGTCGTGAAATAGTCGGAAGACAAAGCTCCTAATTTTTTGCTACAGGAGGTCATCGACACTCCTGCTGCTGCCGCTACGGCGAGCGGCAGTAAGATTTTCTTATTCATCATATTTGAAATTAAAAAATTTCAGTTTCAAACAGCGCAAAGATAAGTTGTTTTGTACCGGAAGCCAATAACCGTTTATGATTATTTTAGCAATTTAAGCCTTAATTACACGGGGCTTGCCCCTTTCCTTCCCTGTGCCTATGCGGCCCGCCTTGCCGCCAAATGGGGAAGGGCAGGGCGTTGGGGCGGAAAGTGCCGCCGCTCCCGGGGGAAAGTGGCTGGGCTTTTCGGGAAAAGGGGCAAGGCTTTCCCGCCGGCCTGGCGGGGGAGGCAGCGGGCGTGGGCTTCGGGGTTTGGGGAAAGGGGCAGTGCCACTGGAAAATTATTTGGGCATCCGGATTTGGCCGGAACGGTGGAAATCCATATTTTTGCGGTGATTCTCGCGTTACCCCGGCGTGGGGTGCGGAGATCTTTATCGGTAAAGGACGTTTTACGACGTAGTCTTTGGGCCTCAAATCTCGCAAATTTGACCAAAACCCCAGGAGATGCGGCAACGAAACGTCCACGTTCAGATGTATATACCACGGGAGAAATTCGTTTTCTCCTGGCATTCCGTGTAGTATGTCATGGGCGTGGGCTTCTTGCGTTGCTTATCCTTGGGGTTAGGCAATGCGAGAGCCTGAGGCTTAGGATAAGCGGTAAGTAAAGATTCCCACGTCTTTTTGTTTTATTGCTAACCGCTCAATTTGGGAAATCATGAGCCAAACATGCTGCATAGGTGGACGTATTTCACACACTTTCATATTGTTTCCTCCGGTTCTCCGCCGGTGTTTTTTTGGCGGGCTTGGCAACAGGGGCCGCCCTTGGGCAGGTATTGCATGACGGCCAGGTTTATGTTCCCCCCGCCACCGCCGCTTCGCCCGGGAAGGGAGGCGATGCCGCCGCAAGGGATTATATAGGTATCTACCAGCGTTTCCTCAGCCCGCTGCGCGGCAGCCGTTGCGCCATGTTTCCCTCGTGCTCCAATTATGGGCTTGATGCTTTCCGTTCCCGCCCGTTCCCGGTGGCGATGGCCTTGACGGCCGACCGCATGCTCCGTTGTGGGCATGATGGGAAATACTATGGGCGCACCTATGAATATGGATATCCTTCGTTGGTCGATTTCCTGCCCGGCAAGCCCGTGCCGCCCCACCTTGTGGCTGGCAGCGGGCGGGCGGTGTCGGCAGACCGTTTCCCTTGCCATGCTGCGGCCGACAGCACGCTTGACTTTATCCGCCTGCTCTTGAACCGGCGCAGCTACGCCTCTGCGCTTCTTGAAGCGGAGCGCGTGGCCTATTTCCATCCCGAGTTGGCGGATTCATCGCTTTGGCTACTCAGATTGAAGGCATACGATGGGTTAGGACGTGAGGAAGAAGCGATTTTTGACTATGTTACCCATGCCACATGTCCCGGATGGGGGAGCGCGGAAATCAGGTTGCAGGTGGCGAAGATGTACCACGAGATAGGGAATTATGCGGAAGCCGTGGCGGTGCTTGACGGCATAGCGCCCGCCGATTCCGCAATGCGGGGGCGGGTATTGCTCTGCGGGGCGGTTTCGGCGTTGGTAATGGGCGACGAAGCAGTGGCAAGGTTACGTTTGGAGCAAGCCAGACCCTTTATGGAAGTGGTTGCCTGGGAGGCTTCTTCCCGGGTTCTCGACGGCTTTTCCAAGAAAAGGCCGAAGCGCCCGTGGCTTGCAGGTGTGCTCTCTGTTGTGCCCGGTGGGGGCTATTTCTACAACCGCCAACCGGCCAGTGCATTGACTTCCTTGTTGGTCAACGGCCTTTTGGCTTACGCCACGTATAATAGCATCGACCGGAAAAATTACGGCGTTGCGGGGCTCATGGGCGTTTTTTCACTGACTTTTTACGCGGGCAACTTCATCGGTGCGGTCAATGGGGCGAAGCGTTACAACACGTGGCGTAGCGTTATGGCTTCCAAGAGGCTGGAGGAATTGAATGTGCCCTACTATTAAACACGGACAGAATGACTGTCATCAATAAATTATCATTGCTGTCCGGTAAAACTCGTCAGACACAAAAAAGTATAGCCCGGTCATCGTAAATTCGATGGTCG
>CAYTPX010000058.1:0-6889 GCA_964439955.1 uncultured Bacteroidaceae bacterium | reverse complement strand
CGGCGGGCAGTTGTGGTGTGGCATTCATACCATGTTTGTTTATGGGGCATTTGGGAATTAGCTTTTGGTATGGCTGTCTTTCGCAGCTTCCGTGTTCGCGGTTTAGTAGGCTTTTTTTCAGTCCTTCGGGCAATAGAACCCTTGTCAATCGTCATGTTACCGTGGAGCTTGTAGGGATGTATCGCGCTTGCCATTCCGTTATGCAACTCCATACTGGCTAGTAACGTTTGCGGTCAAACTGGTTGTACTTTCTTGGCCGATATGGCATGTTTGGTGGGCGTCAAGAATTATGCTAGACCTGTCGCTCATGTCTATTCCTCCTTATTTCCCTTAATATGCGAAAAGTTTTCCCAAAAGAGATCTGTGGCACAACCGAATGATTAAACTTTAGTAATTTAGCTCGTTTGTGGATATTTTGTTTTCGTGTTTTCCCTATCTTTGAGCTATATATTAAATAGGGTTGTGGCTTGTATATCCGAAAGGCGAAACGTTTGTTTTGTTTTCCCTTTCCGTTTTTTCGTAGAAGGCCTGCCTATTTCGGTAGTTTGCCCCATAGGGGCTATTTATTGTTTGCTAGGAAATAATGTTGGAATGTATTGTTTCTATTTACTATGTGGCGGCTGGGTATATAGGAATAAAAAGGCCTTAAAAAAAACTAAATGGTATATTCTCGTAGATTTTGTTTATATATTTGTTGCGACTTTCAGTGGGTATCTGTACCTTGTCCAAGGTTTTTGATGTCCGTGCAAAGTGGAAATCAAATGCTAACTTAAATAATAACTTGTATTAAAAAACTTTTTTATGGAAACTACGCAAAAGAATGCTGCTCCTAAAGCGGCGGCTCCTGCCAAGAAAGCACCTGAAAGCAAAGGATTTACCGGTATCAAATCTGCTGGTATCGTGATTATCTGTTGCTTTGTGATTGCGGTTTTGTTTTATGTGTTCTGGCTGGGTAATCCCGTGCATTTTGTAAATGGTGACTTGAACAATCACCCTGCGGACATGTGGGGTACGGTGTATAAGGGAGGAGTTGTCGTGCCGTGTATCCATACCTTGCTCTTGACGGTGATTTCGTTGAGCATCGAACGTTATTTCGCCATCAGGACGGCTTATGGTAAAGGGAAAATGGTTACGTATGTGAAGTCCATCCGTACCGCTTTGGCTAAAGGCGACATCGCCGGCGCGGAAGCCCTGACCGACAAACAGCGGGGTTCTGTGGCTAATGTGGTGAAGGCTACCCTCTTGAAGTATAGGGAAATGGAGGAAAATAAGACCCTTCCGAAAGCTCAAAAGCTGATCGCCATCCAAAAGGAACTGGAAGAAGCCACGGCTTTGGAAATGCCGATGATGCAGGAGAACCTGCCTATTATAGCAACTATCACCACGTTGGGTACCTTGTTCGGACTGCTTGGGACGGTTATCGGTATGATACGCTCGTTCGCAGCTCTGGCATCCGGTGGCTCCGCAGACTCCATGGCCTTGTCCCAAGGTATCTCCGAGGCGCTTATCAATACGGCTTTCGGTATCTTGACTGGTGCTTTGGCTGTTATCTCCTATAACTTCTTTACAAACAAGATCGACAAGCTGACTTATAGCCTTGACGAAGTAGGTTTCACAATCGTACAGACTTTTGCAGCCAACCATGCAGAGTAAGCAAGTCGGTGAGTTTTTAACTTATTTAAAAAGACCGATTTGGTATGGCAAAAGTAAAGATTAAGAAACAGAGTACATGGATCGACATGACGGCGATGAGCGACGTCACGGTGCTCCTGCTTACTTTCTTTATGCTGACCTCCACGTTCGTAAAGAAGGAGCCGGTTCAAGTGGCTACCCCATCGTCGGTATCGGAGATTAAGATTCCGGAGACGAATATTCTCTCGATACTTGTCGATAAGACAGGCAAGGTGTTCATGAGCTTCGATAAGCAGAATGACCAGCGTGCCGTACTCGAAGCCGTGGGTGAAGAGTATGGTATGACGTTCACTTCCAGCGAGTCGAAAAAGTTCTCTATCCAGAGTACTTTCGGGGTTAATATCCGGCAGATGAAGTCTTTCCTTGCTTTGCCTGAAGAAAGGATGGATGCGATCCTGAAAGACCAAGGGATTCCCGTCGATAGCACGGATAACCAGTTTAAGGTATGGGTGAAAAAAGCCCGTGAGGTCAACCCGGACTTGCGTATCGCAATCAAGGCTGACCAAGCAACACCCTATAAAGTGATAAAAGATGTAATGAATTCGTTGCAGGACCTGAAGGAAAACAGGTATAACCTGATTACTTCGTTGAAGGCTTCTTCCGACGAATAAATCATCATTAGGAGGAAATAAAAATGGATGCTCCCCAACAACAAACAAAAACGGGAAAAAGCAAGCAGAAAAAATTCGCCGTCCGTGTGGATTTTACTCCGATGGTGGATATGAACATGTTGCTCATCACGTTCTTCATGCTGTGTACTACGCTAAGTAAGCCGCAGACGATGGAGATAAGCATGCCGAGTAATGACGACAAACTGACTGACGAACAAAAGACGAAAGTAAAGGAGTCGTTGGCCGTGACCTTGCTGCTGGATGGCGACAACAAACTATATTTCTATGAAGGTATTCCGGATTGGGAAGACCCGAATGCGCTGAAGGCTACGACGTATGACGCGTCCGGCTTGCGTGCTTTCCTTATCCAAAAGAATGCCCGCGTAGTAAATAGGGTGCGCGAGTTGAAATTGCAAAGGAGGAATCTGGAGATCACCCCCGAGCAATATGATGCCCAGGTAAAAGAGTTGAAGAACGGTAAGAATACACCTACCGTTATCATCAAAGCTACCGACGAGGCTACGTATAAGAACTTGATTGACGTGCTTGACGAGATGCAAATTTGTAATATCGGTAAATACGTGATTGTCCCGATTGCCGAGACAGACAAGCAGCTAATCCAAGCAGCTACAGTTGGGTTGTAATTATGTTCAGTGGATTATAAAGTTTAAGCGAAATGGCAAACAGTGATTTATCCTCCAAAGAATGGTGCGAGCTTATTTTTGAAACGAAAAATAAGTCTTACGGTGCCTATCAGTTGCGGAAGAACTTGGCCCATCGGAATCTTGTAGCACTGATCATAACCATCGTGATTGCTGCATTGGTCGTGATACTGCCGTTGGTTGTTTCTCTAATGCCCGAAAAAGAAGTTATCGACGAAGCCAACTTGGAAGTGACGGAACTCGCGACGCTGGAAGAGGCCGAAGTGAAAGACGAGAACCTCGTGAAGAAAGTGGATCTCGCCCCGCCTCCCCCTCCCTTGCGTAGTTCTATTAAGTTTGTGCCGCCCGTTATTGCTAAAGATAACGAAGTGAGCGATGCGGATGAGATGAAGAGCCAAGACGAATTGACGAGTTCGAAGGTCGCAATTTCTATTGCCGACGTAAAAGGTAATGACGATATCCACGGTATGGATATTGCCGATGTAAAGCAAGTCGTCGTACAGGCCGCTCCCCAAAAAGTGGAGGAAGACAAGATCTACACGACGGTGGAGCAGAAAGCCGAGTTCCCCGGTGGTATGCGGGCCTTGTATGCTTGGTTGAGTGAAAACATGGTATTCCCCCAACCTTCCATCGAAAATGGAGTACAGGGCCGCGTGGTCGTACGTTTCGTGGTAGGCCGGGACGGGCGGATTACAGATGCTACCGTGATTACCTCCCTTGACCCGTTCTGCGATAAGGAAGCACTCCGTTGCATCAAGGCTATGCCCCGATGGACTCCGGGCAAGATGAACGGTGTGGCTGTGAATTCGTATTATGTGTTACCGATTCAGTTTATGTACGAATAAGTAATAAATTGCATTTATGATTCATTCGGCCTTGAATGTACGGAATCTGTATATAGGTATGTTGACAGGAGTGCTGTTGTGTATTTCCTGTAATCGGCAACAGGTTTCGGACGGCTATACGGATACTTTGAATGAAGGTACTATTCCTGTCGCAGTCGATGAAAGCCTGAGGCCCATCATCGATTTGGAAATCCAAGTCTTCGAGGGTCTGAACATTGCGGCGGAGATTAACCCGATTTATTGTAGCGAAGTCAGGGCGATTGAATTACTCCTTAAAGACAGCGTGCGTGTAGCTATAACTACGCGCATGCTGTCTTCTAAAGAAATGAAAGTCTTTGAGGCCAAAAAATACCGGCCGCGCCAAGAAAGGCTGGCTATTGACGGCATCGCACTCATTACGCATGAGGACAATCCTGACAGTTTGATATCAATCCCCCAGTTGCGTAAGATATTGACAGGCGAGATTACCCAATGGAAGCAACTCTATCCCTCCTCACCGCTGGGTGAAATCAGCTTGGCTTTCGACAATACCAATTCGAGTACCGTGCGTTATGCACAGGACTCCATCTGTAGGGGCGTTCCCTTTGCGAAAGAACGGATATATGCCCAAAAGAGCAACCCGGACGTGTTTGAATATGTCTCCAAGACGCCGGGGGCTATAGGTGTAATCGGGGTTAGTTGGCTGGACAATGCAGCCGATACCACGAATCTCTCTTTCAAGGAAGGTGTGCGGGTCATGGAAGTTTGTGCTTTCGATCCCGTCGATCCCGAAGTAAGCTATAAGCCTTATCAAGCCTATTTGGCTTTACGAACTTATCCCATGACGCGTGATTTGTTTGTTTTATGTTCCGATCCGCGCCAAGCGTTGTCCACCCATTTCTCAGCGTTCCTGACGAGTGACAGGGGGCAACGTATCATTTTGAAATCTGGTTTAGTTCCTGCTACGCAGCCCATACGCTTAGTGCATGTGAAAGATGAATATTAAGCCAGTAGTTCACTCTCCTTTCCAACTGCCAGGGGAGTCCTATTTAAATCTGAAAATAACGTTAAACAAACAATATAATAACCATAATCCCGTATCTATTAAGAGTGTATCGGTTTGAGGATGCGTGCTAGGTTTCTTCCTGCCCCAGACGGATGCAAGATGACAAAACGCAATAATTTTAAAGTGAAATATATGAAACGAACGAATCTCATTTCTTTATTTACATTGTTGGTAGCCCTTTTTGCTCATTCCACTGTTGCTTTTTCGGCGGGCAACAAGGAAATGGAGGGTATTTTCTATTATCAAATCGGCTATTACGAGCAGGCTCACGACATGCTTCTGAAGGATTTGGAATCTGGGACAGGCGACAAAACACAAATCTATTATTATCTCGGTAATATCGAGTTTAAGTTAGGCAATATGGAGAAGGCCGCCGAATATTTCAACCAAGGAGCTGCCCTTGACGAGAAAGACCCTTACAACCAGATAGGCCTGCTCAAACTGAAAATCAAGAGTGAACCAAGAGTAGCCGCTGAAGGTCTCCAGGCTATCCAAAAGAAGAACAAGAAGAAACCCATGGTGGCCGTGGAAATAGGGCGAGCTTATTTGGATAACAAAGAACCCGATGCTGCTTCTGAGTACCAAGGGATGGCTTATGAACGTAACAGCCAATTTGCCCCTGCCCATATCCTTTGGGCCGATATAATGAATTATCAAGGCGATGGCGGTGTAGCGGCCACCTATTATGAGCAAGCCATCATGGCCGACCCGGAGAGTTATGAGGCATATGTGAAGTATTCGCGTGTGATTAGTTATGTGAATTTCGATGCCGCGGTGGAGCGCTTGAAAGAGTTGAAGGCTAAAAATCCAGATCTTTCCTTGGCCGACAAGGAATTGTCTGAAATTTATTACCGCAGAAACAGTTTTGAGGAAGCCGCCGCAGCCTACGAAGAGTATATCAAGGCCGGTAACTATACGCAAGACGATTTGAAGCAATATGCCGTGACCTTACTTTTCGCTGGCCGCCATGAGGAATCGCTGAAAATAGCGCAAGAAGGTTTGGCTACTTCCCCCAACGACCCGGCCTTCAGTCGTATGGCTATGTATAATCTTATAGACTTGGAGCGCTACGATGAAGCCCAAGTTGCTGCCGACCACTTTTTCAACGAATCTGAAAATCCCCAGTTTACTTATTACGACTACATCTATGAGGGTCGGCTTTATGATGCCCAACAGCGTTTCGAAGAGGCTGCCATTTCTTATATCAAGGCTGCCGAGTCCGATTCTTCGCAGTTGGAGATGTATAAGATGGCTTCGCAATCCTACGAAAATGCCAAGCAAATGCTCAAGAGTGTCGATGCTTTTGAACGCTATGTGGCTGCTGCCGGCCATGGAGCGAACGAGGCTGATAATTTGATGGACTTGGGACGCAAGTACTACAGTGTGGCCATTGTAGATGACTCCACATTGACCGATTCCGTGAAAAACCTCTATTTGGCCAAGGCGGTGGAGGTTTTCAAGCGGGAGACTGCCATCGAACCTACCAATTATCGCGGTTATTTCTGGGAAGGCCATGCTGCTTCCCGTCTGGATCCCGAGTGTAAGGGAACCGATGCACGCGATGCCTACATGAAAGCCTTGGAGATTGCCAAGGAGGCTGTCAAGGAGAATGAGCAGTTCAATTCGGTGATTGTTACCTGCTACAACTACCTGTGCGTCTACTACTACATGCAGTATGAAGCCAACGGGGAGGACAGCGACCGCCAAGAGTGTTTGAAGTATGCCGAAGAGTTGCTTGTCTTGGATCCGTCGAACAACGTGGCTACCCAGTTGCTGGCCATTTATGGCACTGCCACACAACCGGCTGTAGAGGCTGCCGCTGCTGATTCTACGACCGCCGGGGCTACCGCGGAATAAACCTACTTCCGTATGGGGACCGGCGGTAAGGCCGCAAGGGTGGCTCATGTATAACTTAATGTAATAAGGGGTGTGCTGGAAAGGAATTTCCGGCACACCTTTTTTATTGTACGGGTGGAATCTTTCTTTTCGGGTTCTGCCCGTTTTCAGCTTTGTACCTGCCAAACCAAACAAGCC
>CAYTPX010000057.1:0-6917 GCA_964439955.1 uncultured Bacteroidaceae bacterium | reverse complement strand
CTTGTAAACGGTTGGTCGTGGTAGTTTGTGGTTGGTTATATGCTTCTAACTACAAAATTGAAAAGCATTTGCCCCAATACTCTCTACCGAATTAGGAAGCGAAACACTCTCTAAGGAATCCAATGCCTTAAACGCACCATCCCCAATGGACTTCACCGTTAATATTTTACTTTTATACTCCACCGTTTCGGGCAGAGACAATTCCGAAACCGTAGAATCGGAAAATCCGCTTACCTTAACTGTCAATTCCGTCAAAGACTCTATCAAATAACGGATTCCATCCACCTCAAAATCATAATCGTCCGCATTTGCTGACAAACCTGCCATGGCAAACGCCACAATGCATAAATATCTCATCTTTTCATGCACTTTTCTTTTAATAAGTCGTTTACTAAAAAAGCAGAGAGTGCCACGCCCTTTGCGGGCGTGACACTCTCTCCTCCAGTCATTGCTGTTCTCCTTGTTCTGTAAATACGAAATGCGAAGAAATCTTATCAAACAGCAAACTCTTAACATCAGAAGGAAGCCGATCGGCAGTAATGAGGGCAACCGCCTCTATACGTGCTTTCAACTCCTTCCATTGCCCATCTTCAGGAAAAACGAACTCCACTTTCCCGTCGCATACGTAAAGCAACGGGCATCCCGCACCGATCCGTCCCTCGCGGGAATCCAACAAATAACAATCCTTAGCGGCATCTAAACAATAAATGTCGAATAGTGAAAAGATTTCCTTTTGCGACACCAACTTTCCATTTGTGTCGAGAACTCCAAAATCAGCTGTTAGCATAATAATAAAGATTTAGTTCTTCCGCCCGACCTCCCAGCAGCGGCGTGGATATTCCGATAACCGTAGGCATACAAAAAAGCGTGGAGATCCGTACCTGTCGCCCGTTCCACGTCTTGAGGCTCTCGCATTGCCCGGTATAGTCGAACGGGCAACGCAGAACCCACGCTGATGAGTTTTATATAACTCCCCCTTTCCCCTCCCATACAAAGGGAGCGGGCTACGGGGATATCTATAAAAACATCCCATGGGCATCTACCACTTGCCCTGCTCATGACTATACCTGGAAACTTGCGAGATTTCAAGACGTCAAGAACAAAACGTTTAGTAAACGCCTTTTCAATATGTCTGAACCCCACTCCTACCGGCTCCCGTGGAGCCATCCAGCGTGGAATCCGCCGCAAACTTAATAAAAATTTCCCATACACCCGCCCCCTCCCCCGCTTTGCATCCATTTTTCCCCTGCCCCGCCGACCTCCCATGCCCACATGGGATACCCGCCCAGTCCCCCATTCCCGTGCGACGCCGCCAGCCCTTTCACCGGAAAGCGCAGGCGTTTTCCCGGCTTTCCCCCGCCCCTTTCCCCAAAAAGGGGCAAGCCCCGGCGGGGAGGGGGCAGCCGCACGCGGCGGGGGACGTGTTAAGGACGGCCCGGCAGGCCTGCCGCACGGAATCCGCACAAGGCGCGGCCTGCACCGCCCGCGCACCATCCCGGGGGGAAGAATGGCTTTGTTTTCCAGTTCCGTTGGCGGCACCGGCAGGAAAAAACGGGCATAGCCACCAAGAAGCGGGTAAAAGGTGTATCTTTGGCACGTGATTAAAATAGAAAAGAGATATGCCTACGACCAACGAAATCTTCATCCAGAATGCCTCCTTGAAGGGGCGGCCTGTTGATATGCACATCGTGGGAAACCGGATTGCCCGTATCGTGCCCAGCAATGTGGCTTCACCTGTTTCTCCCGCCCCCAATGCCGGGATGGCTTGCCTTGATGCGCAAGGCATGAGCGTGTTCCCTGCTTTCTATAACATGCATACCCATGCGGCCATGACGCTCCTGCGGGGATATGCCGACGACCTCCCTTTGATGGAATGGCTGGAGCGGCATATTTGGCCTGCCGAGGCGCGCTTCACGGACGAGCATATACGCATCGGCGTCCGGTTGGCGTGTTTGGAGATGATCAAGTCGGGCACCGTGTTTTTCAACGACATGTACTGGAAAGAAGAAGTGGCGCTTCCGGTGGCCGAATCCATGGGCATGCGTGGGGTGCTGGGCGTTTCGCTCATCGATGCGCAAGATGCCCGCGAAAAGGAACGCTGCTTCGACTTGTTGGAGCATAGCTCCTCGGGCAAAGAAGAGAGGGTTTCCCTCTCGGTCGCCCCGCATGCCATCTATACGGCAGGCGAAGGACTCTTGCGCCGTTGCGCCGCTACGGCCCGCCGCAAGGGGATGAAGCTCCACATCCATCTGTGCGAAACGAAAGGCGAGGTGGAGAATTGCTTGAAAGTGCATGGCTGTACGCCCGTTGCCTATCTTGATAAGATGGGTTTCCTTGGGGAAGACGTGATTGCAGCCCACGTAGTGCACGTAACCGACGAAGACATCCGGATTTTGGCCGAGCGGAAAGTGACGGTTGCCCATTGCCCGGCCAGCAATATGAAGCTCTCTTCCGGCATTGCGCCGGTGCAAAAGATGTTGGATGCAGGATGCCGGGTAGCTTTGGCTACCGACGGTTGTTCTTCCAACAACAACTTGGACATGCGGGAGGAAATGAAAATCGCAGCCTTGCTGGCCAAGGTCCATAGCGGCCCGCAGGCCCTGCCGGCCGATGCCGTGCTGCACATGGCCACAAGTGCCGGGGCAGAGGCTTTTGGGGTGGATGCCGGGACAATCGAGGAAGGCCGTTTGGCCGACCTGCTCTTGGTGCGCAACGATTGTGCGGGCATGACCCCCATGTTCCACCCCGAGAGTAATTGGGTATATGCGGCAGGCAGTTCGTCAGTCGATACCGTGATTTGCAATGGGAAGATACTGATGCAAGGGCGTAAAGTGGAGGGCGAAGAGGAAATCTTAGCAGATGCCCGCCGCATCGCATCGACACTCATGTAGGGGCTTTATCCTATAAAGTCAAGTTCCTTGCCCAGTACTCCTTTGCTGCGGGTGACGGCAAGAATCTTTTCTTCCATCGATTCTGGTGGCAAAAGGAAGGCATAGCGGGGCGGGACGTGCAAGTCCTTCAGATAGGCGGCACCGGCATTGTGCAATGCCATCGTGGCGTCAATATAACGCAACTGGGTAGGTTCTTCCAAGATGAAGTTCAGCGTTTTCTTACGGTTTAGTACGGATTCGGGCGGCACATGCGGCCCGAATTCGTCTTCCACGCCCATGTTGGCCAGCAAAGCCCCGCATCCGGCCAGCTTCTCCGCCGGAATTGCAGCTAATGCATCCCGTACCCCGGTAGCGGTCACAATGGCGTATGCTCCCCATAGGGCAGCCTCGATACGGGTCATGTCGCGATAGTCTATGACTGCGGTGGCATAGTCTCTGGCCTTCCGGGGCAGGCAACTTGTGTCGCTCACTACCGTGGTGTCCACTCCTCTGCTGCGGGCTTGGAACAAAATGCCCAAGCCGACTTTCCCGCATCCGAAGAGGACGAGCCGCCGTCCCTCCCAATCGTCGTAGCCAAGTTGCTTCATGGCACGAAAATAGCTCTCGCCCGTCCCCAAGCAGGTCTCTATGCGCTTGATTTTTCCCCCATCGGCAAAAAACACGGGCCGCCCGTTTTTCTTGTACGCACCGGCACCGCTCCGGGTCAGTTCCACATAGCCTATTCCCGGGATCAGGCGGGAGAATGAACCTGCACAATCGAGTATCAGGTCAAAAGCGTTTTCCTTCCGGCATCCTTCCTCCCTGCAAACAGGGATACCGCACGTTTGCAACAGGCGGACGATACGTGGGTCATGGGCCATTACGCCGGAGATTCCTACCGTCAGCTCTGCCCCGGCAGCTATTAAGGACAAATGCTTCAACAACGTATTGCGGTACACAGGCGTTGCATCAAGCACACGGATTCCCTCAAGGGGGCGTTCCTTTTCCCAACAAGCCGCCTGTTCCTTTAGAGCCGGGTATTCTATTTCCCGGTAAGTCTGGCGGAGCAATTCTTTGATGGGTTCGAGATCCATACGGGAAAAAGCTGTGCCGGCCTACTCTACATAAAGCACCAATCCCTTGAGGTATTCCCCTTCCGGATGATAGATACTCACCGGATGATCGGCGGGCTGGGTAAGTTGGTGCAGAATACGGACATTCCGGCCCGAAAGCGCTGCCGCCGTGAAGACCGTGGCACGGAATTGTTCGCGGGAAACGACTTGGGAACAGGAGAAAGTGAATAATATCCCGCCCGGTTTTATCTTCTCAAATGCTTTGGCGTTCAGCTTCCGATATCCGGTCAAGGCATTGCGAAGTGCATCACGGTGCTTGGCAAATGCCGGAGGGTCGAGGATAACCAAGTCGTAATTCTTGCCCATCCGGCTCAAAAACTTAAAGGCATCTTCGGCAAATGCCTCATGCCGCGTATCGCCGGGGAAGTTCAGTTCGACATTGCTTTTGGCCAATTCGACGGCTTTTGCGGAGCTATCGACGGAATGGACCAACTTTGCATTGCCCCGCATGGCATAGAAAGAGAACCCGCCCGTATAGCAAAACATGTTCAGCACGCAACGTCCTGTGGCGTATTGCTCCAGCAAACGGCGGTTCTCACGCTGGTCGACAAAAAAACCGGTCTTCTGCCCTTTCAACCAATCCACATGGAAGCGTAGCCCGTATTCCATGGCGATGTCTTCCGTATTGTGCCCTACGATGAAGCCGTTTTCCGCTTCCAATTCCGACTTGAAGGGGAGTGTCGTCTCCGACTTGTAGTAAATGTGTTCAACCATCCCACCGGTTGCCTGCTGCAAAGCATGCGCAATCTCCATACGGCAGCAGTGGATACCTACTGAGTGCGCTTGCATGACGGCTGTCTTGCCATACAAATCGATTACTAACCCGGGCAATCCGTCGCCTTCCCCATGCACCAACCGGCACGTGTTGTTGTCCTCACGCCCCAAAATACCGATAGTCTTACGCAATTCTATCGACTCTTTGAGCTTACGGTTCCAAAAGGAAGCGTCGATGGGCTCGTCGCGGAACGAAAGAACCCGGATGGCAATGCTCCCCTTCTGGTAATGGCCGACGCAAAGGAATGTGCCGTCGAGTGCCATAACCCGTACCGTTTCCCCCTCTTCAATGGGGCAGTCAGTATGGTGGATAGCCCCGGAAAAAATCCAAGGGTGGAAGCGTTTTAGCGATTCTTCCTTTCCGTTTTTTAAATAGATGTTTTTGTAAATCATGTGTCATGCTGGATTGGCCACCGCTTGTTCCACAGGTTTCGGCACAAGTTGCGAAGGCGGTGTTTCTTTTATTTCATAGCTCCCGTTGGCGTGAAGCTCGCAAAGGAGGTCATAAATACGCAGGCAGGCATAAGCGTCGAGCGCGGCATAGGCCTGCTGCGCAGGGCTTAATTCCGCCGCCTCCCAGTTGCTAAGCCGTTGGCGCTTGGAGATACGTTCGTGGAACAACAGGGCATAAATCTTTTGCAAGCTACGCTCCTCAATCCGGAAAGCACCGACCAGGTCCTGTAGGTCAATCCATCCACCAGGAACGAAGTCGAAACGCCGATGCAGCGTAAGGGAATCATCTTTGAGCGAGAGGCCTATTTTTTTGATGCGCCCGTCTTCTAGGAAGCGGATGAGTAATTCCGGGTTTTCGATGAACCCCAGACGAAAAAGGAAACATTCCTTTGGCGTGGAGATTTGCAGGAGGGATACTTTATTGAGCCGTCCCTTTCGGAAGGAAGGACGTGTCTCACTATCAATGCCCACCCGGGGTTGCCTCGTGAGGAAGTCGATAGAACCGGATAATTGTGCGGTAGAATCGACCACATGGATTGTCCCGTTGAAAGAAGCGGTCGGCAATTCGTGCAATTCTTCCTTGGAGATTCGCGTATGGATAATCATCGTTCTCCCCTTTCCCCCTTATTGGTATCCATGGGGCCGTGGTATCCGCCTTCCCCGAGGTCTTCCCCTTCATCGTAAGAATCTCCGACCAAATATTCTTCTTCCTCTTCAGTGTCGGGGTCTTTATACTTAGCTTCATGCAATGCACGCAATGTATTGACGAGCGTCTGCCCCCAATAATCCACGAAACGTGTGCGGCAAACGGCCAGCGCGTCATGCATCGTTTCATGGATTCCTTGGCGGAATACGAATATAAAGTCACGCAGGGCTTGGTAAATATCGCACAAGTCTTCCGAGATGAAATTGGGCAATGCACCTTCGCTATAAGCCATATCCGGAGTGAACACTTCCAAGTAGTCGTCTTTCTCGCCCATGATTCCAGCCAAAACACTCCGCATCCTTTCATACGACTCTTCGGTGACATAGGCGTCAGGCTCTTCGAACCCGATGGTTTCACATTCGGGGATGAGCGTAGCCTTCAGGTAGAGTAAAGGAAGCAGCTTGACGATCGTGTCTACAAAACGTTTCCGGCCGATGGATTGTTGCTGGCATTTTTCTAAAAAAGCACAATATTCCGCCGCGACGGTTACGAACTCGACGCTATTCCGGTCGAAGATTATATCTTGATATTCTTCCATGCTTAGGCAAAAACTAAGGGCAAAGGTAATACAAAAACATGAGTTATTGAGCAAGTCACGGAATTATGATTGAAAGTTATGATTCACGAAGGAAGCCTTTGGAGGGTGCGCCTTGCGGATTATACCACCCATAGTGCAATACCTTACCCGTGCCATCTGGAAGATCCTGACGGGGTTGTCCTATAGACCGATAAAAGATTGGATTAATGAGAGTTCGATATAAGTCGAACCGAAGTATCATCTTTACCTTATGGGAATATACTTACCAACGCTAAAAATGGAAGTTTTGCGTAAGCTTCTACGGAATATTTAACCGGGGAGTCCCGACTATGCCCGCGTGGATTGCATCCTGATGTTGGAAATGGGCAACACCCTGTCTCTTTTGTATCCTCCTGCCTGGACATAAGCCCAGCCGCCGTATACCGTTACCGCTTGGCCTATCT
>CAYTPX010000056.1:0-7200 GCA_964439955.1 uncultured Bacteroidaceae bacterium | reverse complement strand
CGTCCGGAAAGCCCTTGCGCTTTCCGGACGGAGGCTTGTGCCTTTTCGGGGAAAGAAGTTTGCCTTTATATCGATGAGTACCTGTCCGGGTAGAGTGAGCGGCAAATAGCTTCTTGGTAGACATTGCCTTCCGGAAGGTTTAGTGAAGAGAATGCCTCCTGTACCTTATATACCGTGGTACAATGCTCCTCTAGTACGTCAAGTCTTGCCATTGTTCCGTCTTTCGTTTCTTCCCCGGTCGTATCGTATGCAACAAAGTGGATGGAAGCGGGTTGGCTAGGGAAAGCAGGAAGTTTTTCCTTGCCTCCTAGGCGTTCGATCACTCTTTGGTACACGGGGCTTGGGCAGACGAAAAATAGGCCGCTGCGGCATAGATCCTCACGTTGCAAGACTTGACCTTTGTAGATTATCTGTGGAATGATTCGTTTGGAAACGTTTTCCCAGTTAAGACCCACTGTGTCAGCCACGACCTCGCGCCTTTTGGCCAAGGCTTCCCTTGCCTTTCGGTAGTTTCCCGTGGTGTCAATGGTTTGGACTTCTATGGCTGTCAGCTCTACAAATTCTCCGTTTTCGTCTAAACGCGCCAATACCCAATCGACGAAATAGGAGCCTGTACCCTTTCGTTGCGGTAGGCGTAGTTCGCCTCCCCAACCTTTCCCGAAGAAGGCAACGGCGCCCCCTTCTTCACGTGACTTATTTACGGCGTTGCGTCCCGCGTATAAGTTAAGTCGCGTCTTGAAGGCTTTTTCCGCTATGCGGTGCAGTAGCTTGTAATCTTCTGCGTAAAGTCGCATGGGGCAGCAGATTACATTGGGCGAACCAACCGTTTTCTGTTTTATGGAGCATACACCGGAGAGGGTTTTGTCTCTTGAAAGAATTTTAGTGCAGAAACTACTTGTGAATGGGCAGGCGTGTTTGGCGGCGGCTGAAAGTGCCTTTTCCGACTTATCCGTAGCCTTGAACCCGAAAAATTCTGATATGTATCCTGCCATGTCACACAGCTTTTTCTAAGATGGTTTGTATGGAGATTCCAACGGCTTTTGCCAACATGGGAGGGATGGCATTGCCTACTTGTGCAAACTGCTCCACGATGTTTCCTCCGAATACGAAATGGTCGGGGAAAGACTGTATCCTCGCCGCTTCCCGCACGGTGAAAGTCCGGTCTTGTTCATAGTGGATGTATGCCCCCCAATGGGGGTCGCATTTGGTTAATATGGTAGACGCAAGCCCCTCCTTTATGACTCTTCCGTACCGCTTTGTATGGTCTGAGCGTCGGGCTTTCTGCATTCCTTTGGGAAGTATGTCGAAAGGGATGTCTGTCCAATTGCCTCCCGGCTTGATGTACCTCATCCGTTCGATGTTAATCTTTGCCAGTTTTGGGGATTCATGGTTAAATATACCTGCCGACCCGCGCCTCATGTTCCTTTGGAAGTCGCAGAAAGGTTCACAGGCATATTCTTTTATGGGTTTTCCCCTTTCACCGCATTCCAATGCGGGCAAGTCCCCAATGGCTTCATATACGGAGGTAAACTTTGCTTCGCTCGTGGGTGAAGGCATGGAAACGAGTTTCTTCCCATTGAAGGTGGTGGTGAAATTGGGTTTTATCGGAGCATGGTAGACAGGGTTCGGGAAGGCCGACTGGGGTAGCTCGTTTCCTCTTAGGCCGATGATGATGGTGCGCCAACGCATTTGCGGTACGCCATAATGGGCGGCGGCCAATATTCGAACGTCAGCCCCATAGCCTAAATCGGCGAGGGATTGCAAGATGGCGTGAAGTGTTTCCCCTTGTTCAAATGAGACCAGCCCCGGAACGTTTTCTATCAATACGGCCTTTGGCTCAAAAGCTCTTACGAACCGGAGGTATTCTTTAAACAGGTGGTTTCTACTGTCTGTGGCCGTTCTGATTGGAGCGTTTATGGAAAAGCCTTGACATGGGGGGCCTCCTGCAATGAGGTCCAGCGTCCCTTTTTCTATGCCCAGTTCCTCACGCACCTTGTCTGCATCTAATTCCCTTATGTCTTTAGCTGTAACTCTCGTTCCCGCATGGTTGTATGCGTAAGTTTGTGCGTATGTAGGTATGATTTCATTGGCAAATAAGCTATGGAATCCAGCTTCGGTCAAGCCTTCCGACAGGCCGCCAGCTCCTGCGAACAAATCAATGAATTGTAACCCAGTGCTCATGTCTTTTAAAAATTGCGCGAGCAAAAGTAATAAAAGGATAGGAATAACTTTGTACAATATGCCTGCATTTTCTCCTTATGCCTCGCATCTTTTTCGGGAAAGTGCCGCTACTTTTGGAGAAAGGAGCTTATCTTTGCCTGCTCGAATCCCTGTTTGTTATGAAGAAATCTGTTACTGTTGCTGCCCTTGTCTCCACCTATAATTGGCCCGAGGCCTTGCGCTTGTGCCTCTCGGCACTGTTCCGGCAGACGCGTCTCCCCGACGAGATTATGGTGGCCGACGATGGTTCGACTACGGAGACGGTTGCCTTGCTTGAGCAGATGAAGCGGGAATCGCCCGTGCCCTTGCACCACCTCTGGCACGAGGATAAGGGGTTTCGCAAGACGATTATCCTGAACCGAGCGATTGCAGCCATCCGTTCAGACTATGTCTTGCAGCTTGATGGCGACGTGATACCGGATTTGCATTTCGTGGCCGACCATTTGGAATTGGCCGAGCGCGGCTATTTCGTCTGTGGCAGCCGGGTGAAGCTGACCGAAGCGGTTACGCGGAAGGCCATCGCACGGGGGCGGTTTCGCGCCAGTCCTTTCGATTTGCCGCTTCCCTTCGTGCTCAACTCGTTTCGCAGCCGCTTCTTGCGCCACCTCTTGGCGGAGCGGTATGCGCGGAAGATAGACCACTTGCGTGGCTGCAACATGGCTTTTTGGCGTGAAGACTTGTTACGTGTGAATGGATACAACGAGGATCTTCTCCAGTGGGGGCATGAGGACGGGGAACTGGCCTTCCGCCTCCATTTTGCCGGTGTAAAGAAAAAAGCATTGAAGATGGGTGGCAATGTCTTTCATCTGTGGCATAAGGAATCGGATCGGGGCAACGAACGACGCCACTTGGACGAGCTGGATCGGGTGAAACGGGAGCATCTTTCGTGGTGTATGCACGGAATTGACCAATACTTGGCGCGCTGGAAATAGAAATAATGGCAAATCCCTATACTACACGTTTAATGAAATACTGCCAAAAAATCACCGGAAGATGACGGAAGTAAAGCTTGGAGCGTAGCGATTTAGTGAGGAATTCGCAAAAAAGGCTGTGCACAATAGAAGTGGGGAGCGAGGAACGAATGGCATGCCATAAGAATCCATAGTCGTTCTCGGCTTCATTTGTGGCCATTTCATCGGTAGAAAAAGGATACACCTTCATGGGCAAAAAAGAGTTCCATTTGGTGCGGTGTAGGTGAATCGTAGCTTCCTGCCATGCTTCGTTGAAATTCCCATTGGAGGAATGGCATACTTTGATTTCAAAACAAACTGCATTTTCATAATGCTTGGCCAGTTCCAATGAGAAGTCAAGGTCATAACAATGGAATCCCGTTAGTGCCACTTCGTCGAAAGGATACCGCACCCATACTTCACGCCGCACAGCCATGGCAAAACCATCCACAGTGACAATCGGCACAAAGCCGACCCTTCCAGGATTCCCGTGGTAGTCTGTTTGTTTTATGCCATTGCGGTAATAAGAAAAACAAGCGCAAGTCGAATTTTGTAAATACTGCGCCCAGCCCGAGTAAGCTCTCGATTTGAGAAAGCTGCCTGCAAAGCCAACTACCCCGCAGCGCTCATCGCTCAACTTGTTTGCCAATATTTTTCCCCACCCAGCCTGTTCATAAATAACATCTTCATGCTGGAAAAGCAGGAACCGGCCACGAGCTTGGCGCGCACCTTCGTTGTAGGCATGTGCTATGGAGTATTGGCAGACACGATTGTCTATGGAAATAATCTCATAAGAAATGCCTATGGTTTGTTTGATATTGGCACTGCATTTTGCCAAAAGTTCAGGCTGAATACTGCAAATAATAATGGACAATTCGACCGTTTTATCGAGAGTCGTGTTGGACATAGGCTCGGGATACTGATTCTGTATGTGTGTTTTTTTATACTTTCGGCTCGCAAAGATAGCCTCTCTTGTAGAAATATTGTATTTTTGCATTTGTTTTTTTATGGATGATACCATTAGTTTCAGTAATTATACCTAATTTCAATCATGCCCCCTACTTGCGGCAACGGATTCGGAGCGTATTGGAACAGAGTCTCACCGATTTGGAAGTCATTCTTCTCGATGACTGTTCAACTGATTCCAGTCGCTCTATTATAAAAGAATATTGTATCAATCCGCGTGTAGCGCATGTGATTTTAAATGAACACAACAGCGGAAGCCCCTTTGTCCAATGGCAAAAAGGACTCCAAGTCGCTTGTGGAAAATATGTATGGATAGCCGAAAGTGACGATTATTCCGATACCAATTTTCTAACGACCCTTGTCGATGCCCTTGAAAGACACCCTGCTGCATCTTTTGCTTTTTGCGGCTCGCAAATGGTGAACGCAGAAGGGTGTCCCATTTCGATGGATTGGGACAAATATACACCCAGCATGGAAACAGAAGAAGTCTACGAAGGGCACGAATTCATAGCAAAACGAATGTTATGGAAAGACAGCGTCTATAATGCCAGTATGGTAGTATTTCGGCATAATAAAGGCTGTAAAATACCTGGCGAGGCGTTATCGTTTCGCTACTGTGGCGATTGGTTTTTTTGGTTGTTGCGCGCTGTTGAAGGCCAAGTAGTGGAAGTGCGCCGTAAATTGAACTATTTCCGGCAACACGAAAATAAAGTGTCACCCTATGCTGAACGCGATGGCCTATACTTCGTAGAAGGACTGAGAGTGATAAACCATGCAGCCGACATTCTACAGTTGACTCCTTATCAACGGCGTGTAGTGGCAGGTAGGACGTGGAAGCGATTTGGCCTTAACCGGTATCTAACCCCTGAAAACCGGATGAAAATGGAAGCTGCATTGGAACAACTCTCTCCTGGTTCGTCACAGAAACGTGTATTATTGACAATTTTGTATGAAGTTGATAAATATCTTAATCTATCGCACTTGCAACAATGAAGCAGCACATAACCCAAACAGTCGAAACCGTACCACGCATCAGTGTGGTGCTCAATACCTTTAACGCTGCGAAACATTTGGAAGAAGTATTGCGCTCATTAGAGCGGTTCGACGAGATTGTAGTCTGCGATATGTATAGCGAGGACGATACGGTACGCATCGCCGAACAGTTTGGTGCCCGGGTAATCTACCATGAACGATGCGGGGTGTGTGAACCGGCGCGTAACGCAGCTATACGAGCGGCACGCTATCCTTGGGTTTTGGTAGTGGACGCCGACGAGGTCGTGCCCGACGCGCTGAGGCTTTATTTGTATGCCTTGATTCGCCGGGATGACGCTCCGGATGCTGTGCGCCTCCCGAGGAAGAATTATTTTATGGGACGTTTCATGAAGAGTTTATACCCGGATTACGTTACTCGTTTTGCTCGCCGCGACCGCATTGATTGGCCATCTACGATTCATGCGCAGCCTCGCATTGATGGGTGTGTGGAGACTGTGCCGAAAGGGCAGGTCGGGTTGGCTATTCTCCATCTGGCTGACAACAGTATCGCTGTCCGTTTGCGTAAGACCGACCTCTATACGACGCAAGAGGTGGCACGCCGGGGGGCACGTACATACGGGCTTATGGCCTATTGCGTGAAGCCCTTTTTCCGTTTCTTTCGTGCTTATGTACAGAAAGGCGGTTTCCGTGACGGAATTCCCGGCCTGATTTGGGCCATGCTTGACGCGTACTATAAATTTATAACTTTAGCTAAGCAGGAAGAACAATCGCGCTTATGATGGATCGTTCCATGTTGACATTGGCATTTGATGCAAAGCGTGCTGCCCAGAACCGTACAGGGTTGGGCAACTACAGCCGGTTTGTGTTGGAAGGGCTTTGCCGCTCTTTTCCCGAGTGTACGTACCGCCTTTATGTACCCGACCAGAGGAAGACGTGTTTGTTGGGCTTGTTGGGACAGCAGTCTTGTGTGGAAATGGAATTTCCCCAAGGAGCGCTATGGAAGAGGTTCCCCTCTTTTTGGCGTGTATGGGGCATGAGCCGCCAGATTGCGCGATGTGTGCCACAGGTGTTCCATGGGCTGAGTAATGAGTTGCCCGTGGGTATCGAACATATTCCCGGAATGCGTACAGTGGTCACGCTACATGACCTGATTTTCCTGCGCTTCCCCGGATTTTATCCGGCCATCGACCGCATGATTTATGCCCATAAGTTCCGTTCAGCCTGCCAGAGAGCCGATTGTGTAATTGCCGTAAGCGAATGCACCAAACGGGATGCTATCTCTTTTTTCGGTCTCCCCGAAGAGAAGATACGGGTGCTTTACCAAGGTTGCGATGAGCAGTTCCGTCAGTTGGTTTACTCCGACCGGAAGCGCGAAGTGCGCCTCAAATACCAACTGCCGAATCGCTACCTTTTATATGTGGGAAGCATCGAAAGCCGGAAAAACTTAATGCGCGCTGTGGAGGCTTTGGCCGGGATGCATAACGAGTTGCCCTTGGTGGCCGTTGGTAAGTATACGCCTTACGCTGGCCGGGTGATGTCCCGTGCCCGTGAATTAGGCGTGGCCGGACGGGTTATCATGTTGCATGGCGTGGCATTTGCTGACCTTCCGGCACTCTACCAGATGGCCGATGTTTTTCTTTACCCAAGCTATTTTGAAGGATTCGGCATCCCTGTTTTAGAGGCCTTGTGCAGCCGTACGCCTGTGGTGGCGGCTACCGGGTCGTGTCTGGAGGAGGCGGGCGGACCATGCAGTATCTATGTCTCGCCCGATGATGCCAGAGGGTGGGCCGTGGCCATAGACCAGATTTTGGATTATGCTCCTCTGCGTAAAGAAATGGCTAATCGTGGAGTTGAATATGCTGCCCGCTTCCATCCGGAACTTTTAGCACAGCAAATGATGGCTCTCTATGAGAGTATTTGAGAGAAGTAGGGAGTGGACTTTTTGAAAGGCCGTATTTTTTGTTTACCTTTGCATCATATTTTTAAAACTCCCCTGACAGGTTGGCTAAAGGAGGTACGGATGAGTGCTTTAGACTTCACGCATGTATTGACAGAAACGGTAGAAAAACTT
>CAYTPX010000055.1:0-8047 GCA_964439955.1 uncultured Bacteroidaceae bacterium | reverse complement strand
TTAAGTTCCCCACCGGGAGACAAACAAACCGGGCTGACCTAATTGTCTGGTCAGCCCGGCCAATTATATCAACGTCAAGCATCTCCCAAAGGAAGACGCAACCGAGGCTTCACGCAGCCGCAACCCGCCCCGCATCTGCCGGGTGCTTGGGAAGCACAAAGTTAAGGATGATGCAGCCGAGGATGCCTGAGACAATTGTGCCGCACACGACACCTATCTTTGCCTGGTCGAGCAGTTGGGACATATCGCTACCGAAGGAAAGCTGCGCAATGAAGAGGGAAACCGTAAACCCTACGCCGCCCAACATGCTGACACCCGTAAGATTCCTGAGACTCATGCCCGTCGGCATCTTGGTAAGCCCGGCGAGAATGGAAATAGCCGTAAACGTATAAATCCCGACGAACTTCCCAATCACCAAGCCCAGTATCACTCCCAAGCTGACCACGCCAAACTCCACCGAGCCATCGGCCTTCAATACCGTGACGCCCGCGTTCGCAAACGCAAAAAGCGGGAGGATGATATAGCTGACCACGCCCTGCAAGCTCTCGTCGAGCTGCTGCAAAGGGGAAACCACATGCAGCGAAGCACGCTTTACCTGCTTCAACGTCCCAACCTGTACCTCGTCGAGCATGATTTCCTCCTTAGGCGCAATACGGAATCCTTGCAGGACGCGGCGCAGGCACTCCGCAAACCGTCCCGTTTCCTCTTGCGGCGTGGCGGGGATAGTGAAGGCAAGTATCACGCCCGCAATCGTGGCATGGATGCCGCTCTGCAGGAAGAGATACCACAAAATCACGCCAAAGCCCAAATAAAACCACCTGTCGTGCACCCCTTTCCAGTTGCCCACGCAGAGGATAGCCAATACCAAAACCGACCAAAGCAGGTACTCCAATGCCAAGTGCGAGGAATAGAAAAGCGCGATGACGAGGATACCCCCGATGTCGTCGGCCACGGCAAAGGTCGTCAGGAAGATGCGCATGTTGAGCGGGACGCGCTTGCCAAAGAGCGCCAGCACGCCGAGGGAAAAGGCAATGTCCGTGGCCATCGGGATAGCCATGCCCACCTCGCCCGGAGTACCGTGGGTGACATAAGCAAAAATCAATACGGGCATGATCATTCCCCCGCAGGCCGCAATGACGGGCAGCAAGGCCTGACGCAGGGTGGAGAGCTCCCCGACGAGCATTTCGCGCTTGATTTCCATGCCCGTACAGAAGAAGAACACCACCATCAGCGCATCGTTGATGAATTCAAGCAGCGTGAGCGCATGGCCGCCGTGGTTGAACACATTGAAAGATCCTACCTGCAAATGGACCGGCTGCTCCCAAAAGGAGAAATACGCCCCACTCCACGGGGAATTGGCCACCACAAGAGCCAATGCCGCCGTAAGCATGAGCAGGATACCGCCATTCATGTGCCGGCCGACGGCGCGGACAAGGGAAAGAAACGGGTTTGACAAGTTGGGATTTACTTGCATGGGGATTAAGTTTTATCGTTCCTGTCCTCCGGGAAAGTGCCGCATGGATATGGGGAAACCGGAAACGTTTTTCCGGGACAGCGCCAGCACTTTTCCAAAAAACGCCCAAAGATAATTCTTTTTCCCCCAACGCGCCAAGCCCTGCGCGCAGAATCGGGATTTCCGGGGGAGAGTGCCTCACCACTTGAAACGGAACATCAGGTCGATGTCCTGCTTGGCGGAAGAACGTATCAACTGCAACCCGCTGCTTATCTCCTCGCGGTCGAAATAACGGGTCAGGCCATACTTCCCCACCAAGGCCACGCGCCCCTTCCACAAGTCGCACCGCAATACCGCATGACAACGCACACCCCGCCCATAAAAAGAAAGCACGGAGAAGGTATAGGGCAGGCTGTATTCATAAGCATACAAGCGCGCGTCGTAGCTGCCGGCATGGAAGTAGTGCATTCCCCCGCCCACCCGCACAGGCAGACGGCGCGGTTTCCACTGGGCCGCCTGCCCCATGAGCCAACCCGTGCTGCGGCGGTGGCCGCGCCGGTGGCCGGCCGAGGTGAACATCAGCGAGGTCTTCAGCTGGATTTCCTCGCCGCGCGGGGTGCAATGCAACTGCAACTTGGCCCGGTGCGTGGCATACGGATTGACCTGCGTGCGCTCCTCGCCCTCGAGGGCGGAAGACGAAAGGTTCTTCCCCTTCTCCTTATAGCGGTAGTAGGCCTCCACACGCCACACTTTGCCCGCCGTCCAGTCGGCCTTGGCCATCAGGTCGTAGCCATGCGAGGAAGTGCTCACGTTGTACTTGGCATAGGGGAAGCGGAAAAGGTCGGCATAAACCGTGAGAAGCACCTGCCCGGGCAACATTCCCTCCGCGCCTATGTAGCACCCCTCCTCGTTCTGCACGTAGCCGCCTTCGGAGAAACTGCGTGCGTAGAAGCTCTTGTAGCGCTTGTCGTAGCGGCGGTAGAGGGCCACCGCCTGCCATTCGCCGGGAAGCCGCATGCGGAAGCTCTGTAAGAGGGCTGTCCGGCCGTCCGGGTCGAAGGCTATTTCCCCGGCCAGCTGCATGCCCCCGCGCAACGCCAGGCGGTAGTCCGCACTCAGGTTGTAGCCCCTCCGCCCGCGGAAGTAGTAGGTATTGTAGTAGCGGGACTCGGGCACATAGGCTTTGCTGAAGAAGTATCCCACGGCGTTCAGCCCCACTTCGAAGGAAGTGCCCAAGTATTGCACCGCCCCGCCTGCAGCCTGCACCGTGGCGACCCGCCTCCGCTCCATTTCGCGGGGCAAACGGTGATAACCGTCGTCGCTGATGCTCAAGAGCGTGTCGCCATCGACGCGCCCGTCCAGCGCGCGGTAGGAATAGAAAGCGGTGAGGCGCAGCCGTTGCCGCAGGGGTTCCACCACGAGGGCCGCGCCGTTCAGGTAGCGGTATTCGTCTGTCGATGCGTGGGCACGCAACTTTCCCCGTCCCAGCCCCGCCACGGGCAGGGAAGCGCTCTTGCTGCTGAGGAAACCGTTGCCCATGACGAGACCTTGCCCCAAGTCGATGCGGTACTTGCCCAGCGCCAGGCTGTGCAGGAAGCCGCCGCCGCGGTAGAGAAGGTAGAAGGAATAGGAATCGTAGCCCTTGCGGTTTCCGCCTTTGAAGAAAGGCTCCCCGGCATCGTTCGAGGCGGTCATCCCCGCTTGCAGCCAGTCGCCCAAGCGCAAGGAGTAGCGCAGGGAGTGGGAAACGGGCGGCCCGAGGTAATGCGCGTTGGGGTTTGCCATGAGTTCGGGAATGGTCTTGGGCCGGTAGCCCTCCCGTTCGTAGAGCGGCACGGAGGCTTGCAGCCGGACCTCGTGGCGTGCGCCGCGCAGGGAAAAGCGCTTCCCGCGCCCGGGCTGGCTTCCGGCGGAGCCCACGCGGAGGAACGGGGCCACGAGACGCAGCGTGCGGCGGTCGAAAGTCTTGAGAAGTTGCAGCTCCTGCAAGCTGCGGAAAGCGCCATGGCGGGCGCGGTAGTCGAGGAGTTCCTCGGCCTGCGGGGCGGTGAGGAAAGGTATTTGCTCCAGCTCCCTGCGGGTGGCCCGGTTTAGGTCGAGCGGGTTGGCGAGCAGGGCTTCCAACCCGTCGCGGTTTTCCTCCCACAGCGCGGTGGAGAAGCCCTCCTCCTGGGCGATTTCCTCCTGCAGGGCCTCCAAGAAGCCATCGGCCGTCCAGCCGCCAAGGCGGTACATTTCTCCCCCTCCGCTGCCGTATGCGCCGTCGGAGGGAAGGGAAAATATGGAGTCCTGCCCCGCGAGCGGGAGGCAAAGGAAGGCGGTTGCCAAGAATAGCACCGCATGGCATAGGGGAAAGTGCTGCATGTTTTTCATGGAAACGACAGGGCTTTTGGGTAGGAACGCCGTCCTTCCCCGCCTCATCCCATACCGGGAACGGGTGGGAAGTGCATATCAAATGCCAACTTGCGTTCGACAAATTTAAACAAAAAATGCAAGCAAACGGCGAATAAGGCGGAATTTCCCGCCTTTTCCGCCCCCATAAGGGAATAATACGGCCCCCACGCCCGGCAAGGAACGCCCGGCAAGCGGGAAGTTCGCCCCGCGCCAACGCCACAAGGACACAGGCAAAGGCGGGGGAATGCGCAGCCCCTCCGGCCCACAACCCTTGCATCCCGGCGGGAAAAGCCCTGCAACAATTACAGAAAAGCGCAGGCACTTTTTGCGTGCCGCAACCCATTTTTTCTTACCTTTGCCCTGTGCGGAGGACGTATGCCCCCGCCACGCAATCCAAAACCACCCACAACAATCTCTAAAAACACCTTATCCTCATGAAGAAAAAGACACTCAAGGGGTTACTCTTCCCAAGCCTCCTCTCGTGCGGCCTGCTGCTGGGCACGCCGCCCTGCGCCGCGGCGGCCGCCGAAACCGCCCCCCCCGCGGAAGCCGTGAAGCTCACCGTATTCCAAGTGGAACAGCCCGATTACGGCATAAGCCCCTACACGGGCATGACGCGCAAGCATTGGATTGACGCCGCATGCTACCTGCTGGAGGGGGCTTTCAGCTACATACATTCGATGGACGACCCCATGAAATTCCCCAAACAACCGGGCAAAAGCTACACGGGCGGCGCGGAAAACCTCGAAGGGCTCTGCCGCACGATGTTCCTGGCCGTAGGCCCGCTCAAGGAAAACCCCGGCCTGGAATTGAACGGGATCAAAGTGGCCGACTACTACCGCCACCAGTTGCGCAACATGACTACGCCCGGGCAGCCGGGACACATAGCCCACCGCACGGGAGGTGCCAGCCAGACGCTCGTGGAGTTCGGCGGATTGGCGCTCTCGCTCACCGCCATGCCCGAAATCCTCTGGGAGCCCCTCTCCCAAGAAGAGAAGGACAAGCTGGCCGCCCTGCTGCTTTCCTATGGAAACGGGCCGACCATCGGGTCGAACTGGCGCTTTTTCAACATATTCATCATGTCGTTCTTCAAAAGCAAGGGCTACGCCGTAAACGACGAACACCTGCAGAAGCTCTTGCGCGACTGCCTCGACCAATACAAGGGCTACGGGTGGTATAACGACAGCCCCGCCTACGACTACTACAGCATGTGGGCTTTCCAGATGTACGGCATGATCTGGGCACATTACTACGGGACGGAAATCAACCCGCAATATGGCGAGGAATTCAAAAAGAACTTCCGCGACCTCGCCGATACCTACCCCTACATGTGGAACCGCGACGGGCAAATGAACATGTACGGCCGCAGCATCTGCTACCGCACGGCGGCGGTCGTGCCTTTCCCCCTGATGGGATGGCTCGACGACCCTTCCATCAACTACGGTTGGATGCGCCGCATCTCCTCGGCCACCCTGCTCCAGTTCCTCACCAACCCCGCCCTGATGGAAGACAACATACCCACCCTCGGGTTCTACGGCGCGTTTGAACCGGCCATCCAGATATACAGTTGCCGTGGCAGCGTCTACTGGATGGGGAAAGCATTCTTGGGGCTGCTCATCCCGGCCGACAACCCTTTCTGGACAGCCACCGAGAACAACGGCGGATGGGAGCAGATAGGCAAAAAAGAAACGCATAACCTCTTCATGCCCGGGTCCAACACGCTCTTCACCAACTACGGCGCAAGCGGCGCAAGCGAAGTGCGCGCTTGGTGCCACGAGCGCGTCGCTTCCGACTGGCAGAAGTTCCGTTCGAGCGAAAACTACAACAAACTGGCCTACAATACCGACTTCCCTTGGATGGCCGACGGCAAGGACGGCGAAGTCTCGCAGAACTATGCCGTGAAGAACGACAAGGGCGAATGGGAAGTGTTGCGCCTCTACACGTTTAAAGGCTTCGACAACGGCATCTACCGCCGCGACGCCGTGCTGGAGACAAACGAACAAATCCAGTTCCGGCTGGCCGACATCCCCTTGGAGAACGGCATCTTGCGCGTGGACAAGGCCATTGCCCCGCGCACGGTCGGGCTGCGCCTGGGCCACTACTCCCTGCCCCAGTTGGAGGGAAAGCCCTTCGAGGAGGAAAAAACGGAAGTGGGCGGGCGGAAAGCCACCCTTGTCTCCAACGGGGCCTACACGCTGGCCCTCGTGCCCCTCATGGGCTGGGAGGATACGGGCATGGAGGAAGCCACCGGCCTGCACCCCGTAAGCGACCGTTGCGCCTACCTCGTGGCTGAAGACGAACTGGAGGCCGGCGAGGCGAAAGAGGGGAAAATCTACGTGACCCTCATGCTTTGGAAAAAAGGCGGGAAGGGTTTCAGCAAGAAGGAACTCAACCCGGTGAAAGGCATCAAAGTGTCGGACAGCGGGAACGTGGTGGAAATCACCCTTTCCGGCGGCGAGAAGAAGTACGTCAGCCTCTGATAGGCTTGGACCGCGCCCCGCATCCGACGGGGCAAACACCTTCCCCGCGCCTGCATGGTGCGGGGGAGGTGTCTTTTTCCCTCCGGGAACTTGCCCGAAAGGGGCAAGGGTTTTGCCCGGCCCATGAAGCACTATCGCCCCACGGCAATACAGGGAAACGGACAAGGGCTTGTAACATGCTTGCCCGGAAAAGGGACGGAAAAGAGGCGCGGCAGCGTTAAATATCACAAATCGCGGCAGAAATAGCCGGGAAAAAGGCGCACGGGGCGAAGTAAGACGTACCTTTACCGGAAAAACAAGGAGCTTGGAAAGCTCCACGGAAAAACAAATATAGATTAAACTCAAAACAAAGACCAACACCAACTTTCTATGAAAACCGAAAGTCTTCTCTTTGCGCTCGAAGCAAAGCACCCGGGCGAGAAAGAGTACCTGCAAGCTGTCAAAGAAGTGCTGCTCTCCATCGAAGAAGTCTACAACCGGCATCCCGAGTTCGAGAAAGCAAAAATCATCGAACGCCTCGTCGAACCCGACCGGATCATCACCTTCCGCGTACCGTGGGTAGACGACCGCGGCGAAACCCAAATCAACCTCGGCTACCGCGTGCAGTTCAACAACGCCATCGGCCCCTACAAAGGCGGCATGCGCTTCCACCCTTCGGTCAATCTCTCCATCCTCAAGTTCCTCGGTTTCGAGCAAACGTTCAAGAATGCACTGACCACGCTCCCCATGGGCGGGGCAAAAGGCGGCTCCGACTTTGCCCCGAAAGGGCGCAGCGAGAGCGAAATCATGCGCTTCTGCCAGAGCTTCATGCTAGAGATGTGGCGGCACGTAGGGCCTGACATCGACGTCCCCGCGGGCGACATAGGCGTGGGCGGCCGCGAAGTGGGCTACATGTTCGGCATGTACAAGAAACTCAGCCACGAGCACACCGGTACTTTCACCGGAAAGGGCATGGAGTTCGGCGGCTCCAACCTGCGCCCGGAAGCCACGGGATTCGGCGCACTCTACTTCGTACACCAGATGCTCGAGGAACACGGCATCGACATAAAAGGGAAAACCGTGGCCATCTCTGGATTCGGCAACGTGGCTTGGGGTGCCGCCCTGAAAGCCACACAGCTGGGCGCCAAGGTCGTAACGCTCTCAGGGCCGGACGGTTACGTGTATGACCCGGAAGGCATCAGCGGCGAAAAGATAGACTATATGTTGGAACTGCGTGCTTCGGGCGAGGATATCGTGGCCCCCTACGCCGACGAGTTTCCCTCGGCACAATTCTTCCCCGGCAAGAAACCTTGGGAACAGAAAGTGGACATAGCCCTGCCTTGTGCCACGGAAAACGAACTGGATGGCAACGACGCACGGAAGCTCGTGGAAAACGGCACGATCTGCATAGCCGAAGTTTCCAACATGGGGTGCACGGCCGAAGCGGCCGACTACTTTATCGAGAAGAGATGCCTCTTCGCGCCGGGTAAGGCCGTGAACGCAGGAGGGGTGGCTACCTCGGGGCTGGAAATGTCGCAAAACGCGATGCACCTTTCCTGGAGTCCGGAAGAAGTAGACCGACGCCTACACCAAATCATGGGCAACATACACCGGCAGTGCGTGGCACATGGCCGCGAAGCCGGCGACTACGTGAACTACGTGAAAGGCGCCAACATCGCCGGGTTCATGAAGGTGGCACGCGCCATGCTGGCTGAAGGAATCGTCTGACGCCCAAGCCCGG
>CAYTPX010000054.1:0-8067 GCA_964439955.1 uncultured Bacteroidaceae bacterium | reverse complement strand
AATGCGCCAGTTGGGTTACATGACTTCGATGCGCATGATGTAGTCGTTCATGTAATAGCCGTTCCCTATGGGGAAGTCGCCTTCCCTCACGCAGGCCATCCCCATTTTCCGGTAGAACCCCAGTGCGGGGTTGTTGCGGTTCACGTTCAACTCCATGGCTGCCGGTTTGCCGTTTGCTTGTTCCTTGACGTGCTTTTGGGCTTGGAGGAACAAGGCTTTCCCGTATCCCTCTTTTTGTACTTCCGGCAGGACGTAGATTTTCTCCAGATGGTACAATCCCTCGGCCTCCGCCCGTATGGACACGTATCCGCAGGGTTTCCCGGAACCGGAGTAGGCTATATAATAGGTATGCCCTTCGGTTTCCATTTGTTTGAGCAGGTTGGGGATGGAATACATCCATTCCATCATGTAGTCGATTTGCCCTTTGGACAGGATGGATTGGTAGGTGTGCGGGAAAATCCGGTTTGCCAACTCCGAAATGAGCGCGCAGTCCCCGGTGGTCGCCTTTCTTATTTCCATAAGCATGTGCTGAAGTTTGTTGTTTGGAACGATATTGTAACCTTTACGCCTTATGTGTGTTTCTCGGTTCAACCATAAGGCCGTTTTTCTGTTGCAAAGGTATTTATTTCGTTAAAAAAGGCAACCCGGAATTACAATCAATCTGTTTTTTGTCGTAACTTTGAGGTGGAAATCCTAAAGAAAACGTTCTAAAATAAAGAGAATTATGCCACAAATAAAAGGTCACATATCGCAGGTTATCGGCCCCGTGGTTGACGTATGTTTTGAAAAAGCTTCGGGGAAAGCGGATTTGCCTGCCATCCATGAGTCGATGACGGTTGCCCGTCCAAACGGGAAAGAATTGGTTCTCGAAATCCAACAGCACATCGGTGAAGACACGGTACGTTGTGTGGCAATGGACAGTACTGACGGATTGCAGCGCGGGCTGGAAGTGGTCCCGTTGGGCAGCGCGATCCGCATGCCGGTGGGAGACCAAGTGAAGGGACGGCTGATGAATGTCGTCGGGGAAGCTGTGGACGGAATGCGCCCGTTGGACATGGAAGGGGCGTGCCCCATCCACCGGGAACCCCCGAAGTTCGAGGAATTGACCACCAACCAGGAAGTCCTTTATACGGGAATCAAGGTGATCGACTTGTTGGAGCCTTATGTGAAAGGCGGTAAAATCGGCCTTTTCGGCGGTGCCGGCGTAGGGAAAACGGTGCTCATCATGGAGCTTATCAACAACATAGCGAAGCACGGGAGCGGATTCTCGGTATTTGCGGGCGTCGGTGAACGTACCCGTGAAGGGAATGATTTGCTCCGCGAGATGATCGAGGCCGGTGTCATACGTTATGGCAAGGCCTTTACTGAGGAAATGGAAAAAGGGAACTGGGATTTGTCGAAGGTCGATTATGAGGAACTGAAGAAGTCGCAGGCAACGCTTGTCTACGGGCAGATGAATGAACCGCCCGGGGCGCGTTCCTCTGTGGCCTTGTCGGGGCTGACTGTGGCTGAAAGTTTCCGTGACGCAGGGCGCGACACGGGCGAAAAGAGGGATATCTTGTTCTTCATCGACAATATTTTCCGCTTTACCCAAGCTGGTTCTGAGGTTTCCGCCCTGCTCGGGCGCATGCCTTCGGCTGTGGGATACCAGCCTACGCTGGCCACGGAGATGGGGCAGATGCAGGAGCGTATCACTTCTACGAAGAACGGCTCCATCACTTCGGTGCAGGCGGTGTATGTCCCGGCGGATGACTTGACCGACCCGGCCCCGGCCACAACGTTCTCCCATTTGGATGCGACGACCGTGTTGAGCCGCAAGATTACGGAATTGGGGATATACCCGGCCGTGGACCCGTTGGATTCCACGTCGCGGATTCTTGACCCGCTCATCGTGGGAAAGGAGCATTACGAAACAGCCCAGCGCGTGAAGCGGATTTTGCAGCGCAACAAGGAGTTGCAAGACATTATTTCCATCTTAGGCATGGAAGAGCTTTCGGAAGAAGACCGCATGACGGTCAATCGTGCGCGTCGTGTACAAAGATTCCTTTCGCAGCCGTTCACCGTGGCCGAACAGTTCACCGGTGTCCCGGGGGTGATAGTCTCGATTGAGGACACGATTCGCGGGTTCAATATGATTATGGATGGTGAAGTGGATGACTTGCCGGAGCAGGCTTTCCTGAACGTGGGTACGATAGAGGACGCGATAGAGAAAGGAAAGAAATTGCAGGCACAGGCCTCATCGTCGAAATAAGGGTTTGTAAGATTGCGAAGTAGGAAAGGACTTGATAATGAAAGTAGAAATCCTGCGACCCGATGGTGTCTTATACCGCAGCGACGATGTCGTGTCCATCACATTGCCGGGAGAGAAAGGATTGTTCACGGTATTGCCCCGTCATGCTTCCTTGATCTCGTCGTTGGTGGAAGGGGACATCAAGATACAAGAGGGGGGACAAAGCGCCGGGCAAGAGAAGAAAGAGCAACTTATCTCCATTAAAGGGGGCTTCGTGGAAGTCAAAAAGGATGTGATATCGGTTTGTGTAAAGTAGGAGGAAGGAAGAAAATGACGGAAAAGGTTCACGGCATGACGCGGGATACTAAACATTTGTTCCATTTGGCCGCAGGGCTATTGCTTGTGGCCGGGGGTGGATTTATGCTTCTGCGGCATTTCTTCGGGATAAGGGAGCCGTATTGGCTTGTACCGATGCCGTTGCTTTTTTTTGCCATGGGCTATGGGATGGGAAAGGTATTAAGGCTCGTTCCTGCCGAACGCTATTTGGTCAATGTGTATCTTGTGCTGAAAGTCATGAAGATATTGTGCCTTGTGCTGGTCGCATTGGCCTATGCCTTTGTTTTTCGCGTAGATATGATCCTCTTTTTCCCCATGTTCTTTTCTTTTTATCTGCTGTATTTGGTATGGGAAACAAGGTTTCTCTTTCGTTATGAAAAGAGTCTGAAAACGGAAATGCTATGATAGTACAATTTAGGATGATAGGACTTCGGTTTATCTTGATATTCGTTTTCTCCTTCCTGTTGGGAGGGATAGGCCATGCCCCTGCATTGCATGCGGCCGGGACGGGTGGCGAAGGAAAAGTAGATGTAAAGGAACTAGTTTTCGGGCATATCCAAGATGCCTACTCATGGCATATTACCTCGTGGAAGGATGCGCACGTCACGATACCCCTCCCGGTGATTGTGCGTGGCAAGTCGGGTGAATGGCATGTGTTCCTCTCCTCCCGTTTGGAAGAATCGCCGGACGGCTCTTACGAAGGCTTCTACATTAGCCAAGAAGACGGGGTGCTGAAGGGAAGATTGGTAGAGCGTGACCTTGAAACGGGGAAGGAGATCCGCCCTTTGGATTTGTCCCTTACGAAAACGGTTTGCGGCGTGCTTATTAGTAGCATTTTGTTGGTTGCCATTGTCCTTTCCTGCTCGCGTTGGGCGCGGCGTAACCCTACGAAAGCGCCGAGAGGATTTGTCGGGTTTATGGAAATGTTTATCATGGACATAAACGATAATGTGGTGAAAGCGTGTATCGGGCCTAAATACAAACGCTATGCCCCTTATCTATTAACGGCGTTCTTTTTCATATTCATCAACAACCTCTTGGGATTGATTCCTATTTTCCCGGGGGGAGTGAATGTGACGGGTAATATTACGATTACCTTGGTTCTGGCCGTTTTTACTTTCTTATTCGTCAATCTTTCGGGTACAAAGGAGTATTACAAGGATATTGTTTGGCCACATGTCCCTTTGGCATTGAAGCCAATCATGATACCGATCGAGATAATCGGCGTATTCTCCAAGCCTTTTGCCTTGATGATCCGTCTTTTCGCGAATATCATGGCCGGGCATTCGGTAATACTTTGCTTGGTTAGCATTATATTTGTGACAGCTTCCATGGGGATTGTTTTGAATACAAGCATGACTTGTGTCTCCTTGCTGTTTTGCATCTTCATGAATATGCTGGAGTTGCTTGTCGCTTATATCCAAGCCTACGTGTTTACCATGCTGTCGGCAGTCTTTATCGGCTTGGCGGTGGCGGAACCGGAAAAGGCGGAATGACGTAGGATGGAGGATTCTTTTGATAGATTCAATATGTGCATAAAATAAAAACGAGTAAAACCTAAAAACTAAATTATTATGATTGCTAGTATTTTATTACAAGCCGCAATGGCAGGTGCAAGTATCGCAAAGTTAGGTGGTGCAATAGGTGCCGGTTTAGCAGCAATAGGTGCCGGTATCGGCATTGGACGGATTGGCGCCTCTGCTATGGAGGCCATTGCCCGCCAGCCTGAAGCTTCGGGCAATATCCGTATGAATATGATTATTATTGCGGCTTTGGTTGAGGGTGTGGCACTCTTTTCCGTTGTCGTTTGTTTGTTGGCCTTGGTCATGTAAAAAACTATTTTTATGGAGCTTTTATTGCCAGATTCCGGATTGTTGTTCTGGATGTTATTGGCTTTCATCATTGTTTTTGCCGTTCTTGCCAAGTATGGCTTCCCGGTTATTACCAAAATGGTGGAAGAGCGGAAGCAATACATTGACAAATCTTTGAAGGCGGCAGATGAGGCAAATTCCGCTTTGGCAGGAATCAAAGCTACCAGCGAAAAAATTCTGGCCGAAGCCCATGAACAACAAATCAAGATACTGAACGAAGCTACTCAAGCGGGAGAGAAGATAATTTCTGACGCAAAACGTGAAGCGCAGGTGCAGGCCCATAAGCAATTGGAGGAAGTCCGGGCACAAATTGCCGCCGAACGCGAAGAGGCCGTACGGGCAGTGCGTCGTGAAATAGCTGTCCTTTCGGTTGATATTGCGGAAAAAGTGACACGCAATTCCTTGAGTCGCGACAAATCCCAGATGGATTTGGTCAACCGCTTATTGGATGAGGTCATAACAACCCATTAAGGTCGAGGCTGATGAATACAGGTATTATAGCAAAACGCTATGCGAAAGCGTTGTATGCTTTTGCGCAAGAGCGGAATGAGGCTGGCCGGCTCTATGAGGAGATGAAATCCTTGTCGGAAAGTTTCCTTCGGGCGGGCGATTTCCGTTCCTTGTTGAGCGATCCGATATTGGACCGGAGCGGAAAACTTAAACTCTTGCAATCTGCTGTGGGGGGCAAGCCGAGTCCGGCTTATGTGCGTTTTATTAAACTTGTATTGGATCATAAGCGTGAAAACCTTCTTCAGCCGATGGCCTTGGCCTATATAGATATTTGCAGGAAAGAGAACCACATCGTAACCGGTTCGTTGATTACGGCAGTTCCCATCCCGGCGGAAGTGGAAAATGCCATGCGCGCCAAACTTTTGTCCGGGCGGGAAGGGACATTGGAATTCTCTTTACGGGTAGATCCGGCTATATTGGGTGGTTTTGTCTTTGACTACGATACTTATCGGTTGGATGCAAGTTTGGCGTCCCAATTGAGGAAAATAAAAAATCAATTGCTGGAAAAGAATAAGAAAACAGTTTAAAGGCTATTTTATATGGCAGAAAACATAAAACCTAGCGAAGTTTCTGAAGTTTTGCGCCAGCAGTTGGCCGAAATTGATACGGCGCTTCATTATGAAGAGATAGGTACTGTCCTTCAGGTAAGCGATGGAGTGGTGCGTATCTACGGCCTGCGCAACGTGGAAGCGAGTGAATTGTTGGAGTTTGACAATGGGATAATGGCTATCGCCATGAACCTGGAGGAAGACAATGTCGGTGCCGTCTTGCTGGGGCCGACGGATCAAATCAAGGAAGGGTTTACGGTCAAGCGTACGAAACGAATCGCCTCCATCGAAGTTGGCATGGAAATGCTGGGTCGTGTCATCAACCCGTTGGGACAGCCCTTGGATGGGAAAGGTGGAATTGGCGGCGAACGATTGGAAATGCCTTTGGACCGGAAGGCTCCGGGCGTAATCTTCCGCCAGCCGGTCAACACGCCTTTGCAGACCGGCCTGAAGGCCGTGGATGCCATGATTCCTATCGGCCGCGGTCAGCGCGAATTGATTATTGGCGACCGGCAGACGGGAAAGACTACTATCGCTATTGATACGATTATCAATCAGCGTAGCAACTACGAAGCGGGGAAACCTGTTTATTGTATTTACGTCGCAGTCGGGCAGAAAGGTTCTACGGTCGCTGCACTGGTGGAGAAGTTGCGTGAATACGGCGCACTCCCTTATACGATTGTGGTTTCGGCCACGGCTTCAGATCCTGCTGCCTTGCAATACTTTGCCCCGTTTGCCGGGGCGGCAATCGGCGAGTACTTCCGCGACCAAGGCATGGATGCGTTAGTCGTGTACGACGATTTGTCGAAACAGGCCGTGGCCTACCGCGAAGTATCCCTTATCTTGCGCCGTCCGAGCGGGCGTGAGGCTTATCCTGGTGATGTGTTCTATCTTCATTCCCGCTTGCTGGAGCGTGCGGCCAAGATTATCAATCAGCAGGAAGTGGCTGAGCAAATGAACGATTTGCCGGAAAGCCTCAAGGGACGCGTGAAGGGCGGAGGTTCGCTGACGGCACTTCCTATCATCGAAACGCAGGCGGGCGACGTATCTGCCTACATCCCGACCAATGTAATTTCAATTACTGATGGGCAAATCTTTTTGGAGACCAACCTTTTTAACCAAGGTAATCGTCCCGCCATCAATGTCGGAATATCGGTGTCGCGCGTAGGCGGAAACGCACAAATCAAGGCAATGAAGAAGGTGGCCGGTACGTTGAAGACTGATCAATCCCAATACCGTGAGTTGGAGGCTTTCTCCCAATTCGGGGGCGATATGGATCCGGTTACGGCGTTCATCATCGACAAGGGGCGGAAAAATACGCGTTTGCTCGTACAGCCCCAGTATTCCCCGATGCCTGTTGAGGAGCAGATTGCCGTGCTTTATTGTGGTACGCACGGGTTGCTGAAAGACATTCCCCTTGATTCCGTCCCCGACTTTGAGAAGATTTTCCTGCTGACCTTGAAAAACACGCACCAAGCAGATGTGCTTGATGTGCTGAAGCAAGGAACAATCAACGGGGAAGTGGAGAAAATCATTCAGGAAGTGGCCGCCCAAGTAGCCCTTTCGCTCACTAAAAAGTAAGGGGATTGGATCATGGCATCGCTGAAAGAAATCAAAGGGCGCATCGTTTCGGTACAAAGTACGCAGAAAATCACTTCAGCCATGAAGATGGTAGCGTCGGCAAAGTTCCACCGGGCACAAGCCGCAATCAGCGGAATGGCTCCTTATCAGCGGAAATTATCGGCTATTTTGAGCGCATTCCTTTCGAAAGGAGAGGAGGACGAACTGGTTTCCCCTTTGGCTGTAGCCCGGCCAGAGGTAAAGAAGGTGGCCATCGTGGCTTTCTCTTCCAATTCTTCACTTTGCGGTGCGTTCAACAGCAATGTGGCTAAAGCACTCCATGCTGTTATCCAGTCTTTCCCAGAGTTGCCGAAGGAGCAAATCCTCGTTTATCCCATTGGAAAGAAGGTAGCGCAGGCGGCACAAAAAGAGCGTTGCATGGTAGCGGGGTCATACGATAAATTGGCGGAACAGGCCGATTATGATTCGGTATCCGCTTTGGCAGAAAGCTTGATGAAGGCCTATGCCCAAGGTGAAGTAGACCGGGTCATCTTGCTCTACCATCACTTTAAGAGCACTGCGCAGCAGACTCTTCAGCAGAAAGAGCTATTGCCCGTCTCTGTTGACAGTATTATCCCCGCGCAGACGGAAGAGCCGGTTTCGGGTATCAACCCTGACTATATCATCGAGCCCTCGCGTGCCGCTTTGTTTTCCACCTTGTTGCCCCAAGTGGTAATCCTCAACCTGTTTACGGCCTTGTTGGATAGCCAGGCTTCGGAGCATGCGGCCCGCATGACCGCCATGCAGATAGCCACGGACAATGCGGCTGAACTTCTTAATGAATTGACGCTCAACTACAACAAATCCCGCCAGCAGGCCATCACATCGGAGTTGTTGGACATTGTCGGAGGTTCTATGCAATAGGTCTGTCCGGGTTGATATTGTTTAAAGGACAAACGTAAAGGAAATGTCTTTGGATGTGCAACGGCACGTCAAAGGCATTTCCTTTTTT
>CAYTPX010000053.1:0-8461 GCA_964439955.1 uncultured Bacteroidaceae bacterium | reverse complement strand
AAACCTCCACCAATCCTTTCATGATGGTGGAGGTTTCATTTTACATGGCATACCGTGTTCCTTTCCGGGAAAGCCCTATCCTATCGGGACACGGCACATGGTGCAATCCGTTTAAAAGAGGTGCTCCGGATATTCCCCGGCATCGACGAGTGACTGGATTTTAGCCACTACAGCTGGACGGTCAGCCGCATAAGTTACGCCAAACCACTTGGCTGCCGTATCAAGAACCTTGACCGTCGCCGTCTTCTCATTGATGAGTTTGTTCACCATCAAAGGAATAAAGAACTCTGCCTTCGGGGTATTCAGGTGTTGTTTCAGGAATTCCACGAAATATGCCTCCGAATGTTTGAAATAATCCGGCGTAAAGCCCCACATGTTCATGGACACCGGCGTATTATCCTCAATGGGAATCCATGCACCCTGCTCATCTTTGTAGCAAACAGGGCCATCTATGCGCATAACCTCCGTGCGTTCCACCACACTGGTGAGATTGCCCTCGGCATCAGTACCGCATATTCCCCGTGCCACTGCTCCACTCTCGCTCAAAGTGTTCCCCACGCGGTAGCCCGCCATGCAATACTTGTTTGCCGCACCATCGGGAAGTTCAGACAAATACTTGCCGATTACGGCAAAACTGTCGCGTCCATAAAAATCATCGGCATTGATTACCGCAAAAGGCTCACGGATTACATCCTTACCCATGAGCACGGCATGGTTCGTACCCCACGGCTTCGTGCGTTCCGCCGGGCATTCAAATCCTGCGGGCAAGTCATGGATGTCCTGAAAAACCAGCTCTACGGGAATACGCGACTCATATTTGCAGAGAATCTTCTCACGGAAGTCCTGCTCGAAGTCTTTACGGATTACAAAGACAACTTTACCGAAGCCGCCGCGGATCGCGTCGAAAATAGAATAATCCATGATCGTTTCCCCATTGGGGCCGAGGCCGTCGAGTTGTTTAAGGCCTCCGTAACGGCTGCCCATACCGGCAGCCAATACAAATAAGGTAGGTTTCATGCAATATATAGTTTTTAGTCATTAAAGGTCCTTATCCTCAATGTCTGTTTCTTTGTTGCGACAAAAATAGTGTTTTTATACGTCACTTATTTAGGAGAGCGAGGCTTTTTTTCACCCGTGTGCCATAAATCAGAACGGATAACCTATGGCCAGCTGCAAACCCACGGCGTCGGTAAATTTCCGCATGTTGAAGTAGCCGGAATAATCCGTTTGGTAGGGAGCATGCAACGCATAACCCGCATCCAACCGCAACACCAAGAAATCCAAGTCATAACGTAGCCCCACACCAGCATCGAGCGCCAAATCCTTCCAGAAACGCCCGGCTGAAAGCGTGGCATTCGGGCGGGAAGCATCTTCGCGCAAGAGCCACACATTGCCCGCATCAATAAAAAGCGCCCCATGCAGCGAACCCAGAAGCCGGAAACGGTACTCCACATTGGACTCAAACTTGATGTCACCCGCTTGGTCCATATAAGAATATTCATTATCCGGGTCGGGCGTATATGCGCCAGGGCCTATTGAACGGATGGTAAATGCCCGCAAGCTGTTGGCCCCACCTATATAAAATTGCTCGCTATAAGGAGCCACTTGGCTGTTCCCATAGGAATAAATTATGCCCGCATAGAGGCGGAAAACAAGATTTTGGGCATTGTTGACTTTTATGTTGTAGCGCCCTTCGGCCGAGAATTTCAAGAACTGGGCAAAAGCTGCGCCCAGAAGCTGTTTCTCCTCATCAAACCGTTCCCCAAAGCTCCTATATATCAATGACGTCAGATTGCCCGCCGAAGAGAAGTTCAGTTGCCACCAAAGTTTATTGCGATGGTTGGTACCCGAATTGTCGAAAGTGACACTGTATTTCATGGCCGGGATAAACTGGTTGCGCAAACTCAAATCCAGTACCGGGTTTGCCGCCCGTACAGAGTCAAACAAAGGGGTACTGGCACGGATGGTATTGAACGTCAGGCTAAACGGCGTGACCGTATGCTTCAAGACCGGGGAACTCTGGAACTGATAGGATATTTCTCCCCCAAAGGAAAGCATGCGGAAGTAATTCGCCCTGTTATAGCAGGTGAGGAAGAGCTTCAAGTCGGTCGATTGCGTGAAGCGCCTTTCCCGTTTCGATTCGCCGGGCAAAAGCAACCGGGGATAAGAGAGCGAGAGCGAAGTACCCACTTCCCAGGAATTAATCAAGGAATTGTCGCCCGGTGAAGAGGCGCCACCGGTTTGCCACTCATAGCCTCCCTCCAGCTTCAACGACAGCGACTCACCGCCGCCAAAGACGTTTTTCCTTGTCACCGTAAATGCCACGCCCGGCCCCATCTGGTTGTTGCTCTTCGAGGTAAAGTCCGCCTCAAACACCGCATCATAAGGAGCGTCATATATCCCTTCGACCGTTACGTCCAAGCAATTATGCCCTATTGAGTCTGGCAAATAGCCAACGTTCAAAGTCTGAAACGTATTCAACCGCGAGAAACGGTTGGAAAGCAACTCGTGCCGCCATTCCGTGTATAATTGCCCGGGGAGCAGGCGAAAATTGGAATAAAGGACGGAAGGCCTCATCTCGAGCGATTTTGCGAAACGTATGGTCAAATCCTCGTATATTACCGAATCGGTCAGGTTTTCTCCCGGGAAACGGTAAAGGTTGACGCCGCGCCGCCCGATGGTCCACGGCGTGCCCACCCTCCGGGGGATACCAGGCACGGTGGATATGCGCAATCCGATTTTCCCTGCACCATGCACCGTGTCGGCCTCAAACTTCAAGGACGAAGACTCGAAGAAGTAATACCCCCTGTTGCGTAACAGCGTCTGAATCCGCTGCCGCTCACTCACCACATTCTCGACACTAAAGAGCGAACCCTGCCTCAGATAGCTGGCCGGACGGTTTTTCTGCAACAGGCTATCGATTCCCGGGCTGGAGGAATGATACATGACCGTATCGATATAATAGGCCGGGCCGAGGGTTATCTCATAGGCGAGCTTGGCCTTACGGTAGCCCGCCGGTACTGTATCGAACGTGACTTCCCCCCGGAAAAAGCCGTAATCGTGCAACAAATTGGTCGCTGCCCTAGTGCGCACTTCCGGATTGACCGAAGAGATGAACACCGGGTCGGCGGCAAAATGACGGAAAATCCACCGTCCAATCCCCTTCTTGTACTTGGCAAACGAGTTATACACCCACAACCCTATCGGCAGCGGGATGCGTATCGAGGAACTGCCAAAGAAGGAATTGTTGGGGGATACGCTGACTGCCGCCTTTGCCTCGGCAAGGGCATCATCGGCTACGCTCGACGAAACTCCGGCTGCATCGGACACTACTATCTTCTTCACGCCCGTATAAAGGATTTCCCCCTCCGGGAGGTTGCGCGTCGTGGAGCATCCGCCCGCCATGAACAGCAAGGAAAACACCAGGCCAATATGCGCCAAAGCACGGGCGGCGTCTCCCCGCCACCTCCCCAATGGCCACCTGCACTTCTTCCCGCAGCCCATCGTCTCCTGAAAAGCAGCAAGCACCTTCCCCAAAAGTGGCAAGGCTTTCCCTAAAAAGCGGCAAGTTTTTTTCCTATTCCTGCTTCTCGTCATTTTCCGTTTCCTCGCTTTCTTTCCTGCGGAACTTGTGCCAAGGCAGCAATTCCCGTAAAGTATTCAATTTTTTCCGATAGACAAAACCGGCACCGGTCTTGATGATTTCGCCTTCGAGTATGCTTTCGTAGTTCTTATTGTAGTATATGCGCGCCGATTTTGTCCCCGCCTCGTCGATGTTGTACTCAATGGAAATATTGTCGATGAAGGACTCGCCCTGGTTGGCAGTGTTGGCCCCCTGCGTAATAGTCCCTCCGATGACGACACGTATGCGGTTGTTCCAAAAACGACGGGCGAACTTATAAGTGTATTCCGTGCTCTGTCCGCCAGTTCCATCGCTGGAATAGGAGTTCATCCCGATAGAAAGATCCGTACTCTTCAAGACATTTCCTGCCAAGGAATTGATCTGGCTTTGCAACAAGGAGTTCAAAGCGTCATTAACCCGCAGTCCGCCCCCAGAAGAACCGGTATAAGTACCCATAGCCAGCGTAGTAATCGCCTGTTTGCTCCGTTCCTCCGCCGTCAAGGCGTTCAGTTCCTCCTGCATTGCCGCGTCTTGGGGAGCTGCAATGTCAAAAGAGACGCTCAAGTTTTCCAGTGTGTTCGAGAGGTTTATGGAAATCTCGAGGTTCACCCCGCGCGACTGGTTGTCTTCGTCCGTCACAGTCGAACGTATTGTCTCCACTGCCGTCAAGTGCAAGGAGGGATTCATCAGGTTTCCGTTCCAAGCGACGTAACTTCCGGACTGGAGAGCAAACTCCTTGAGCGGGATCATAGAGAAAGCGTACTTCAAGCTACCACTGTTCAACGAATAACGGCCATTCAGGCTCAAATCGTTCAATGGCGTAGCCTGCAAAGTAAGGTTTCCCCCTCCCTCGAGATCTACATAACTTTCCCCGTCCCGCGTCAATTCCACACGCATTCGTACCGTGGGATCGATGGTCAGTTGCAGCAGCATATCGAGCGTAGACGGGCGGTATGCGGCAAACGCAGCCAAAGAGTCGGGCAGATTGGCGGCAGAAAGCGTGTCGGAAAAGTCCACGAAAGTCAGTTGTTCATTGAGTTGGTCTTCGACCGTCAAGGGGGAGTTTTCCATAATGTAAGTCAAATCCGTCGCCCCCAATATATGCATGTTCCCCCGCATCCGCAGGTGGTCGAGAGGACCTTTGACCGTGGTATTCAACCCTACAACCAGTTTTCCCAGCAAGAGCGTATTCCTGTCGCGTTTCCGCCGGTTGATGAGCTGGTAATTATCAGCCTCCAACGTGAGGTCGGCCACAGGCATAGCGGAAAAATCCTCCACACTAACAGTCCCTTCTATACGGAAAGGTTCTTCACCCGAAGCATAAATGCCATAGTCCTGGAAGTGCAGCACATTGTCGCGCACATAGATTTTCTGCGTGTCTAAAGCCAAATGCAAACTGGCCGCAGGTATCACGACGTGCGATGAATCGAAATGCAATTCCCCGTTTATCACCGGATTCTCCAAAGTCCCTACCGCACTGAGGGCTCCTGCCAATGTACCGTAGAAATTCGTTTTATAGTCTGGGACAAAGCCATTGAAGAGTTCCAGCGGAATGCCATGCACCGTGACCAAAGAGGATAGCAATTCGCTACTTTCGCTTCGGAATTTTGCTGCTACACTCACCATCCGTTCCCCATTCCTCGTGAGTTGTGCCGCTACGGAGTGCGTATCGAACAACGAGTCCGGCATGTATCCGCCACGGAAGGCTATATCTCCCAAATCCATGCCATTGAACAATCCGTCCTGCAAGCGCGAATCTATCGAGAAACGAAGACGGTTTCGCTTCCTTATGGATACCGTGGCGTCCAAAATACCTCCTATATCCGGCAAAAAAGGAAACGAACGGACCACATCGGCCACATCTACATGAGCCACGCTGAATGACAAATCCTGCTCGGCCTGCGTCGAATCGTTCGAGGTTATCGAGATTGCAGAATTTCCCCCATCCGTTTCCCGCATCCGCACGTCGGCGAAAATACGTCCATCTTCTTGACGAATCCAAATCTCATTGTCGCGGTTTAGCTGCATCTGCCGAAATGCGACAATCGGCTCATTGGGGTAGAACGAGACATGGTAGCCGTTTCCCTGCATCCGCCCGTGCAACCCAAGGTTTACGCCTACGTTTCCTTCACTGTCGCGCATATAAACGCGCACCTTCCCCTCATGGTCGCTCAACAATGTATTAAGTTGCGCCCGGAAAGAATAAGAGGGGTTGTCCGGAGAGTTCACGAAAGACGTAAAAATCCCAATCCCCAAGGAATCTTGCACTATCCGGAGCAACAACGTATCCAAGGTAAACTCTTCGGCAGCCTGTAGGGCATAGCAATATCCCTCACCCGAGATTCCCGTCTCTGGCGAAGTCTTCAACTGGAGACCGACTTTCCCTGGAGAAAGGGAGGTACGTTCTTTGAGGATATAATTGATGATATTGTTTCCACCAGCGCGGAATAAAAGCTGCGCCTCCGGAAAGAGTTTTTTCAATTCGCCTTGATCCGGATCTCGTTCAGCCAGTTGCGTCTGCAACAAGGCCGCAAGCTCCGTTATTTGTTTCTGCAATAGCGAAAAATGACTTCTCCCGTCGAAGAAGAAAGAAAAATCACCCGTTTGTAAGGCCACGGAAGTCATGTCTTCCTCCAAACGGGCATTCAATGACACCCCGAACGGCTGGTCGGGATTTTCATTGACAAGCCCCACTGCCTTCAGGTCGGCATCCCAAATATCAAGGGAGAGGTCGGCCACGATGGGTTTCGCCCGGTATAATTGGGCATCCAACTGGGCATCCATATTCAGCAAAAGGTTATTTGCTTCCAGTTCCACATGCACCTGGTTGTTCTCAAGCTGTGCTTGCGAACAGATGGAACGCAACTGCCCGCGATGAAAACCGATGCGTTTCAACGAGAAGTCAAGCGCCATTTGTGTACGGGAGTCATAAAAATCCGTACCGCGCCCACTCAACTGGAGTTCTGCGGAAACATCCGTCACCGAATCGAGGGCATAATAATTGTTCACCCACAAACTGTCGAGTACAAGCCGCGCATCGTAGCTTTCAGTGCGTGCGTTATATGCACCCTCCAGACCCACTTTCCCAATCGAATCGGTGAGTTCCGCTACTAATTTATAGTTGTCGCCCCTACCCTGCACGCCAGCCTGAAGGCGTAAGTCCCGCGGGAAACGTAGTCCTCCCCCGGCTTCTTGGCCTTCATCACCCTGCCCCATCATCCAAGGGAGCAAACGATTCAAGTCCGTCCCTTCCGTAAGAAGATTGCCAGAGACAGCTTCTTTCTCAAAATCAAAAGACCCGTTTGCCGAAAGACGGAAAACCCCGGGAAGAAGCGCCTCCGTCCCATGCAAGGTCAATACGCGCCCCTTGCCCGTCATGCGCCCGCCCGCCAGCAAATCGCGTGCCGGTAGGCTACCGCCGGGCATCCCCATGAACAAAGAAGAGAGCATGCGCATATCCCGATACCCCACCTTTATGTCATAAACAAACATCGATTCCCCATCAATGCCTTCCCCGTTCCACAAATAGTCCCGCAGCTTCCCATTAATCCTTATATGGGAGTGGGGCGTCTGCACCACCAAATCGGCCACAAGCCCTTCCCCTTCCCGGTAAAGAGCCTCACCTTCCACCTTATTTATATATATGCCATTCCGTTCACACACATTCATCCGGTTTACGCGTGCCACATATTTCCCGCGCTCCATGCCCAGCACTCCCGTCTCTAAAAAGACTGAAGCCAACGTGAGATGTTCCGGGTCAAATCCGTCAAGCGGAGGCTTCTGGTTGGCATGGTAAGCGATTTCCTGTGCAGCATAGCGCAAACCATCCAAATGATACAGCCCCTCATCCAAGTCCACCCGTACCGACCGGGCCAGCAGACGGCTTCCCCGTAAAAAGAGCGACAAACTGTCCGGACGCCCGCCCTGTACCGAATCGTTTTCCAAAGCAAAGAACAAAGCTGGGGCAGCCAATGCTACCTCCCGCACGTTATACTTCTTTTCTTGCAAACCGATTTCAGCCCTCCGCACAAGCAGCGTATCGATATCCGCAAACAAGCGCACTCCCCCGTCTGGCATCCGCAAGGAAAAACGCACATCCCGCAAACCGCCTTTTACCAAGGTTATCTCTTTCAGGAAAGAAGCAGAAGACGTATCTTGCGAAACCTCGGAAGTGTCACGCAAAGAGAGTTGCACGTCTGCCTGGCCCAACTGCAAATCATTGACCAGCAGCGTACGGCTGGAGAGGTCCCAGCGTTTGGCCTTCACCCGCACAGTACCGACAGTACCGTCCAAGACCACCCCATCCAGCAAGTCACCACTCCTCATCTGTACCCCCCCCAGAGCCAGCTCGTCGACCGAAAGGTTGCCGTCCTGCAGGCGGGAGATGCTGGTCTTCAGCGTCAGATGCTCCACTTTCAGCGAATGGTCGGACACGGCCACTCCCTCCAAGCGCAGATTGAACGGGAAAACGATACGCAGTTTGCGTACCTCCACCGGAATCCCGATAGCCGATTCTGCCAGCTCGCATGCTTTCGCGCTCAACCAAGCCTGTACCGGTGGTAGGTAAAACAAAACGCCTGCCACCACAAGGATGCCTACCAACACGCGAAACAGATAACGTACGAAACGGATGATATAGACAAGTACGGGCATTTTAATAGGATTTCACTTCAACATAATAAGAGTCCCCCGTCCCTTTTTCCTAAAGAGGCAAGCCAAGATTAATGCAAAGATATACAAAATCCACGGCTCGCACAAAAGAACCGTGGACTTTTGGCCGTTAGGTGTAATAGTCAAGACTTGTTCTGACAATATCAGTCCTATCGGACAACCAAAGTG
>CAYTPX010000052.1:0-8868 GCA_964439955.1 uncultured Bacteroidaceae bacterium | reverse complement strand
TCACTTGCGACCTCGTATAAGTGGAAGTGCCCGTATACGTATAAACAGGATTATATAGGCGGGAAGTGTCGGAATTAGTGCTTACATTGGTCAAGAAGGTAGACAAACCGCCCGTGGAGGTCTCTTCCTCGTCATCATCGTCAATCTCTACTTCGTCTTCATAATTAGCTAACACATCATCCAGCCCCGTCAGGAGGTTATAGAACTCGGAGAATTCGTCATACGCGGCCAACGCTTCAAGCACGGTCGTGCGCGAGGGTTGTACCACCTGGTCCAGCTGCATGGATACGCCGTTTCCGTCGGAGCCGGTCAAACCTTGGTTCGATGCCAAGGTGTATTGCGATTGGTTGTAGAATGTCTCCACGCTTGCAGGGGTGTCGTAGTCGTTGCCGCCCCCGTAGACCTTGCCGCCTTCATTAAAGCCGTCGATGTACACCATCGCGCCGCCTTTCGTTTGGAAATAGCCCGGCTTGTTTTCAAACCATACAGACCCGGCGGTGTTGCCGTCCATCACGATGATGCAGTTCTCCAAGATGTCCTTCAACAAGTTGGTACCCTTCGTTGCGCCGATCGAACCGGTTGAAGAAGTAGCGCTCGTAACATCCTGGTACGTGGCCGACACGTTGTAGCGTTCGCCCGTCCCAGAAGACCACGTAGAACTGGTGTTGTACTCGAAGCTGATCTGGCGGTAGTCGCCCGACGACCAAGCTGAATTCCAATAAACCGGATCGCGGTAGTCGAGCAGCGCCGTGTTCGTCGGGATCAAGAACGTGAACGTGCTCTCCATGGAGTTCAGGTACGTACCGTACCCATCAGGGATGTAGGTCGTCTGGTCGGTGCAGGTCACGGCACGGTACATCACGGTCAAATCAGATATGTTGAGGAGCGGGGCCATGACCGAAATGTAGGAGTCGGGCGTATATACCTTATTTACTACATATATCACGCCGTTGTTTGCCAAGATGGTGCGTACGACATCCCCCTCTTCGATACCCTGTTCGCGGTTTCCGTCGTTCAGGATTTTGGAGAAGTTGGAGGGCAAGCTGTTGGTAAAGCTCGTCTTCATGTGTACGTTGATGAGCGCGCGGAGCAAGCTGTTCTCCACGTCGGACCAGTCATTCAGCCCGTCCATCACCAACTGGCCCGTCGAGCTCTCCCACCATTCCCGAAGGGCAGCATCGGTCGGCACGAACATGGCGGCCATGTTCTGCTGGTACGTCTCGGAAGAATAGGTATTGTGATGCCACGTCGGGTCGAACGACAGCGTGGCCATCTCGTTGTCGCTGGAGTCGCGCGACAAGCCCGTGGAACCGGCGTTCTCGTAGTTGGAGCCGTCGTAGGAGCCGTTGGCGGCGAAATAGACCTTACGGTAGATGTTCTTGCCGTTCGAGGTCTGGCCGATTACTACCGGCATGGTGTAGCGGTCCAAGAAACTGGAGAAGAGGGAACAGTCGGATTGACCCTCCAACTCGTCGGCCATGTTGGAGGGGGGAACGGGCACGTCACCCAACACATGGATGTACCCGTTCTGGCAGGTGATGTCCTGCTCGATGACGGGGTTATCAAATATATAGGTACGGTTATCGCGTTCTTCGTCCGAAGCCCAGTCACGGGTTGTCTGGTCCGTGGTATAGGAATCGGAAGCCACATCCGTGCCCTTTCCGCCGACGACGTACTGCATATCCAAGTCGGTAACGCTATTATTCTCACGCCAGTCGTCGGTGAAATGCACCATGAGCACTTCGTCGTTGCGCGCGTAGCCGATATGCAGGGTGTCTTCCGTGTTCAGGATGTTCGTCCAGTGCGTATTCTGGGTACTCAACCCGGAGAGCTTGTCAGTAATCAACTGCCCATAGTACAGTTTCGTGGTATCCTCCTGAGAGGTGAAGGCCTCGCGCCGCATGGCTTGGCCTTCGGAAAAAGAGCCGCTGGAAGAAATCGTGGAAAGGCGTTCGATCAAGTAGGCGGCATTAATCATCGAATTGTTGATGATCCACTGCTTCTGGGCTTGGGTGAGCTGCTCATAGGAGGTCACGCCCCATGGGTTTCTCGACTCTCCCTTGAAGAAGCGCTCCCACGCCTCGTCGTTCGCCACGAAGACGGTACGGCTACCCGTGCGCGACAAGATGGAAGCATAACCGGACATGTCATCAATCAAGCGCAATGTGTAGGTAAAATTCCCCCGTTCTTGCAACGTGGAATAAATGCTCGAACCCAACCATTCCGGAGAATCGCCGTTTTCCAGCAACTCGTCCAAGTCACTCTTACACGAGGATACCAGCATGCCGGTACCGACCATAAGAAGAAGGCCGAATGTCAAGTTGGAGCACAAACGGTACAATCTTGTTTTCATTCGCTTATGAGTTATGAATATGGATTAGTAATTTAGTTTGTTTCTTCTCTCCGTTTTCCGCACAAATGCCAGGGCATGATACCCCTTTCCAAAGTACATGTTGCAAAGATAAGTCAAAAAAGACAAGACAAGCAAAATAATAAGGGACTTTTTTGTGAAAAATTTTAGGGACTTGCCACAAAGCACTTTCCGGGCGGGAAAAACACCCACCCGGGAAAGTGGAAAAAGGGGCGGAAAAAGCCATCGGGGAAGTGGGCCTCCTGCCCGCCCCGGCATGGTCAGACGCAGGGGAAGGGAGGACGTAAAGGCCGATTACACAGCGACTTTCGGAACATCGGGGCGCAAGTCCGGACAATCCAACCGGCCTGTCCCAAGGAGCAGGGAGAGCAACCCTGGGGGAAGTCCCACCACCCCCACCCTACCCGGGAAATCCTCCCGTGGAAAGTGCTAAAACGGGGATATACCCGACTTCCTTGATTGCGGTTTCGACAACTACGTATTACCCAAATTGCAAACTGATTTAACCTTTCCAGGCAACACCTTTATGTTAAAACGACAAAACGACCAGAATAAGATACCCGCATCCAAGAAAACCAAAAATTATGCTAAACAACATATTTATACAGGACAAAACAGCAAAAAAACAGGAAAGAGCGGGAACAAGAGGCCGATAGAACCGGAGCGGGACATGCGTGTCCTGCCCGCCACGGGAAGCAGTTATTTATCATATTCGCAAATAAGAAAAGGGGAACGGATGGCCAAAACAGGCGAGAAATAGGCGATACCGCATATCCGACAGCCCCTGTATCCCGCCCCGGGGGTGGAGAATCCGCCCTAAGACAGCGCCCGGGCAGCAGCGGCACGGGCGGAAAGGGAAAACACAGAAAGCGACATTCGGGACAATTCCCAAGCAAAAAAAGAAAAAAACTCCGAACCGCCCGTCCCCTCCCCTCACCCCAGTTAGGAGGAAACATGCAGCACACAAAAAACAGCCGCGGCGCTTCTCGAGAAAAGCGCCGCGGCCAACGGGAAAAAGTACCGCCCCTTTGAAGCCGTTCATGCCCCGGCATCCGCCGAGGAAGCCCCAGGAACGGACTCCGCGGGTTGCCCCCCGGGCGGCAAAGCGCCCCCGCCCTCAGCCGGGGCTACCGGCGAAGGGGCGGGCTTCTTCTCCTCGGGATAGCTGACGCGGGGGTGGTAGACGCTTTTCAGGCGGCTGCGGAACTCGTCTTTTATCTCCCGGATGTCGCGGAACGTGAGGGGGCAGTCGTTGAAGAACCCTTCGGCCACCTGCCCGTCGATAATGCGGTCAACCAAGGCGGAGATGGCTTCATCCGTATATTCCGGGAGGCTCCTCGAGGCAGCCTCCACGCCGTCGGCCATCATGAGCAAGGCAGTCTCGCGCGTGAAGGGGTTGGGGCCGGGATAGGAGAAACGCTCCAAGTCGGGCTCCTGGCCGGGATGTTCGTTTTTCCAAGAGACGAGGAAGTACTTGGCCGTCCCCTTGCCGTGGTGGGTGGCGATGAAATCCTTGATAACCTTGGGCAAACCGTACTGGTCGGCTATCTTGAGCCCGTCGCGCACATGGCTGATGACGACCTTTGCACTCTGCTCATAGGAGAGCTGGGAGTGGGGGTTGAGCCCTCCTTGGTTCTCGGTGAAGAAAATCGGGTTGCCGAGCTTCCCGATGTCATGGTAGAGGGCCCCGGTCCGCACGAGCTGCACGTTGGCCCCGATGCGCGTGGCGGCCGAGGCGGCCAAGTTGCCCACCTGCACCGTGTGCTGGAACGTGCCGGGCGCTTCCTCCGAAAGGCGGCGCAAGAGCTTGTTGCTCGTATTGGAAAGCTCTATGAGCGTCACGTTGGAGGTGAAGCCGAATATCTTTTCCATGGCGAACAGCAAGGGATAGGAGAAGAGGAGGAGGATGCCGTTGATGAGGAAACTGAGGTAGAGGTTGGTGTTGATGGCCGATATCTCGTTGCGGTGCATCAGGTCGAGGCTCACGTTGGCCAGCGAATAGGTGAGCATCACGAGCAGGGCCACGCGGTAGAGCTGGGAACGCTGCGTCAGTTCGCGCAAACTGTAGGCCGCCACCATACCGGCCACGAGCTGGAAAAGGACGAACTCATAGATGGAATGGAGGACGATGGAGCTAAGCAAGACGGTCACGACATGGGTGATGAAGGCGGTGCGCGACTCCAAAAGGGCATGCACGACGATGGGAATCATGGCATAGGGGACGATGTAGACGTTCAATACGTCGAGACGCACCAGCAGATAGGTGGCCACCGTATAGGCTACTATCAAGAACATCATGAGGCAGAGGGCGTTGCGCCGCTCGAAATACTCCCGGCGGTAGATAGTCAGGTAGAGAGCAAAACAGCCGAAGACCATCACGACGAAAAGCACCTGCCCCGCCCAAATGAAAAGATGGGCGGTATGGTCGCTGGTGCGCGCCAAAGATGCCTGGCGGAACGACTCCAGGACGACGTAGGTCTGGGGGGATACGATCTCGCCCCGGTCGATGATTTTCTGTCCGGCCTGCACCATGCCGCTGGCCGAGGAGACGGAGAGCAAGAGGTCTTCCCGCGCATTCCTGGACTTGAGGGTGTCGTAGGCCAAATTGGGCTCCAGATAGAGGTTGAGGTCGCACTGCTGCAGGCGGGCGAGGGGGTAGTTGACCGTGTCTTGGTTGAGGAGCAGGTTGTAGGCGCTCGCAGGCGTATAGACGGATGAGAGGGAGACGGGGGTGGCGACGTTGCTCCGCATGAACATGATTTCCTGCACGCCTTCGCTTTCCAGGCGGGCGTACAGCTCGGAGTCCATGACGCCGGCCTGGTAAATGGCCGCCAACAGGCGCTCGACATGAGGCCGCCATTCGGCGGGGAGGAGGCCTCCGAGGCGGGCGGAATAGTCGCCACGCAAACGGGCCAGCATGACGCCGCCCAACGCGCCATCGACAGCGACATAAGGGCGGTAGTAAGCCATCAGGCTGTCACGCTCCCGCGCCACCACCTCCGCGTCTTTGTAAATTGGGAAATCGTAAGGGGCCGTCAGGAGGCCATACTTCCATGGCTTGCCGACCTCGAACTGGTAGTTGAAGTTCTCCTCACGCGGCATAAACCAGACAATCAAGACGATTGCCGCCAAGAAGAGCAACACGGGAAGCGCCCATTTCGAGGCGGCAAGGGAGCGGGTAATTCGAGAAGTTTTCATAAGTTTCCAATCTTTGCGGGCGAAAAGTACGAAAAAGCCGGGGATTCCAGAAAGAAAAAAAAGAATTCTGGGAAAAAAGGCGTAACTTTGCGACGTTTTTTATCTAATATCCAAATACATGACCCAACGCAAGACAAGAGTACGCTTCGCCCCCAGCCCCACGGGCGCGTTGCATATCGGGGGCGTACGTACCGCTTTGTACAACTACCTATTTGCCCGCCACCACGGCGGGGAACTTGTACTCCGCATTGAAGACACAGACTCGGGGCGTTTCGTGCCCGGAGCCGAAGAATACATCGCCGAGTCGTTCGAATGGCTGGGCATCACGTTCGACGAAAGCCCGCAACGGGGCGGACAATACGGCCCGTACCGCCAAAGCGAGCGCCGGGAGATTTACCAAAAATATGCAAGGCAATTGCTCGAAAGCGGCAAGGCTTATGTAGCATTCGACACGCCCGAAGAGCTGGAGGCCAAACGCAAGGAAATCCCCAACTTCCAATATGACGCGCAGACGCGCATGCAGATGAGGAACTCGCTCACCTTGGGCGAGGAGGAGACGCGGCGGCTCATGGAGAACGGCACACAGCACGTCGTGCGCTTCAAGGTAGAGCCGGGTGAAGAAGTGCATGTGCACGACTTGATACGCGGCGATGTAGTCATCAACTCTACCATACTGGACGACAAGGTATTATACAAATCGACCGACGGGCTGCCCACTTACCACCTGGCCAACATAGTGGACGACCATTTGATGGAAATATCGCACGTGATACGCGGGGAGGAATGGCTTCCTTCGGCCCCGCTCCACGTGTTGCTCTACCGTGCCCTGGGTTGGGAGGAAAGCATGCCGGAGTTCGCCCACCTGCCCCTCTTGCTGAAACCCGACGGGAAAGGAAAACTCAGCAAGCGAGATGGCGACCGGATGGGATTCCCCGTATTCCCGCTGGCGTGGACAGACCCGAAGACCGGGGAACAGAGCCTGGGATTCCGCGAGCGGGGCTACCTGCCTGAGGCCGTAACCAATTTCCTCGCGCTGCTGGGCTGGAACCCGGGCGACGACCGGGAAATCATGGACAGGGAGGAACTCTGCAAACTATTTGACTTGAAGCGCTGCACCAAATCGGGGGCAAAATTCGACTTCAAGAAATGCATTTGGTTCAACCACGAATACATCCTGCGCATGGACAACGCGGAAGCTGCCCGCCTCCTCGCCCCGGAGCTGGAGGCCGAAGGCATACACGAACCGATGGAACGCATAGAACACGTGGCGGGGCTGATGAAAGGCAGAGTGGACTTCATCAAGGAACTCGTACCGTTGTGCCGCTTCTTTTTCATAGCCCCGGAAGGTTACGACGAGAAGACGCGGCAAAAGCGTTGGAAAGAGTATTCGGCACTGCAAATGAAGGAGTTGTACGAGGTACTCAAAGGCTTGGACGACTTCTCGATGGCGAACCAAGAAAAGGAAGTGATGCGTTGGATTGAGGAGAAGGGCTACAAGACAGGCGACGTGATGAACGCATTCCGCCTGGCCTTGGTGGGACAGGGAATCGGCCCGCACATGTTCGAGATAACCAACGTGCTGGGCAAGGAAGAAACGCTGGCACGCCTGCAAAAAGCCATAGCCGTATTGGGATGACACAGCCTGCCCGCACAAGGGCCGCATCCCTTTTCCCTATCCCGAAACACAACGAAATAAGATTATGATTTTCTATAATATCGGTATATACATATATTATATCGCACTTTATTTCCTGTTCCCTTTCAGCCGAAAACCGAGGCAAATGATAAAAGGCTCATGGGTCGTCAGCCGCATCCTGCGGCAACAATTGGAGAAAGGGAAACCGTACCTCTGGTTTCATGCCGCGTCGCTGGGCGAGTTCGAACAGGGAAGGCCGCTCATTGAGCATATACGGAAGAAATACCCCCAATATAAGGTAATCCTGACGTTCTTCTCCCCCTCGGGATACGAAGTACGCAAGCATTACCAAGGCGCTGATATTGTGTGCTACTTGCCTATGGACACCCCGCTGAACGCACGGCGTTTCGTACACCATGTGCAACCGAAAATGGCTTTTTTCATCAAATATGAGTTCTGGAAAAACTACCTCGACGAACTACACAAGATGGGCATCCCGACGTATAGCATCTCCAGCATTTTCCGGAAAAAGCAAATCTTCTTCAAATGGTACGGGGGGATTTATCGCAATGTCTTAAAAGATTTTACGCACTTGTACGTGCAAAACGAGATATCGAAGAAGTTCCTTGCCAAATTGGGAATACACAACGTGAGCGTCGTAGGGGACACACGGTTCGACCGCGTGTTAGAAATCAAAGAGGCTGCCACGGATTTACCGATTATCGACCTCTTTAGAAAAAACACTTCCCACTGCCTCGTGGCCGGAAGCAGTTGGCAACCCGACGAAGATCTCTTCATCGAATACTTCAACACCCACCCGGAGTTGAAACTCATTATCGCCCCGCATGTCATCGATGAAATACACCTGACCGAAATAATTGACAAGCTCAAGCGCCCTTACATGAGGTATAGCAGACTGAAAAAGAACAAAATAGAAGAAACAGACTGCCTGATTATAGACTGTTATGGGTTGCTGTCATCCATCTACCGCTACGGTGACATAGCCTACGTAGGGGGAGGATTCGGAAAAGGCATACACAATCTGCTGGAAGCTGCCGTTTACGGGATGCCGGTCATCTTCGGCCCCAAACACCAGAAATTCATGGAAGCCAGAGGATTGATAGAAGAGAAAGGCGGGTTTTGCATTTCCACCCAAGAGGAATTCGACAACCTGCTTGACCGCTTCCTCGGCGATGCGAAATTTTTGCAGGAAAGCAGCGAAAATGCCGGGAATTTCGTGAAAAAACGTGCCGGCGCAACCCAGCGGATACTCAAAGAATTGCCGATTTGAGCCGCAACGGGTTGCCCTGAAAGCAAAGGAAATTTTCCATAAGTTACTAAAACCGGACAGTATCCCGAAGGAAAGGAAATTCCTTCGGGATACTTTTTTATACCCCGCCCATGACCCAAGTCCACCTTCTTAGGCAGCAAAAAAGGGGAAGAAAAGGCACTTTTAATGACAAGACAACGGAAAAACGCAAAATAAAGGCCATAGCGGGCTTTTCATCAGAAAATGAATTACACATCGGACAGGAGGCCGTTCGTTCATTAGAGCGAAATTATGAAAGCCTTTTTTCGCAGGAGTCTGTAAAAAAGCATTAATATTTCCTTCTTTCCCATTATTCCAAAGGGAAAAGCAATCCTGCTCCGGAAAATACACACC
>CAYTPX010000051.1:0-9319 GCA_964439955.1 uncultured Bacteroidaceae bacterium | reverse complement strand
TATGCAAAAAACTTTTCTACCACTCGTTATTCTATTGGCAACAATGTCATGTTTCGGGCAAAGCAAGTCGGAATTCGAACAGTTCCTGAAAAAATCGTTCGTTGAAATACCCCCTTCATTCAACATATATAGCTGGGAAAAAAGAGACACCTTAGCAAAATTGAGTAACCGGACAGACGCATATTATTCGCCCACGATACCTGAATGCGATGCCCTCAAGTTCATCTACGAAAAGGGGAGCACACTCAATGACAGCGCAATATTCCACCAAGGACTAACATACTTCCAATGCGGAAAGAACATCATAACGACTTTTGAGATAATCTGTGCCCTCTGTAATGGGACATTTGGTGAAGGCACTTGCGAAATTTGGATGATTTCCTATTCTCCGGAAGGGAAAATCATCGACCGCGCTCGCCTTGGAATGATAGACGACAGAGGCACATTCGCAGCAGAGTTCTTCCCAAGCACTTCTAACTCCTCCCCTATTCTGTTATCCATATACGGACGGCAATCAATCTACCGGAATGTGGAATGGGACAACAAGACCCAAAAAGAAAGAATAGAAGGCGACGTGGCATATTATGTCTATGATATAGACCAAGACGGCCACTTTACATACAGGGAAGAAAGGCGAACCCAAGCAAGATTTAGCTACCAAGACACGCAAAACCCCCTTAGTATCATAGAAGAATGGTAGACTATCTTCCAACACCTCGTCCCAATCCGGCAAAACCACCGCCTTTTCCATCCCGTGCATGCTTTGGGGTCACAAACCTTTGCAGGCAAACAAGACAACGGATACTCTAAATCCACATGCGACATGCTGTTATATTACAAACAATTATACCATTAACACGTCAAACCCAACAAGTAAACAGGACAGACTATGAAAAACTTGCTTTTCATCCTGCCTTTTCTTTTATCCTTGTCGCCCACATGCTTTACCGTTTCGCAGGAGGACAAGGATTTCCAAGAATACCTGAAAGGATTCGAAGATATTCCACCTTCTTCCCAAATATATACGAAAGAAAACAGGAACATCTTACAACAGATCAACAAAGACCCAGACCGGCGGCTTGTCCCCAAGTTCTTCTATGGAAAACCCGTTGCCCTTTCCCCTTATGTGTACTACAGAGGCATGACAAAATTCACATGCGGGGAAAATATCGTCACCCTTATCGATGTCGTGTGCGACACGTGCGCCGGAAATTGGCAGTTGTTAACTGCATCCTTATGGATGGTTTCATACACAAAAGAAGGGCAAATCATCGACCGCATAAAAATAGTAAGCGAGGAACATGATACTTTTGAAGGCCGTTTCCAAACATATTCCGACTCGGCTGTGCTCCTTTCTTTCCATACAAGATTGGGGATTATAATGTAAAGAAAATGGACTACGGCGAACCTATGGAGGGCATAGTGGAATACATCACTTACGACATAGACCGAGACGGGCGCTTCACTCAACGAAATGAGAAAACGACCAAGGCCATATTTGCAGATGATAGGGGTTATTACATCAAGGAAGAATGGTAAAGACAGTGCCCCGCTCCCCGCCCGGTGCAGCGCCATCCTCTTGGCGGCGCACCGGGTGGACGGGAAACTCTTGGACTCTTACCGCAAACTGCAAACGGAAGCCGGGGAAGAGGGCGACGTGTTCCTGCTCCTTGAAACGGAAGACGGAAACCGCCCGAAGGACTTGCCGCAAGACATCAGGTGCTTCCCCTTCTCGGTGGACGGCTTGAACGGATTGGGCTTCGAACCGCTGGCCAACTACATCGTGCCCGGCAGCAACCACTTCCCCCTTTGGCTCTTCCGCGAAAAGCATCCGGACAAATACCGTTACTACTGGAACGTGGAATACGACGTGCGCTTCACCGGCGACTGGGGCACTTTCTTCGGATTCTTCCGCGAAAAAGAAGAAGACTTCATCAGCACCCACCTGCAAAGCCGCGAGGAATGCCCCGAATGGGCTCGGTGGGGACAGATGCACGGGCCGGGGAGCGGCATACCCTGCAGGGAAAGGTTGAAAGCCTTCAACCCCATCTACCGGATTTCCGACCGCGCCCTCGCCGCACTGCAAGAGCCCCTGCGCAACGGCCTGTGCGGGCATCACGAGTTGCTGTTGCCCACTTGGCTCCACCACCGGGGATTTCCCGTGGCCGACCTGGGCGGGGCAGGACGCTTCACCTACCCAGAGGCGCGCAACCGGTTCTACACGCCTTGCGACCCGCAGGACTCATGGTATCAAGGAAGCACGATGCGCTACCGCCCCGTCTACGCGGAAGGGGAAACCATCCTGCCCGCCATGCTCTACCACCCGGTCAAATAAAACCGTACAGCACGGCCGCAAGCCCTAAAGCCTCCCCGGCCCAAGGGAAAAACCCCGCATCGGCCCGGAAAAACCGGCAAGGCTTTTGCCCAAAACAGCAAGACTCTTTTCCACGCCATGAAACACGCTTTCCTCATACAAGCCCACAAGAACTTCGACCAGCTATGCCGCTTGGTAGAATACTTCGGCGACGAACGCTGCGAAGTGTTCGTCCACATCGACCGCAAAAGCCGCCCCACTTCCGGACAGTTGGAACGCCTCAAGGCCTACCCGCAAGTGAAACTCCTCACCCGGCGCTACGCCGTACACTGGGGAGGCTTCAGCCTGCTCAAATGCACCCTCCACCTGATGCGCAAAGCCCTCCGCAACAGCCGGGCTGACTACTTCCACCTGCTGAGCGGGCAGGACTATCCGATAAAGTCCCTGCGGCAGATGCTGGCATTCTTCGAAGAGGCAGAAGAGGGCGGGCACAAGGATTATCTCCTTTTCACCCACCTCCCCTCGCCCAACTGGGAGCACAACACCTACGAACGAATCAAGTATTTCTACTTCTTCGACTGGCTGCGGCGCGGCAAGAAAGCCAACGAGTTCACCCAAAAGGCCGTCGCATTCCAGCGCAAATGGGGCATTCGCCGCCCCATCCCCAACCGCTTCGACCATCTCTACGGGGGGTCCGAGTGGTTCAGCCTCAGGCGTTCGACCTGCGAGACCGTGCTCCGCCACACGCGCCGCCATCCGGGTTTCTACAACCGGCTGCGCTTCACCTTTGTCGCCGACGAGGTGTACGTGCAGACCCTCGTGCCCAACCTCGTCCCCCACGCGGAAATCCGCAACAACAACTACCGCTACATCCGCTGGCGCAACGAGCACGGCTCGTCGCCCGCCAACCTTGCCGACGAACACTTCTACCACTTGGTACGCAGCGATGCCTTCTTTGCCCGCAAGTTCGACCGGTGCAGCGCAGGGCTCATGAACCGGATAGACCGCTACCTGCTGGCCGAAGACCGCGCCGAGCCCACGGAACGGGGCGGGTGGCAATGCCGCACGTATGCGCCCCACAAGCCCCATTGCAGCTTGGACAACGCCTTGGCCCTACTCTGCCAGCACGAAGAAATCAACTCGCTGCTCGACATGGGGTGCGGCACGGGGATGACCGTGGCCACCCTGCGGCGAAACGGGATCTGCGCCACCGGCTACGACGCCAACCCCCATACGCCGGAACTGTCCGCCCTGCTCCTCACCCCGGGCGACGAACCATGCGGCGTGGCCGACCTGACGGACAACTGGACCGAAGAAGAGCCTTTCCCCATGGTGACCTGCATCGACACCTGCGGATACATCCCCGCCCCGTTCCACGGACAAGTGCTTGACAACTTGGCCTCCCTGGCCGGAAAGTTCCTTATCCTTAGCTGGCCCACGCCCGGGCGCGTCAGCGACGGGCAATACCCCCTGTACGGGCGCGAAAAAGAAGATCTGTGCCAACGCTTGCATGAACGCGGTTTGGAATACGACCCGGGCATCACCAACTATTTGCGCAAGCATACCGCCCGCGAATGGTTGCGCGGCGAGCTGTATGCCTTCCGGAAAATGGCGGGGACATGCCTTATGTCCGCCGCGCAATAGGGAGTCCATCCCCCGTGCCCTGCACAGGGTTTCCCGGCGACCGCAGCCGCCTTTCGCGGGAAACCCCGCCGCTTGCGGCCAGAAGCGCCTGCGCCTTTCCCGGAAAGCGCGGGCGTTTTTCCCGTCCGCCCCGCCGCATCCTCCCGGCCTGCCTTGCCGATGCCCCCGCGACGGGCAGGGGGCGGTCGCGGCCGACGCGGGCAACCTTCCCGGGAAAAGATGGCCTTTTAGGAGCCATTGTTGGCCTTTTTTACCCATGCCCTTGCGAAACGGGGCGGAAGGCTTTATATTCGCAGGTGGAAAGCAACCCCTTTTAAACACATCATGCCATGAACAAGAAACTCAAACGCTACACGGAAGAAGACCGCGCCCGCGCCTTCAGCGCAAGCAGCACCCCCGCCGTCGGGGCAAAGGGCACTAAAGACAACCCCTACACGCAGGAAGAATTCGAAGCCATGCTCGAAGCCGGGACATGGAACGGAGGATACGTCAGCGGAATGGGCTATGTGGCTCCCACGCATACCGTGACTCCCGGAAGTGGCAGCAGCAGTTACGGGGAAGACGACAACTGGTATTGCCCCAACTGCGGGCTTCCCTATCCCACGGATGCAGGTTCCGACTACGTGAAATGCTCACAATGCGGAACTTCCATCGACAACAGACACCCCTCGCCCATACCCGGCAGTGAAAGCAGCGGAAGCGGTTCCGGCGGAAGCGGAAACTGGAACGGAGGAAACGCAGGAAAAGGGACTGGGAACACCGGGGGAGACCGCCCAAATACCTCAACCATCCAATACGTAAGCGCCAACAAAATTCAATATAACAACCTTTCTTCTGAAGAAATCAACGAAGTCAAATCATTCTATTCCACGGAGACCCTCAACCAAGCCCTGATCGATTTCCTCAGCAAAAGCAGCGGATTAACTATTGAACTCGTATCAGATCTAAACGTGGGAGGACTTTACATCGGGAATGGCAAGATTCTATTAGTAAAAACAGAGGATAACAGAATCGATTATTCCGCGCTTTTCGAAGAAACCGTACATTTCATACAAGATGAAATAGGTATCATGGAACAAGAGGTGAACAAGATTGGGCACTCCAATATTGAATATCAGGCGAAAATTTCTGCGTATCTTTTATCGACCTTACAGAAGGGAAAAAACTTCGAGTGGGTTGACTTACAATTTGACGACGACATTGATTTTATAAAATATCTAACAAATTCAACTGACACCGCTATAAGCCTCTCTGAATTTGAAACCAAAGCGCAAACAAATTATCAGCAGTTTCTACAATACTATAGCCAAGAAGAGCATTACCACGAAGCCTATTCACAATATGACGGAGGGGATAATTGGAATTGGCGATGGCAGGATTTATTGGAAACTATGGGCTTCAACCTCATACCTTGACAACCATGCGCGCACTACGGACTATTTTTCTCACTGCTGTATTTCTCTTTTTACAGTTCCCTATGTTTCCCTTTCAAGACAGGAACTTAGAAAAAGAGGAAGACTGCCGTGGGTTATGCTATACCCTGCTCCAGACGCCGGAAGAGAAAAAGGATTTTCTCACAAAAATACGGAAAGAAATACAGGAAAGGGGAGAAGAAACGCCCAACCCGCAATGCGAATTTACCACAATGAGAAAGGGATTCCGCGTTACCGTAAGCCTCAACTTGTTTAATAGCGCCCAGACTTCTGAAAAAGACTTAATCCCTGATATCACAATAAGCAACCTGACGAATTACGAACCCAACCCCTTACCCGAATCGGCATATTATACAGGCCACGACGAGACACTCCGTTTTCGCTTATATGCCAGCGATTTGCTCAAAAACACGTTTTCGCCGGAACTTCTTCGCTGCTTAGAACGACGACGGCTTGTCGTCCGACTTTTACTCAACGCCGCAGGCAACATCACACAACTGATATATCTCGGAATGCCGGAGAACTTCGACTTTTGGAAAAACGTTCCGGACGACCAGTTTTTAGATTTCCTGATCCAACTCAAAACACAAGAAGCAAAAATCATACGATTAAGAGACTCCACCCAAATGGCTGCCTACCAAAACCGGACCGCATATGCCGTCATTCCAATAGAGGCCAACCCGTAGACGATAAAAGCGGCGGCTGTTTTTGGTAAAACAGCCACCACGCTCAGGCAACTCCCCCGCCGCTTGCGGCCAGAAGCGCCTGCGCCTTTCCCGGAAAGCGCGGGCGTTTTTCCCGTCCGCCCCGCCGCATCCTCCCGGCCTGCCTTGCCGATGCCCCCGCGACGGGCAGGGGGCGGTCGCGGCCGACGCGGGCAACCTTCCCGGGAAAAGATGGCCTTTTAGGAGCCATTGTTGGCCTTTTTTACCCATGCCCTTGCGAAACGGGGCGGAAGGCTTTATATTCGCAGGTGGAAAGCAACCCCTTTTAAACACATCATGCCATGAACAAGAAACTCAAACGCTACACGGAAGAAGACCGCGCCCGCGCCTTCAGCGCAAGCAGCACCCCCGCCGTCGGGGCAAAGGGCACTAAAGACAACCCCTACACGCAGGAAGAATTCGAAGCCATGCTCGAAGCCGGCACTTGGGGTGGGGGATATGTAGGAGACGAATACATCCCTGCGGAAACCACCCTGCCCGGGATTACAATCACCCCGGGCGGAAGTTCGTCGTACGGCGGCGAAGACGGCTGGTACTGCCCTCGCTGCGGGCATCCCTACCCCACCGATGCCGGTTCAGACTACGTGAAATGCTCCAACTGCGGCACTTCGCTGAAACAAGGCTCTACGACCCAACCAAAACCCGGAGGAGGAGGAAGTGGAGATACGGGAGGAGAGAACCAAAATAACAAATCGAACTTCAAAATGACTCCCGAAGGCCTGACAGAAGCAGCCAATGAAACAGTACAATATATTATCTCTACTGATGAAAAAGGGGAAACGACTGCCAGATGTAATGAAGGGGTACGCTATATGTTCCAGCAGTGCTGCAACTCAAACTCCTTGGATGGAATGTTGGCAAACCAAATGGTAGACTATATGGAAAGCAGCCCGGATTGGCAAAAAGTTCCAATAGGCGAGGTGCAAGGACTGGCCAACGAAGGATATTTCGTAATAGGTGGCTGGAAAAACCCGACAGGAGGACATGGACATGTAGTAGTCGCTGTTCCCGGTGAGGCTGTTTATTCCGGCAACTGGGGTTGCTATGTGCCAATGGTCATGGATACCGGAGGTGGAAAACGCTATTCTTCTATTTCCGCCAAGTATTGTTTTGGCAAAGAAAAGATACCCAATACACATTTCTACCTATATACCCCCCAATAAAATGAAGCGCCCTTTTTACATATCCATAGCGTGCTTTTTGCTCTTTTCCTCCTCCTTTTCCAGATTAGGGGCACAGGTACGGGAAGTTTACGGCATAAAAAAAGGAGAAATCGTGCCCAACCCAGAATTTATCCAGCCATACTATCCGGACGAGCGCATGAAGGATTATGACATGTATGTATCTCTTGATTCGGAGAAAGTGGTGCTGGAAGAGGATACTTTTCTCGTGGAATTGTTCTACCTCAAAGGCTGGGAAAACGATATCTCCTACAATGAAAAAGGGAAATGTTTTCTGACGGCACGTATTTCCTGCGGCGGAGAGGTACAGGTGGAACTGAGCAATAGCGAAATGTGGGATAACTTCTTTGTTTGCACTCACACAGGAATCCATACTTTCGACGGACTTATCGATAATCCCTACTTCCTGAAAATCCCGTTTGCAAAAGGATTCTGCGCGCTACTATTTAAAGGTTTCTTATATGGCGATGGCACTCCATACGATGTGAGCATCGTAATTCTACACGATGGGAAAGCCACCCACGTCTACAACAGGGATCTCCAGATACTACGTATCCAGCCTGACCCGAAAACCCAATTACCGATATTTGAAGCCACGACCGACTATGAATCTTTTCCCTATCCACTCGACCCGCTCAAGGCGCAACGGGTACGCCTGTACTGGGAGGGGAAACGCCTCATCGAGCGCACCCTGACCGAGGAAGACCGGCAGGAAGCCACCGAAGCACTCAGGAAACAGTGCAGGGAAATGGTGGGACATGCCCCAATGCCCGACGATACGCTGAAGAGCATCCCGCTGTTCGTGGGAGACAGCATATTGAACCGAAAAGCGACAAGCTACCTGTGGGGAAATTTTGCACAAGACAAACCGGCACTTGCCTACATAACTGAAAAGGACAAACCGGACTCACCGGGCCAAGAGCCGCAGAAGGAACGGAAACGATGGATCGTGCTTGTCAGCCACGGCCCTTCCCTGAATGACATGACATTCACCTACTATGACCCGGAAGCTCCCGAAGGGGAAGAATTTACAGACGCGACCCTAGCTGTATCCTATTTCCATAAAAAGAAATACTTGGAAGGCTACACGCCCAACGGGAAGTACATCCACGTTACCCACATAGGCGTATCGGACGGGGAAATACCATAAATCGCAGAGGAACGCCCAACTCCCCCTAACAGGCGGCGCACCGGGTGGACGGGAAACCCTTGGATTCCTACCGCAAACCGCAAGCGGAAGCCGCACAAGATGAGGGGCATCCTCCTGCCCCCTGAAGCGGAGAACGGCAACGACCGGAGAGATCCTTTCCCCTTGCCCCACACGATTTCCAAACAGGCACTGCCGCTTGCGGCCAGAAGCGCCTGCGCCTTTCCCGGAAAGCGCGGGCGTTTTTCCCGTCCGCCCCGCCGCATCCTCCCGGCCTGCCTTGCCGATGCCCCAGCGACGGGCAGGGGGCGGCCGCGGCCGGCGCGGGCAACCTTCCCGGGAAAAGATGGCTTTTTAGGAGCCATTGTTGGCCTTTTTTACCCATGCCCCTTGCAAAACGGGGCGGCAGGCTTTATATTCGCAGATGAAAAGCAACCCCTTTTTAAACACATCATGCCATGAACAAGAAACTCAAACGCTACACCGAAGATGACCGCGCACGCGCCTTCAGCGCAAGCAACACTCCCGCCGTCGGGGCAAAGGGCACTAAAGACAACCCCTACACGCAGGAAGAATTCGAAGCCATGCTCGAAGCCGGCACTTGGGGTGGGGGATATGTAGGAGACGAATACATCCCTGCGGAAACCACCCTGCCCGGGATTACAATCACCCCGGGCGGAAGTTCGTCGTACGGCGGCGAATACGGCTGGTACTGCCCTCGCTGCGGGCATCCCTACCCCGCCGATGCAGGCTCAGACTACGTGAATTGCTCCAACTGCGGCACTTCGCAGAAACAAGGCTCTACGACCCAACCAAAACCCGGAGGAGGGGGTGGAGGAGGAAACTCGGGAGGAGACAATCCATTCCCGGGAGGA
>CAYTPX010000050.1:0-10068 GCA_964439955.1 uncultured Bacteroidaceae bacterium | reverse complement strand
ACGAGGATGAGTATTGACACCCGGTGGTTTCGGGGATTCTTTGGCCGCATGATGGCCGTTATTTGCAGGCCGGGTAAACTTGCGGGAGTTCTGGGAAACGGGAATGCAGGCAAGGTGCTTGTCGCCCTGTTGGTGTGGATGGTTGTGCCCGTGGCCGCCCGCCCGCTTCCGCAGGATAATGACATGGGAAAGGATGCATGTGCCATCGCCTCGGATATCAGTATGGGGTGGAATTTGGGCAATACCTTGGAAGCTGGCGAGGGCGGGGCTCTCAACGATGAAATGGCATGGGGCAACCCGCGGACGACGCAGTCCATGATTGATTCGGTGGCGGCCGCAGGATTTGGCGCGGTGCGGATACCTGTGCGCTGGTACCCGCATTTCGTACAGGACAGCCCCGTCCGGATTGACAGCGCGTGGATCGGGAGGGTGAAGGAGGTCGTAGATTATTGTTTGAAGAACGATTTGTACGTGATCCTCAATACCCACCATGAATTGTGGCTGGAAAATCATCCTTTGTATCAAGATTCGGCAGAAGTGCTGCGCAAAGAACGGGAGTTGTGGACGCAGATAGCTCTTGCTTTTGGAGGTTATGATGGGCGGCTTCTCTTTTCGGGAACGAACGAAGTGCACGTAGAAGGTTATTGGGGCATCCCGACTCCGGAAAATGTGGAGGTTCAAAACCGGTTTAACCAAGTGTTTGTGGATGCGGTACGGGCAACTGGCGGGCGAAACCGTTTGCGCACATTGGTTGTACAGACCTATGTTACGAACCCGGAATATGGACCCGGCTTGTTCCGGATGCCAACCGACCCAACTCCGGGACGCTTGATGGTGGAGGTGCATTATTATGAGCCGCAAGACTATTGTTTCACGGGCCGCGTCAAGCTCTGGGGGAAAGAATTTGAAGACGAACGGACTGCGCCCCGGGTGCGTGAGGAATTCATGGATAGCGTATTCTCCCATTTGAAATCCCGTTTCGCCGATGCCGGATATCCTGTGGTGTTGGGTGAATTCGGGGCAGCCCGTTGGCAGGCCGACAGCCGGGAGGAGGAAGAAGCCATGGCCCGTTCGCGTTGTCGCTATTATGGGGAGGTGGTACGTGTAGCCCGTCGGAACGGGATGGTGCCTTTTGTCTGGGACAATGGCTGTGTATCTTATGGGAAGGACCAATATGGCCTGTTTGACCGCCGGGACAATATGAGGCAAGTGGAGCCCCTGTTGATAAGGGCCATGAGGGAGGGAACCGGAGTTGCATATCCTTTTTGAGCCACAATGCGGTCGATGCACGTTGTTTTGTGCGGGGCGACGGTAAGGAATTGCATAGCGGCAGGGCGTCCAGTGTGGAAAAACATTTTTTCTCCGGGAAATATACTTTAGGGATGTTTTTTCAGTTTTACGTATAAACGCATGAACGCTCGAGCTTTCATACTATTTATACGTGCCCGTTTCTGGAATGGATGTGTCGGAATGCCCGCATCTTGCAGGAGACTGTTGTGCGGGTTGTTTCTGTTGTGTGCGGGTGTGGAGGCCATTGCCCAGTTTGACGCGCAGTTTTCCCAGTATTGGCTTGTAACTGGCTTTTATAATCCGGCGTATGCAGGGCAGTCCGACCGTTTGGTTGTAGAATCGGCTTATAGCCAGCAGTTGAGCGGTTTTGATAATGCTCCGAAGACGATGTATTTCGGGGCGAATGTCCCTTTTAAACTATTAGGTAGGAAGCAAGGCGTTGGGGCGATGTTCGTGAATGACCAGCTCGGCTTTTTTACGAACATGTATTTTGGTGTACAGTATTCCATGAAGTTCAATCTCTTTGGCGGCGTCCTTGGCCCGGGCATCCAATTAGGCATGGTGAGCGTGGGGTTTGACCCATCTGATGTGACCGTGTATGATGAGGACAGCAATGGGGAAGGTTCCGTGGGCAGCCTGACGGGCAGTACGACGGATGACGCGATCCCTTCTTCGGAGGAAAGCGGTACGGCATTCGACGCGAGTGCCGGTATTTATTATACCCATCCTTATTTTTATGCCGGTATATCGGCTACCCATTTGCTTTCCCCTACGGTGAATTGGGGGGAAACTAACGAGTATCAGGTAAAACCGACCTATTATTTGACTGCCGGGAGCAATATTAAAACGAAAAACCCGTTTTTATCGGTGCAGCCCTCGCTCCTTGTGAAAAGTGACTTCTCCGAATATAAGATAGACTTGACCGGACGCGTCACTTACGACTTGCAAGGCAAGGAATTGATGGGAGGACTTTCTTACAGCCCGGCTACGTCGGTAACTTTCATAGTCGGGGGGATGATAAAGAATATCCGCCTGTCTTATTCCTACGAGATGTTTACCAATGGGATAGGCATTTCGAGCGGAAGCCATGACATAGTTTTTGGTTATTTCATGGATATGAACTTCGGGAAAAAGGCGAAGAACAAGCATAAAAGTGTACGCATATTATAACAGAACGAACAGAACGGTATGAAGAAACTCATTTTCATAATCCCCGTACTACTCATCGGCCTGCTTGTATATTCTTGCGGCAACCCGCTCCGTAGCCAGGCCAACGGAGGAGAGGTCACGGGCATCAGCATGATGTCGTGGGAAGAGCCTACTCCTTATGGCATGGTACTTATCAAGCGCGGCTCCCTCAAGATTGGTACGGACCAGAAGGATAGTTTGTGGGGAATCAATGGCCCGTCGAAAGAAATATCCATTGAAGCTTTCTGGATGGACGAGAACGAAGTGACCAACTCGAAATACAAACAGTTCGTCTTCTGGGTGCGTGATTCGATAATCCGGGAACGTTTGGCCGATCCCGCCTACGGGGGGGATGAAACGTTCCGTATTGAAGAAGATGATGAGGGAAATCCTATCGAACCGCACTTAAACTGGCGTCGTCCGATACCGTGGAGGAGGCCGACGGAGGATCAACTGGTGGCAATAAACAGTGTATATTACACGCATCCTATTACGGGGACGCGCATGTTGGATGACAAGCAACTCAATTACCGTTACGAGGTATTCGATTACCTCAATGCCGCTTTGCGCAAGAACCGGCTCAACCCAGAAGAACGCAACCGGAATACGGATATTCCCGTAGACCCGGATGAAGTGGTCATGATATCGAAAGATACGGCCTATATCGACGAAGAAGGACGCATCGTGCGCAGCACAGTGAACCGGGCTCTCAGTTCGCTTTTCGACTTCTTGAATACTTATATCGTTAATGTATATCCCGACACGACTTGCTGGGTGAATGATTTCCAAAACTCATATAACGAACCTTATATGCGGCTTTATTTTTCCCATCCCAGTTACAACGAATATCCCGTGGTCGGCGTTTCGTGGGAACAGGCCAATGCCTTCTGTAATTGGCGTACCGACTATTTGCTGGCGGGATTGGGGCCTCAGGCACGTTTCATACAACGTTACCGCCTTCCGACGGAGGCTGAGTGGGAATTTGCCGCCCGCGGGAAAGAGGAAAACTTGTATCCTTGGCATCAAACAGAGGACATGAAGTCGGACAAGGGGTGCTATTATGCCAACTACAAGGTGGATAAGGGTGATTATACCCAAGACGGGTATTTGATTACGACCCGGGTCGGTTCGTTTTCGGCGAATTCCAACGGACTGTACGATATGGCGGGCAACGTGGCTGAATGGACTTCAACGGCGTACACGGCGCAAGGTATCAGTGGCATGAGCGACATGAACCCCGAGTTTAGTTACAATGCCGCCAAGGAAGACCCTTACCGCATGAAACGCAAGGTAGTGCGCGGGGGGAGCTGGAAAGACGGGGCGCGGTTCATCCGTTCCGACATACGCGGTTATGAATACCAGAATGAGCAGCGGAGCTTCATCGGCTTCCGGTGTGTACGCACACAGGTAAGCGGAGGAAGGCGGCGTTAAGGAAGCCGGGCGGTAGCCGCCATTTGGCGATGGACTAAGGAACAAGAAATCACTTTATACGTTTTCAGAACATGGATAGGGACAAGAATAACGGGTTATTGGCACGCATCCAGAACTACATGATGAGTTACAGCGGTAAGACGCTGATTAATTATTTCTACAGCTGGGGTGCCGCTATCGTAATCTTGGGTACGCTTTTCAAACTCACCCATCTTCCGGGAGCCAACCTGATGTTGTACATCGGAATGGGTACGGAGGTGTTCGTGTTTATCATTTCCGCTTTCGACCGCCCGACCAAGACGTATCGTTGGGAGAGCGTATTCCCCAATCTTGAAATTGCGGGCCGGACGCCCAAGAAGAAAGAAGAGGACGAGGGTGGAGAAGAAGACCTTGGGCAGGAAGGGCTTCCTGAGAGCGTGCTCCAAGGCATGCAGGGCGTGCCCGGGGGGGCGCCTGGTGAGGCTGTTGCGGGCGGCGTCGTGGGCAGTACCCCGACCGTCGTCTATGTGGGTGGCAATGGCCCGGTTGCCGCCGGGGAAGCCGCCGGGGGTGAAAGCCCCGCCGCTTTGGGTGAAAAGCCATCCGGCTTTTCTCCGGAATCGCCTGTTCTTCCGCAGGGCGGCAGCGGGGTTTTGGGGGCAGGCGGCGTGGCCATGCCCGTAGGGAGCATGCCGCAAGTCCCGGACATCCCGGTCAAAGAACTGGAAGAGGCCACGCAGGAATATTTGGGCAAGCTGAAAGAGATGGCCGAGACCTTGGGCCGGCTCAACGAGCAGTTGAGCGGTTTTGCCTGCGACCCCGGGCAAATGGAAGGGGTCAACCGCCATCTTGCCGGATTGAACGCTATTTTCGAGTTGCAGTTGCGTAGCGCCAGCAAACAGGTGGAAAGCGTCGACAAAGTGCACGAGCAGACGGAGCGGATGGCGGCGCAGATAGAAGAATTAAATAAGGTATATGCACGCATGTTGCAGGCCATGACGGCCAACATGGTGTACCAACAGCATCCGATTAACCAATAATAAAAACGGGAAAAATATGGCAGCTACAGGACCGGATTCTCCTCGCCAGAAGATGATCAACCTGATGTACATTCTGTTGCTGGCAATGCTTGCGCTGAATGTCTCGTCCGATGTGCTGAAAGGCTTCGGGCTGGTAGAAGAGAGCCTGCTCCGTTCCACCCAAAATACCCAGGAACAGAATAGCAACATATACAAGAGTTTCGACCAATACCTCAAGGACAATCCCGAGAAGGTGCGTGCGTGGTTCGAGCGGGCGCAATCCGTGCGTGCGCAGTCGGACTCGCTTTACGACTATGTGGAGCAACTGAAAATCCAGATAGCCCAGGAGGCCGACGGGAAAAATGCGGATGTGCACAACATTGAGAACAAGGAAGACTTGGAGGCCGCTTCCTACGTGATGCTTGCGCCGCGCCGCGGGCAAGGGCAGAAGTTGCAGCAGGCCGTCGACCATTACCGCGAGACCATCCTCCAGTTCATAACCGATTCCACCCAACGCGACATCATAGCGCGCAACATGAGTACCGCCGTGCCTCGGAAGTCCACTACCGTGGGCAAGAATTGGGCGGAATACCTCTTCGAAAGCACTCCCGTGGCCGCAGCCGTCACGTTGCTGACCAAACTGCAGAACGATATCCGCCATGCGGAGGGCGAGGTGCTTCATACGTTGGTGTCCAACATCGACGTCAATGACTTCCGCGTCAATCAGCTCGATGCCTTTGTCATTCCTTCCTCGCAGACCATCGTGCGGGGCGGGAAGTTCAGCGCCCGCATCGTCATGGCGGCTATCGATACGACCCAGCGTCCCGTCATCTATGTAGGGGGGCGGCAGTTGCCCGACGCGCGCAACGGGCTGTATGAAACGATTTGCGACCGTACGGGCGACTATACGCTCAGCGGTTTCCTCGAGATACCCAGCGGATCGGGCGAGGTCTATCGGCGTGAGTTCAGCCAGGAATACCACGTTATCGACCCCGCGGCCACGGTGAGTGCCACGTTGATGAATGTACTCTATGCCGGATATGCCAATCCGGTGAGCGTCAGTGTGCCGGGCATTCCCTCCGAACAGGTGCAGCTTGCCGTAGACAACGGTACGCTTACCCGTTCCGGCAGCGACTATATTTGTACGCCTTCCAGTATCGGTGAGGCCGAATTCACGGTGAGCGCCTTCATCGAAGGCCGCTCGCAAGTCATGGGGCAGTATAAGTTCCGTGTGCGGCAGCTGCCCGACCCGCAACCTTTCATCGAGTATGACGACAACGGCGTCAGCAAACGTTACCGGGGCGGCACGGGTCTTCCGAAAAACGTCCTGCTGGGTTGCGAGGGAATCGTGGCTGCCATTGACGACGGGTTGCTCAATGTCGAATTCAAAGTACTGGGCTTCGAGACCACTTTCTATGACAATATGGGTAACGCCGTGCCCGAGATCTCAGACGGGAGCAGGTTCTCCGCCCAGCAGATGCGCACCTTCCGGTCGCTTTCGCGGGGTAAGCGGTTCTATATTTCCCGTGTCCGCGCCATTGGCCCCGACGGGATAGAGCGTACCTTGCCTACCGCGCTCGAAGTAATAGTAAACTAACCGAAAAAAGCTTTCACGAGATATGAAAAGACTCCTATGCATCATTGCCATCCTTGGCTGCGCTTTTAATGGAAATACCCTCTTCGCGCAAGACGACGGGGCAAGTTATTCCGTGCGTCGCCAACGTGCAACGACCACTTCGCGCTCATCGGACAAGAATAACACCTCCGATGGGAAAGGGAACACCGATGACGATACGGAAAAGGGGACTACCTCCGCGCGTACTACTACTTCGCGGGCGGCTTTCAGCCTGTCTGGCGCGCAAAGGGCGGCGCAGCAGTCGGCTAACACCTCTGCCACCCGGCAGCAAGAGGGAGGTACAACGACTGCCGTAGGCCCCAGGGCGCGGCAAGAGAAGCAGGAGGCGTCCAAGGAAGAAGACAATGCCTTGCAACTGACCGTGCGCGCTCAAACCCAGTACAATGCGCAGCGCGTCATTCCCGACAATCCTGCTTGGAAACGGGAAGTGTACCGCACGCTCGATTTGGCCAGTCCGGAAAACGCGGGCTTGGCCGACCCTATTATGCCGACGGAAGGGCGCATGAACCTCTTCTGCCTTATCTTCAAGCTGCTTTCTGACCGTGAAATACAGGCGTACAGCTACACCTTGGACGGGAATGAGCAGTTCGATGATGAGCACAAAGCCGATTTCAAGGATATCCTCGACCGCTACCACGTGTACTATCGGCGCAAACGCCTTGCGGCTACGGGCGACACGGTGTTTGTTGTTGAGAACAGTGACATCCCCTCCAGCGAAGTGCTTAGTTACTTCATCAAGGAAGTGCATTATTATGACCAGATCAATTCCAGTTTCCATACCGATATCGAGGCAATCTGCCCGGTTTTGCACCGGACGGGCGACTTTGATTTGAATGTCGTGAAGTACCCTATGTTCTGGATTAAGATGAGCGACTTGGCGCCCTACATGAACCAAGTCCATATCCCCATCAGTGAATATAATAATGCCGCCACCGTGGAGCTTGATGACTTCTTTGCTATGGAACTCTATAAGGGGGAAATTTACAAAACCACGAACCCCAGCGGGAGAACCCTTGCGCAATATTGTGAGACCGACAGCGCTTTGGCCAAGGAGCAGAAACTCATTGAGTCGCAGCTTGCAGGAGTGGAAGAAGCCCTGTGGCGCAACCAGGCACTTTCAGCCACGGCCGATGGCGATTCCACGCAGCTCGCTTCGTCGGAAAAAGACGGAAAGGACACGAAGAAACAGTCCCGCCGGCAGAACCGTCGCCAAGAAGTACAGGAAGAGAAGAGCTCTTCCAGTTCTTCAGGCGCTTCCAGTGCGCCGAAGGCTTCCGTGCGCCGCCAACGGCGTTGAGGCCTTTACCGGGATTCAAGCAAAACATACGGCGAAACCCGCAGTATGGCTCATCGACGGGCTGCTGCGGGTTTCGCCGTATCCCGTTTCCCGGAAAGGGCACTCCGTAATGCCCGGAGGGCAAACGATCCGTGCGCAACAACGTGAGGACTGCACGTTGTTGCTCTGCGTGCAATGCCGCGGTGCGGCGTCCAACGGGGAAGATGCCGGCGATGCCAATATCCTCCCGGGGAAAGCGGGATGGTGGGTTTCCTTTTGTGGCGGCACTTGCCCCGCAAAGCGCCAAGGCTTTACGGGGTTTTCCCTTGCCCTTTGGGGGCTAAGGCATGGCGCGCAATTCGATTACCACTACTTCAGACCGTGCGCCAAGGCGCAAGTTACGCCACGAAGTGCCGATTCCGTTGGTCGTGATGACGGGCAGCCCGCCGTCCGTGTAGCTGAGTCCGCGTACAAAGCGTTGCCCGTAGCGTGAGCCAGTCTTGGGCGCGTACCCGAAAAAGGCTATCTGCCCGCCGTGCGTATGCCCGGCCAAGGCGAGGTCGGCATGGCTGTTGTCGGTGTCTTGCGCATAGTCGGGCGTGTGGGACAGCAGGATGACGAAGTCCGAGGAGTCGCACTCCTGTACGGGTGAGCGGTCGGGCCGGGGACGGTGGAACGGGTCTTTGATGCCTACCACCCGCAGTGTGTCGCCACCCGAGGCCAGCGAGAGGCACGAATCCTCCAAGAGGGCGATGCCCCGGGAGCGCAGCACGTCGCGTATCAGGCCGGTACAACGCTCGTAGTCGTTGTTGCCCAGCACGGCCGCGATGCCATAGGGTGGGGCGACGGCGGCCAAGGAATCGAACAATTCTTCCACATATCCGCACCCCTCCTGGTAGTCCCCTCCGAGCAGCAGCACGTCGGGATGGAGGTGGCGGAGCATGTGGTTGAGCGAGGCGATGTGCTTCTGTTTGAACTTACTGGCGTAGTGGATGTCGGAAACGAACGCAATCCGGAACCCGTCGAAGCCGGGCGGCACGTCGGGATGTGCCACAGTATAGGCCACGACCCGCGCCACGCCCCGGTGGGGGAAAGGGAGGCGCAGGCGGCTTTTTTCTATGGTTTGTGCCGCAAGTCCCGCCGGAGGCAGGGCAAGCAACAAGGCAATCAGGCATTTCAGCAGCATGGTATACAGGTTGTGTGTACTCGCAAAAGTAGGAAAAAACGTACATTTGCGGCACAAATCGTTATTCTTATTTATGAACGGACAAAGCGTCATACCCCATTCCCCCCGTGCCTGGCTGCTGGCAGTGCGGCCGAAGACCCTTCCCGCCTCCGCGGCCCCCGTGCTCATCGGCCTTTCCTTGGCCGCTGCCGACCGTGGCCTTTCGCTCAAACCCGTGCCCGCCGTGGCCTGCCTGCTTTTCGCCTTGCTGATGCAGGTGGCTTCTAATTTCATCAACGACCTCTATGATTTCCTGAAAGGCAGCGACGATGCCTCCCGCCTGGGTCCCCGCCGCGCCTGTGCCGAAGGGTGGGTTTCGCCCCGTGCCATGCGCCTTGCCATTCTTCTTACCGTAGGTTTGGCCTGCCTATGCGGGCTGGCTGCGTTGGCTTATGCGGGCTGGCCGCTGTTGCTCGTAGGCGCGGCTTGCGTCGTGGGCGCCTACTTCTATACCACCGGGCCGTATCCTTTGTCCTACCACGGCTGGGGCGATGCCCTCGTGCTCGTGTTTTTCGGCGTGGTGCCCGTGTGTGCTACCTATTGGGTGCAAGTCGGGCGGGTAAGCGGCGATGCCCTCCTAGCCTCGTTGCTCTGCGGGGCGGTGGTCGATACGCTGCTCGTCTTGAACAACTACCGCGACTGTGGGCAAGACCGTGCGCACGGGAAGCGTACCCTCATCGTGCGTTTCGGCGGGCGCTTCGGGCTTTATCTCTATCTGGTGCTGGGTCTTTCGGCTTGCTGGTTCAGCTTGGCTTTTGCCTTGGGCGGCTATCCTTGGGCCGCGTTGTTGCCCCAGGCCTACCTGCTGTTGCATGTCCGCGCTTGGCGGCGCATGGTGCGCATCCGCCGCGGCCGCGCGCTCAATGAAGTGCTGGGGCAGACGGGGTGCAATATCTTCGTCTTCGCCCTGCTGCTTTCGGCGGGCTTCCTCTTGAGCGCCCTTCTCCGGTAGCGGAAGCCTTGCCGCTCCGTCCGGAAAGCCCTTGCGCTTTCCGGACGGAGGCTTGTGCCTTTTCGGGGAAAG
>CAYTPX010000049.1:0-10214 GCA_964439955.1 uncultured Bacteroidaceae bacterium | reverse complement strand
AATTTTTATATAGTAACTTAGAATGTCGGGGTCGGAAAACCTCATTCCGCGCGGGTGGTATCGGGCAGATTCATTTCTTCGGGGTCCTGGCGTATGGGAGTTTACTGCCCGAACAGGTCGGACAGGTCGCCGATGAGGTCATAGGTCTCGGGGGTGAGGTACAGCAGGCGGTCCATGCCATTGACGAGCTTGCGGGCCACGACGATGGTGGCATCCGTATAGTCCGCGGCGTTGATGTATATGGTATATCCGTTTTCACTGCCATATTCCCCGTAGTATTCGTTGAGTTGTTTGGTGATGTACTGTGCGACGTCCGTGTCAAAGTAGAGCATGCCGTAGTACATTTTCCCCTCGCTGTTGTAGCGGATGGCTATCTGCTCTTCGAGGGCAATCGGGTAGTAGAGGGAGTCGCGCCCATTGGAAGCCTTGTTGCGCAAGTTGGCCAGGTTCTTTATTTGCTGTTCCGTCTTCCCGAGGAATTCTCCCAAGTCGGTAAAAAAGGTTCGTGAGGGTGTTACGGTCAGGTTGTAGATATAGTGTACGTTGGGATTGACGGCATTGATGACGGTCGTGCCCACGTGTTGGGCTGTGATGGTGCCGTTTTGCGTGTTCACGGTGGCTACGAACGTGTTGGACGATGAGGTGCTCGTGTAAGAACCTGCGGGTAGGCTGCGGGTAAGTTCGTCCATGGGGAGTGTGATGGACTCGGTGATGGTCATGAAATCGTTGTCATCGTCCCCGCATGCGGTGAAGCATGTTGCGCACAACAGCATGGTAGCATAAAAGGAAATCTTTCTCATTGCGGTATTTATTTGAGTTTGTTTCTCTTGTGGGGTGGGGTTAGCGGATGATGCGGCCTATGACCAACTCCATGGGCACGAGCCCGAATGTCCGCGAGTCGAGCAGGGGAAACTGGTCGGGGGTCTGCATCCAGTAGTAGTCATGCGTGAGGCGTATTTTCTTGATGGGCATCCCTTTTATGTAGAGGCGTCCGTCGGGGCCGGTGAGGGCTTGTGTATTTTCGTAGCGTTGCAGTGCTTCTTGCAGGACGGCGCGGTTGGCGGGGGTGATTTCCGCGGGCTCACCTTTTCGGGGGATGGGGAACGTGCCGCCTTTCAGCCTTACGGTATCGCCCGGCCCCGCGGCACAATAGCCCACGAATATCTGGCGCGTCCTGTTCCCCGCGTCCTCCAACGGGCTGTCGAAAGCCACGCGGTCGCCCTTGGCCATGCCGGTTTCGTGGCCGAGCCTCCCATAGCCGAATAAGGAGGGCAGGGGCGGGCGCAGCCCGTAGCTCCAGCGGTTGACGACGACGAGGCGTCCGTCAGGCAGGCGGAACGTGGCTATCGCAAAAACGCGCACCAGCCCTGCCACGGCAAGCGCGGCCAGCAGGGCAATGGCCCAGCGTTTTATGGAGCGGGGCACAGTCATCGTATGTCATCGACCCATTTGAAGAAGCGGTTCCAACGTATCCGTCCGTCCAGCCAGCCGCGGTCCTTGTCCAGCGAGAGCCAGACGACGATGGGTTTGCCCACGATGTGGTCTTCGGGGACGAACCCCCAATAGCGGGAATCAAGGGAGTTGTGCCGGTTATCCCCCATCATCCAGTAGTAATCCATCTTGAACGTATAGGAGTCACTTGGTTCTCCGTTGATGTAGATGAGGCCGTCGTCACGCACTTCGAGGCGGTTTCCCTCGTAGGCGGCGATGGGGCGTTCGTAGATGGGGAGGTTTTCCAGCGTGAGGGCTATGGTTTCCCCTTTTTTAGGTATGTGGATCGGGCCGTAGTTGTCGCGCCCCCAGTGGGAGTTCATGTTCAAGGGGTAGACGTCGCCCCCGCCTTCGCGGTCGGTCAGGCGTCTCACTTGCTTCACCTGCGGCGCCATGGCTTGCAGCTTGGCTGCGGATTCCGCCGTGAGGGGGAGGATGTAGAGCGATTGCTTCGGGTCGTAGTGGGCGGCGTCTTCGCGGCTGATGTGCAGGTCGCGCAGGATTTGTTCGTCCAAGGGGCCTTCGGTCCAGACGAAGTAGGTGAATTGCGCCTCGGCGGGCATCTTCTGCCGTTGCCCGTCGATGAAAACCTCGCCATCCCTTATTTCCAGGTTGTCGCCGGGCAGCCCGATGCAGCGTTTCACGTAGTTTTCCCTCCGGTCCACCGGGCGTGTCGTGACTTTTCCGTAGGTCTGGGGGTTGTTCCGGATGAAGTTCATGCCCGAGGAGTAGATGAGGGAATAATAGAGGTGGCGTTCTTTGGGCGTGAGGCTGTCGGGGTTGATTTGGATGAGGTTGCCGCTTATTTGCCGCCCCACCTCATAGGCCAGCGAATAGACGTCCATCTGTTGGTAGCCCAGTGCGACGGTGTCGCCCGCGGGGAAATTGAAAACGACGATGTCGCCCCGTTGGGGCGTTCCGAAACCGGGCACGCGCTTGTAGCCCCATTGCGGGTGTTCGATGTAGGACTTGCAGTCCAGCACGGGCAGGGTATGCTGCGTCAGGGGCATGGAGAGGGGGGTGTTCGGCACGCGCGGCCCGTAGCTCATCTTGCTCACGAAGAGGTAGTCGCCCACGAGCAGGGACTTCTCGAGCGAGGAGGTGGGGATTTGGTAGTTTTGGAAGAAGTAGATATTGACAAAGTAGACGGCCACCAAGGCAAACACGATGGCGTCTACCCAGCCCATAAGGGTGCGCAAGGCCGGGTTCTTGCTTTTCTTCCACCAAGTCCAAGGAATCCGTTTGGTGATGTAGGCGTCGAAGATGAAGGGGACGGCCAGCAGTCCCCACCAGCTCCTTATCCAGACGAGGAAGGCGAGGTAGAGCACGAGGACGATGGCGCAGGCGACGGCCCGCTTCTTCAAGGACTTTTCCTGCATGGGATTTTCCTCGTGCGGCGCGCTGCCGGGGGCTTGGGGGGCGGTATGCTTGGGTTGGGTGTTGAAGGATGCCATTTTTCTTGGGAAAATACGGTATATGTGCGGCAAAGATAGGGATTTTCTTTGATAATCCTTCAATGCCCTGCTTTTTAGAGACGGGGCGTTCAAGCGGGTACGGTGGATGCCCGGGGCGGGAGGGATGCCTTTTTCCGGGGAAAGCCTCCCGGGAAAGGCCGGGAAGTGCCGGGGCTTTTCCCGTGAAGCCCCGCATGGGGGTGGAGAGTGCCTTGCATGAAGCCTTGGAGGGGTGCGCGGGGACGGGCGTGCGTGCCATGGAAAAAGACGCCGGGCGTCAGGGCCCGGCGTCGCCTTCCACGCTTCCCGCCGGGGGCGGCGGCAGGTAGCATGTGGGGGAGGGTTGCCTTGTGGCGGGGAAGGTCGCGGCTATTGTCCTTGGATGTTCTTCTTGCTGTGCTTCAAGACTTTTGCATTGACGTAGAAGACTATCTCTTCAATCATGTTGCTGATGTGGTCGCCCGTGCGTTCCAGCTTGCGGAAGACGCTGGTCAGTTCGAAGCATTGTTTGGCCATTTCCGGGTGTTCGACGGTATAATTGGCAAGTGTCCGGGTCGAGTCCGCGTTGATTTCGTCCAGCAAGTTGTCCTGTTCGAGTACGCTTTTGGCCAGCCCGATGTCGTCTTCCCGGAAGGCTTTCTGTGCGGCCGAAAGCATGTAGAGCGTTTGGTTGAACATTTCTTCCAGCCGGAGGTCGGCGAACAGCACTTTGTCAATCGGCGTGTTCTCATTGCGCAGGACGTAGCGCGCCATGCCTTCGGCGTAATCGCCGATGCGCTCGAGGTTGCTGTTGATGTTCAGCACGGAAAGTGCGAAGCGCAGGTCGATGGCCACGGGATTGTAGAGGGCGATGAAGTCTTCCACGTCGCTGTCTATCTTCAGGTCGAAGGAATTGACACGCTTCTCCCGCGTGATTATGGTGTCGGCCTGTTCCCGGTTGAGGCCCAGCACGGCGGTTTTGCCCAGTTCTATTTGGTTGTAGACAAGCGTCCACATCTCGTTTACCTCTTTCTTGAGGTACTCTAACTTGGAATCTACGAATTTTACCATGTTTTTTTGCTGTTTTTTAGTCCGTTTAGCCGAACCGGCCGGTTATGTAGTTCTGCGTTGTTTGCTTCTCCGGCGCGGTGAAGATGCGTTTGGTGTCGTTGAACTCGATGAGCTCGCCCATGTAGAAGAACGCCGTCTTGCTGCTGACGCGGGCGGCCTGCTGCATGTTGTGCGTGACGATGATGATGGTTGTCTTGTTGCTCAGGTCGCAAATGAGCTCTTCCACCTTGCCCGTGGAAATGGGGTCGAGGGCCGATGCCGGTTCGTCCATCAGCAGTATGGAGGGCGATATGGCCATGGCGCGTGCGATGCACAGGCGTTGCTGTTGCCCGCCGGAGAGGGCGAAGGCCGATTTCTTCAACTTGTCCTTGACTTCGTCCCAGAGGGCGGCGCCGCGCAGCGTCTCTTCCACGCGCGACTCGATGAACTCCTTGTCTTTGATGCCATTGACGCGCAGGCCGTAGGCCACGTTCTCGAAGATGCTCTTGGGGAAGGGGTTGGGCCGCTGGAAGACCATGCCCACGTTCTTGCGCAACTTGTCGATGCGGACGCTGCGGTCGTAGATGTTTTCCCCGTCGATGCATATCTCCCCGGTGAGCCGCGCCCCGGGAACAAGGTCGTTCATACGGTTCAAAAGGCGCAGGAAGGTCGATTTGCCGCAGCCAGAGGGGCCGATGAAGGCTACGACGTTTTTCTCCTCGACCGCCATGTCTATGTTCTTCAATGCGTGGAAGTCTCCGTAATAGAAGTTCACGTTTTTTACATCTAACTTGCTCATTATTTTGTCTTTATTTTGTTTGCGAAGTATTTCCTCATGGCGTTTGCCAAGAGATTGATGAGGAGTACGATGACGATCAGCACCAGCGCCGTCCCGTAGGCGATGGGCTGTTGGGCTTCCAGGTCGGTCCCGCTCGTCGAGACCACGTAGAGGTGGTAGGGCAGCGCCATGCATTGGTCGAAGATGCTCTCGGGGAGTTTCGGCAGGAAGTAGGCCGCGCAGGTAAAGAGGATGGGCGCCGTCTCCCCGGACACGCGCCCCAGCGAGAGGATGAGGCCGGTAATGACGCGGGGCATGGCCATGGGCAGGATGACGTGCCAGATGGTCTGCGCCTTGGTGGCGCCCAAGGCCAGCGAGCCTTCGCGGAAATGGCCGGGGATGTCTGCCAAGGCTTCTTCCGTGGTGCGTATCACGATGGGGAGCGCCAGCAGTCCCAGCGTGAGCGAACCGGCGAGTATGCTGTCGCCGAAGCCCAGGTAGTTTACGAAGAGTGCCATCCCGAAGAGCCCGAACACGATGGAGGGGACGCCCGCCAAGTTGTTCGTCATCATCCGTATGAAGCGCACGAGTTTCCCTTTCCGGGCGTATTCGTTCATGTAGATGCCGCTCATGATACCTACGGGGAAGGCGAAGCAGGCACTGCCTGCCATCAGGCAGAGCGTGCCGACGATGGCCGGGAAGATGCCCCCGGAGGTCATGCCGTCCTTGGGCGGGCAGGTGAGGAACTCCCAGCTGAGCACGCCGGCGCCTTTGGCCATGATGAAGCCCAGGATGCCGAACAGCGACAGGGCTACCAGCCCGCCCAGCAGGCGGAAGAGGAAAAAGAAGAATTGCTCCGTCCGCTTCTTTCGTGAAGCATAATCGGAAGGGTAGTGTGGTATGTTCATTGCCTTAATTGGTGCAAGTCTTTTGGTGGAAAGTGCCGCGTAGGCCCCGGATTTGCGGCGGCGCTTCCGGGGGAAAGCGCCGTGGGGCTTTTCAGCGTTTGTTGCGCGACGAGATGTATTCCACGCAGAGGTTGATGAAGAAAGTGATGAAAAACAGGATTACGCCCAGCAGGAAGAGCGACTGGTAGTGCGCGCCCCCGGCGGGCGCTTCGCCCAGTTCCGCGGCGATGGTGGCCGGGATGGTGCGCAAAGGCTCGAGGATGCTCGTGGGCATGACGGTCGCGTTTCCCGTCACCATCAGCACGGCCATCGTCTCGCCCACGGCGCGCCCGATGCCGAGCACCACGCCCGAGGTGATGCCCGATATGGAGTAGGGGACGACCACCTTGCAGATCGTCTGCCATCGGCTTGCGCCCAGCGCCAGGCTGGCTTCGCGCATCGTGTCGGGGCAGCCGCGCATGGCGTCTTCGCCTACGGTGATGATCGTCGGGAGCGCCATGAGGGCCAGGATGAGGCTACCGGCCAGCCCGGTCTCGCCCACGGGCAGGCCGAACGTCCCTTGGAGGAAAGGGACGACCACGGCCAGGCCGAAGAAGCCGAGCACTACGGAGGGAATGCCGTTGAGCAGCTCGATGACCGGCTTGAGTACTTGGCGGATCCGTCCGTCGGCCACCTCCGAGAGGTAGATGGCCACGGCCAGCCCGAACGGGAGCGCGATGAGTATGGCGAAGGCCGTTACCCACAGCGTGCCGCCCACCAAGGGCAGTATGCCGAAGAGGGGCGAGGGGGTGGCGGTGGGAAACCATTCCTTTCCGAGAAGGACGTCGCCCGCTTTGATGTTCCGCCCGTCGAGCAGGCGGATGCCTGTTTCATCTTTTACCAGGTCTTCGGGGACGAAAGCTATCATCCCCTTGTCCTTGCCGATTTGTTCGGCAATGCAGTGCCCGGCGTTCTCGTAGTTGGCGCCCAGTTGCTCTTCCGTGTAAAGCCCGGGGAGCTGTTCCAGCCGGAACGTGGTGATGGGGCAGTCAATCCCGCCCAGCTCATTCCAGTTGGAGACTTCTTCGTCGAACACCAGTTTGATTTGCTCGGCCGAGAGGGACCTTACGGGGTTTTCCTTGTTTACGGCCAGCACGTATCCTTCCTCCACTACTTTGTGCCGGAACAGCCCGGCTGCTTCTGCGAAGAGGAACGTGATGATGAGGAGGATTACGACGCTCGTGGTGAAGCCGCTTACGGTCAGCACGCGGCGTACCGCCAGTTCACAAAAATGCTTGAGGTTCATATTCTTTTCTTCCGGGGAGGGTTTCTATTTCATTTCTTCAAGGGGACGAACCCGCTTTCCTCCACGAGCTTCTGCCCTTCCGGGGAGAGGAGGTAGTCGATGAAGGGGCGTACCGCTTGTTCGTCCTTCGTGTTGTAGTAATAGTAGAGGGGGCGCACGATGGGGTATTTCCCGTTCATGGAGTTTTCCACCGTGGGGGGATAGTAACCGCCGCCGTCGTAAGATACGGAGACGGCCTTCACGTGCGGGTTGAGGTAGGCCAGTCCCACGTATCCGATAGCACCGGGGGTCTGCCTCACGGACTGTATGATAGCCCCCGTGGCTGGCATGGAAAGGATGCTGCCCATGTAGTTTTTGTTGCCCAAGACGCTTTCCTTGAAGAACTCGTATGTCCCCGACGAAGTCTCGCGCGAATAGACCACGATCTTGCGGTCCGGCCCGCCCACTTCCTTCCAGTTGGTTATCTTCCCGCGGAAGATGTCCTCCAGTTGGGCGCGGGTCAGGCGTGAAACCGGGTTGCCGGGATTGACGATGACGGCCAGCGCGTCGTATGCGATGATGACCTCTTCTACGTTTTGCTTGGCCTTGCGCAGCTTCATCTGTTCGCTGAACTTGATCCGCCTCGAGGCCATGGCGATGTCTGTCACGCCCTCCAGCAATGCGGAGATGCCGACCCCGCTGCCCCCGCCGGTGACGGTGATGCTGGCCTTGGGGTGTTTCCTCAGGAAGGCTTCGCCGGCTTCTTGCGTGAGGGGGAGCACCGTGTCGCTGCCCTTGACGCGCTGGGCCAAGAGGGCGGGCGGCGTGCCCGCGAAGGCCAGGAGCAGGCAGAAGGTGAGGAATGGTTTCCTGCTTTTCGTCCGTTGTTTTTTGTCCATTTGTACAGAGTGTTGATTGGGTAAGTCCCGGGGCAAATGCGTTCCCGGGCATAGGGTTTTTCTGTCTTTTGCGGCAGCAAAGATATGGGGCGCGGTTGGAAACGGGCCTCCTGCCGTGCCTTGGCGGGGGAATTGTAACCGGTTTGTCCCCGTTTTGTAGCGCGTGTTACAAACCTGTGACGCTTCGGCCCGAAAAAAACGGCAGGGGGATGGATTGTCTCCCCCTGCCGTTTTTCCCGTGGCCCGGGCTTCCCGGGATTTCCCGGCGCGGTCATTCCCCCGCGAACGTGTGGAACGAGTGGGGCGGCAGCTCGGCCTCCAGGCACCGCCCGCCCAGTTCCACGCGCAGCGTGTCCGGCGTGCTGGCGAAGTTCCCGGCCACCACCACGTATTTCCCCTCCGGCGTGCGGAACACGACTATCGGCATCGTGCCCCCTCCCTCCTCCTTCGGCTTGTAGGCCAGCATGCGGCTGCCGGGCGGGACGAGGTGGGAGAAGTGCTTCACGGCGTAGTATTCTGCCGTGTAGCGGTGGCGGCGCGTCTTGCTGTCCACCTGTATGAGGGCGTTTTGCTTCCAGCCCCAGGGGCTTTCGCCGTCGTCGGCCAGGATGAAGTTCCAGATGAAGTATTCTTCACACCCTTTCCCCACGTAGTCGGCGAGCAGGTGGAACGTGTGTTCGCCCGCGGCCCAGTCCATCGAGCCGTTGCCGCATTCGCTCTCCGAGGAGACGAGTTTCAAGTCCGGGTAGCCGCGCCGTATGTCCACGAGGTTCTCGCGGCCTTCCCACTGGAAGCCGAGCCCCTCGATGCCGCAGCCTTCCAGCCCGTCGATGATTTTCTGCACGTAGTCCAGCCGGTTCGTGTTGAACGTCCCCAAGTAGAGTTTCACCCCGGGCAGCCGCGCCTTGAGCGTGGGGGCGAGGTAGTCGCGGTTGAAGCGTATGGTACCTTCCGCCGTCCAGGCGCAGCCCGGGTAGGGCGTGTAGCTGTACGCCTCGTTCTGGTACATTACCATGTCGATGGGCACGCCCTGTTCACGGTAGAGTTCGATGAAGCGGCAGAACATGTCGGCGTAGGCTTGCAGGTAGCGCGGGTCCTGTATCATGTAGTCGTTGGCTGCCAGCCGCCCCGGGAACTTGCCCGGGCGCTGCCCCGCAATCTTCACCTCGTCGGCGTCCACCTCCCCCACGGCGTCGTAGAGCAGGTAGTCCTTCCGCGGGTCTTGGCGGTTGTAGGGGCTGCTGAGCACCGGGTAGTCGTTGTTTATCTTCATCCACGTGGGCGGACTCCAGGGCGACATCCAGAAGGTGAGTCCCGGGTTGTAGCGCTGTGCGGCGCGGATGAGGGGGATGATGCCCCGCTTGTCGCGCTCGATGTTGAAGTGCCTCAGCTGGAAGTCGCCCGCCACTTCGTCGCAGCTGTACCAGTCGCGGGCGTAGTCGTTGGCGTTCATGGAGATGCGGCCCCGCGTGAAGCGCAAGTCCCCGCCGGGGGCGAAGAGGTTGGCCATCACCTCTTCCTGCGCCTCGCGCCCGAGCAGGTTGAGCGCGTCCCAGTCCAGTTCGTTGAAGCAAGTGCCCCATGCCTTGAACTCCGTGCCTTCCTCCCCGCCCGCCACGCGGAGCAGAGATTCCCGCCCGGGGGTGCTTTCCCGCAGTTCCAGCCGGGCTTCTTTCCAGGCCTCGCTCTCGGTGGTCGTGTACCAGCGGTACGTCTGCGCGGCCGCCCCGGCGGGGTAGAGGAGTCCCGTGCAGGCGAGCAGGGCGGCGGTTTGTAGCTTTTCCTTCATGTCCATGTCTATTGTTGTTGTTTATTGGGGTAGTGCCGTCATCGTGCCCCTCCTTTCTCCGGGATGGTGCGCGGGCGGTGCAGGCCGCGCCTTGTGCGGACTCCGTACGGCAGGCCTGCCGGGCCGTCCTTCACACGGGAGGGGGATGCCTACAAAGATAAACTTTGGCCGCATACCGCCCATAGGAACAGCATTTTTTAACACGTTCCTCGCCGCGTGCGGCTACCCCCTCCCCGCCGGGGCTTGCCCCTTTTTGGGGAAAGGGGCGGGGGAAAGCCGGGAAAACGCCTGCGCTTTCCGGTGAAAGGGCGGGCGGCGTCGCGCGGGAATGGGGGAATGGGCGGGTATCCCATGCGGGCATTGGTGCAGGCGGGGCAAGGGAAAAATGGATGCAAAGCGGGGGAGGAGGCGGGGTGTTTGGGGGATTTTATTAACGTGAGTTCGATATAAGCGAATAAATATTTTGCTGAGAAATAGGAACATAGCGATAAAAGCATTAAATTTATAGTGCTCAATTATAACATTTAAGCGATTATCACTATGTTCTCGGAGTCTAAAGTTACGGAGATTTATTGTATGGCGGATGATTTTTGCAAGGAATT
>CAYTPX010000048.1:0-10551 GCA_964439955.1 uncultured Bacteroidaceae bacterium | reverse complement strand
CGACAACCTCTATGGCAATTTCCGTGCCGATAACTTCAAGTTATACTACTACGGCAAGTCCTCCATCGAAGGCGAGAGCCACTTGGTAGTCAAAGGTTCTATTTCCGCGGACGAACTGAACGACTATCTGACCGCGGACGTTACCTCGCTCGACCTGACAGAAGCCAGCGTCAGCGGAAATATCAGCCCGACAAACCCCAATACCGTCATTTACGGTGCAGAAGTTGATGCGCTGGTGCTCGACGGGCAATATAAGTTCAACGCCCCCTACGCATTGGAAAGCCAAACAGTCTCCTACACCCGCGCGGCGTTCAGCAACGAGGGGAATAGTTCCGTGAACCACTCCGTGCTGCGCGGATGGCATACCATCTGCCTCCCCTACGACGTGGACAGCATCTCGTCCGTAAAAGGCGGCAACACCATAACGCTCCTTCCCATCATGGACAGCAGCTTTGACGGCGGGGTAGACGACACGGACGAGGCCAACGCCCATCCCTTCTGGCTCTATGCCATCGACGAAGACGGCGACCTCAGCCCCGCCACGGAAATCAAGGCCAACGTGCCGTACCTGATGCTCGTGCCCAACGACGAGGAATACTACGAGGCATTCTACAACATCCCCGGCGACATCACCTTCACGGGTAGTGCCATCGCCGCCACCGACTTGCAGGAACAGGCCGGAAGTGAATACAACCTCACCGGTTACTTCGGTGGCGCGTCCGACAGCCTGCCCGCCGCAGACGGGAAGACCTACTACGCGCTCAACAAGGAAGGCAGCGAATTCGTCCAAGACAGCATCCAAGCCATCGCCTCCTTCCAGGCTTTCGCCACGGTGAGCCAAAGCCCGCAGTCGGCACCGCAAACGCTCTCCATCTTTAACGACGGCGACGGCACCATCACCGCCCTGCCCGGCATCAAGGAAGCCCTTGCCGACCGCACGCAAGACATCACCGTCTACACCGCCGACGGCGGCCTGCGCATCGAAAGCGCCAAGGACTGCACCGTGAACGTCTACAGCATCGACGGCATGCTCCTCCAGTCCGTGCGCGTCAGCGCAGGCGGCAGTGAGTTCGTCGCCCTGCCCGCAGGCAAGTACGTGGCCAACGGGAAGGTGGTCATCGCACAATAAAACCTCCCCCGGCCTTGCAGCCGCGGGACACAAACCCGGCAGGGGCGGAAGCCCCGCCCCTGCCTTCCCCCGGGAAGCGCCGCACAGGGCGGCGGAAAACGCCCGCGCTTCCCGCAGAATCTACCAAGGCTTTTTTAATCAAACCTCATAACTTTTTACCCCATCATGAAAAAGAAATATCAGAAACCCCAGTGTGAAATCATCAAAATGCAGACCGAAGGAACCATTTTTGCGGGTAGCAATAAAATTAGCCAAGACACCACTCCCTCGACACCGGGCGTAACGAAGACCAACTTCTTCAACCTTAAATAGGAGGGCACTGCCACACCCATAACCGGCAGGCAGGCCCCGCCGCCTGCCGCCACCCCCTCAAGGCGGCCCCTTGGGGACTTTCCCCAAGCGGCCGCCGCTTTATGTCTAAAAACAAACAAGTTTCTAATCCTATACGCTTACCTGGTTATGCATAAACATTTCCTTACCCTTTTCGCCTTGGCGGCGCTCGCGCTCCCGGCCGGGGCACAAACCGACCCCTTGCCCTACCGTGACAGCCTCAAGACGCAGCTGGCCGAGGGCTTCACCCTGCAAGTCCCTGCCGGCGACACGCTCCCCGTCTGGGAAACCCGACCCTACGGTTACTACGCCGACGGGGCGTTCAGCGTGGAATTCGCCTCGCTCTCGGCCACCCCGGCTGCCACGCTCAACCTCTTTGCCACCAACACCGACGGACGGGGCACGCAGCTCAGCCTGCCCCTCGCCCCCGAGGCCGCCACATACCGGCTGGCCGCCACCACCACCCATGCCTACCTCTACCGGGGCGACAGCCTGCTCCAGAGCCTTCCCCTGCAGCTGCTGGCAGCCCCGGCCGCGCCCGGCATCTGGTCACAGCGCGACCTGGAGGGGAGCGGCATCTACGATGAACGCAACTTGGTGGAGAACCCCGGGTTCGAAACCGAGGGGGTCGTGCTCGTCGATGACGGCGATACCTACAAGTTCTGGCCCGCCGGGTGGGACTTGCTCAACGCCAACCCCATAGAGGAGCAGGCCATGGGCGTGCGCTGCAACCGGGGCGACACGCTCTACGCCAACGGCCGCGAGGGGAACTCCGCCCTCATGTTCCGCCAAGACGGGGCGGGCGGCTTCAGCGCCTCCAGCGGGAGCGCCGTCTACTCGGCCTTGCGCCAGCCCTTGGAGGGAGGCCGCCGCTACCAAGTGGAGTTCCAAGCCCTGTCGCACACCAACGACTTGGGGAAGACCTACTCCGTGGTGGTCGGCACCGAGCCGGGGCAGTGGGACTTGCTCCAAGAGCAATGGACCGCCCCCTCCGTGCGCCAGACCCTGGCCACGTACAGCTTTGACTTCACCGTGCCCGATTCGCTGGCAGGACAGGCCTACATCGGCTTCCTCTGCACCGGGGGATCCGGCATCGTCCACCTCGACCGCGTGTGCCTCGTGGAGATGGAAGGCGACTACAACACGCTCACCCTGCAAGCCATCGCCCCCGGGGAGTCGGAGGCCGCGGTAGCGGGCGGGGCCGTCAGCTTCGACACCGAGGCGTTCAGCCCCCTGCGCCGTGCCACCAACCAGCTCTACGACGGTGGCGAATACCGCATCTACCATACGGCCTACGCCCGCCTGCTCGGGCAGAAGGACGACGCCTCCACGCCCGGAATCTCGGCGGAGGGGACGAACGACTCGCTGACTTACGTGTTCGTGGCCGAGGCCACCAGCGACGGCTACTACCGCCTGCGCCAGAAGAGCAGCGGCGCCTACCTGGCCAGCTCCGGCACGTACAGCACGACCTTCACCGGCTCGCCCGACGACGTGGGCAACCGCGCCCTCTGGACCATAGGCGAAGGGTACGACGGGTGGCTATGCAACCGCAACAACGGGCTCTACCTAGGCTGCGACGAGGGCAACGACGAGAGCACGTACATCAGCGTCTTTACCGACAAAAGCCTGGGCACGTACAGTACCTGGCAGCTCACCGAAGCCGAATTCCCCCTCGACGAGGCCCGCGACGCCCTCTACCGGCTGGGGCTCGCCGAGCTGATCGAGGAGGCAACCTCCCTGCTGGACGACCCGGCCTACCCCGACGATGAGCTGAAGGACGCCCTGCAAGCAGCCGTCGCCGAGGCGCAAGCCGCCTACGACACGGCCACCCTTGACGACGAGGCGGTGCTCTCCAGCGCGCTGGAGACGCTGCAAACGGCCATCGACGAATTCCGTTCGGCCAACGAGGAGGAGCTCTCTTTCACCTCCATGGCCTTCCCCACGGGCGAAACCTTTACCCTCGCGCTCAACGAGGTGCAGCTCACCTCGGACGATGCCGCGGCAGGAATGGTCGTGCGCAACGCGCTGGGCCGCGAGACGCGCTTCACCTTCACCGCAAAAGCGCTGCTGGTTGACGGGGACAGCGCCGCCACTTTCGACAACCTCACGCAGGACTTTTACGGGGCCGCATGGCGCTTCGTCTTCACGTCCGAGGACGTTACCGTCTATGCCGGCGAACAACTCGTGGCATCCGTAGCCCTCGAGCTCTCGGGCACAAGCTCGTCCAGCAGCTCCGGGGAAGCCGGGTGGACACTGGTCGGCAAGGACTACTACGCCGCGGTCATGCCGGAAATCGTAAGCTCCACGGAAGCCGTGGCTCCCGGCGGGGTAATCTACAACAAGTATGGCCGCGCGGAACGGTACGTGTACTTCGCGCGCGGGCAGAACGCCACGCTCGACACGCCGGTGGACTTGCACATCGAACGTGAAGACTCGCCCATCGAGTCGGGCTCCTTCAACATCACCGACGGGGACGCCTGGATCATCTTCGACAACACCCTGCCCTCCGAAGTCATCAGCTCCACCCTCGGCTTCATCACCATCGACGGGGAGCAAGCGGTGAAGAACGAGAACTGCCGGGTGGCCATATACCTGAACGGCGGCGTCCTCATACCCCACGGGGACAGCTACGAGCCTTTCGAGGCCTACACCGGGCAGCTCTATGGCGGCGATGCCATGACCTACGGGTTAGGGAAGCACAACCTGGAATCGGACGCCAACTCCTGCCGCAGCTTCATCCTGCGCCGCGGATACATGGCCTGCCTTGCCTCCGACGCCGACGGGGCGGGATACAGCCGCGTCTTCGTGGCCGACCACGAAGACCTGCTCTTCCCCGAACTGCCTGCCGCGCTCGACGGGCGGATTTCATCCATACACATCAGGAAATGGAACTATGTGTCGAAGAAAGGATGGTGCAGCACGAACAGCAACAGCTCCATAGCCGAGGAGTGCCTCAAGATGCGCGCCACGTGGTTCTACACATGGAGCGCGGACCGTTCCACCACGGAAGACACAGAATACATACCCATCAAGCAGCACCGCTACTGGCCTTCGTGGAGCCAAATCAACGCACTGGAGGAGAGCACCCACGTGCTGGGCATCAACGAGCCTGAGCACTCGGAACAGCACACCTCGGACAAGTGCACCTGCGGCGGCACCACGGGCGCATGGACGGCCTGCACCCTCACGCCCGACTTCCAAGAGAGCGGCATGCGCATCGGCTCGCCTTCGCCCACCGACATGTCGTGGCTTTACCAATACATAGGGCACGTGGACGACATGGCCTACCGCTGCGACTTCGTGGCAATCCACGCTTACTGGGGAACCAACGAGATGGCCAACGCCAGCGCCTGGTACCAACAGCTGAAAACCATCTACGAAACCACGAAACGCCCCATCTGGATTACGGAATGGAACAACGGCGCAAGCTGGACAACCGAGAGCTGGCCGGACGGATACAGCGCGAAGCTCGAACAACAACGTGCGGCCATCGTGTCCATACTCGAAGTGCTTGACACGTGCCGGTACGTGGAGCGTTACTCGATTTACAACTGGGATTCCTACTACCGCGCAGTGATAAACACCGACGACGGCTGGGTGACCCCCGCCGGGCAGGTCTACCGCGACAACAAATCGACCTTCGCCTATAACGCCGACGTGCAGTATATCCCGCACTGGTGGACGCCCTCGGTGAAAGACGTGGAGCTCGGGCTGGAAGCCGACGAGACGGAACAGACGCTCACCTTCACGTTCACCAACCCGAACGTAGACCTTACCGACAGTCTGGTACTCCAGTACAAGCCGGAAGACAACCCCGACGAGTGGCAAACCCTCTACACCGAGCTGGACCGCAGCCGCTACGACTCGGAGAGCTTCAGCGTGACGCTCCCCTTCAGCGAGGCGGGCAGCGGGCAAACCACCTACCGCCTGAAAGTGGAGACGCAAGGGGAGACGCGGTACAGCAGCGAGGTGGAATACTCCCTGCCGCTGCAATACACCGACGGCATAAGCGCCATCACGGCCGCAGGGCTGAGCATCGAGGAAGGACGCATCGTCCTGCCCGAGGGAAGCCGCTACTCCTGCCGCATACTCACGCCCGCGGGAATCGTCGTGGAGCAACACCTGCAGGCCGAAGGCTACATTTCCACCAGCCACCTCGCCACGGGAGTCTACCTCCTCCACATCGACGGGATCGGCACGCTGCGCTTTGTGCAGCCCTGATGCGGCACACGCCTTGCCCTACGCCGCACACTTGCCCCGGAAGCCTTTCCGCCCCGGGGGAAAAGCACCGGCGGGAACGAAAGAAAGCCCCTGCACTTTTTCCGGAAAGTGCAGGGGCTTTCCCTTTTCCCCCTCGCCGCACAAGACGATGCCCCCGGGCGCGGCGGGCACGGGGCGGAAACATAACAATGGTTAAAAACAAGCCTTCCCGCGGGGATTTACAGCCCGGCCAAAGGAAAAGGTGGAAACTTTTCCTATATTTGCCACGCGTCTTTCCTTCCCCCAATGCGGCACTGCCGCCCGAAAGCCGGGGGCTTCCCGGGAAAAGCGCCAGCCCGGCCTGCCAACAGGCACAATCCCCTCCGGGCGTTCCCCGGCCTTAGAATCCCCAGGCACACACAGCCGATACCAGAAAACACGGGCGGGCAAACAGCAAAGCCAAACCTTCACAAACTTACCATAACTAACCATTATTATTATGAACAAAACATTACACTACCTGTGCGCCGCGCTCTTGGGCGCCGGCATGCTGCACACCACACCTCCCCTGTGCGCACAGGAAGGAACCGACGTAACGGACAAGTACCTGCAGAACGCAGGATTTGACAACAACCCTACCGCCACCGACGAGTCGTGGGCAGGGACTGAACGCATGTATCTTCCGGAATCCTGGACACTCACCAACTCAATCGGCAGCTGGGGACGGTGCATCACCGTAAACTACGGCATCACTTTCTCATCACTCCCCGATGTCTTTAACTCAGTCCAGCCCCCCGCCAGCGACATAAACGAGGAAAGCAACGGGGCCGTCTTCATGATGTCCGGATCATGGGGCTCTACCATCCAGTTAGGGCAGGCGGTCACACTGCCCGGAGGGAAGTATGAATTACAATACGAGGTCATCAACCAATACACGGACGGGAACATCCAAGCCAACTATTTCGGGTTTGTCCCCGATTCCGGCACAGCCGTTTACGACACGGAGACATCCTTTTCCGATTCATGGCAACGGCGTACCGTTTCCTTTACCATAGAAGAAGAGAACACGGAGGGCTACATCAGCATCGGCCTGCTTGGCAACTCAAACGGCGCTTCCTCCAACGGGAAATTGGCGGTAGACAACATCAGGCTCATCTACTACGGCGTCGATAAAACCGAGCTTGATTCCCTGATTGCGGAGGCCACCGGACTTTACGAAGCCAACAGCTCCGCAGACGGGGCTTCGGACTTTTATTCCGCCATCCAAGCGGCACAAGAAGTTTCCGATGACGTGAATGCCACGCAAAGCGGGGTGGCCGGGGCGATAGCCGCGCTCCAGGAAGCCATTGCGCAGTTCCGCTTCGGAATCGCCAGCGAGGAAAACCCGCTTGACATGAGCAGCCTGATTGCCAATGCGGGGTTCGAGACAAACAGCGGCGACAGGGACCAGACCTTTACGGGCTGGACAAAGACGGGCACATCCAGCTCGGAATTCTGCATCCGCACGAACCGCGAGGATGAATTTGAGGACTACGGGGACGGTACCGCATACCTCCAATATTGGGTGTCCAGCACCAGCACGGTCCCCGACTTCTCCGTAACGCAAGAACTCACGGGGCTTCCGCAAGGCATCTACGAGCTGACCGCGGCCGGACGCTACGGCGGGGACGGGTTTTACCTTGTCGCCAATGAAGAACGTACCGCCATCGGCGAATTAGGGGACTACACGGTCCGCGCCCTCGTCACGGAGGAAGGGACACTCACAATAGGGGTCGTGGCAGAAAACGGCACGTCCAACTTCCCGCGCGCGGACTATTTCCGGCTCGCCTACTTGGGGAACAATGCCGAAGACCTCAAACCCTACTACCAAGAGCTGATGGACGAGGCCCAATCCTTGGCCGGGGAAAAGATGCAAGGCACGGTATTGGACACGCTCAACGCGGCCATCACCGCATTTGAAGAAGCATCCACGCCCGAAGGGCTCGAGGAAGCGATAGAGGAACTGAAGGCTGCCATCGAGAGCGCCCAGGCTTCCATCGAAGTGTACAGCGCCTTTAAGGCCGTTATCGACAGCTACGCCCCCGAAAACTACCTCGGCGGCTTGCCAGAAGTCCTCACCGGTGCGGTTTCGGCTGCCGGGGAAGCGTATGAAGCCGCGGAAAAAGACGACTTTAGCGAGGAAATCGCGGCATTGAAGGCCGCACACGATGAAGTATCCCCCAGCCTCATCATCAGCGGCGACATGACCCGGTTTATCATAGAAGCCGACATGACCATTGAAGACATGGACGCTTCCGCGTGGAAGCTGGAGACCAGCCTGGACGGAGATTGGCAGACCCTCGACGTTTCCGGCGGCCAATACTTGGGGATGGACGGCACGGCTCTTGAACACTGGAATGACAGATACGACGGAAGCAAGCGGAATATCACCATCTACCAAGCCGTCACGGACGTGCCCAATGGCGTTTATACCTTGTCGTGCGCCGCATTTGCCGTATATGAAGAAGCCAACAGCTCAAGCCAAGACAAAACCGGCGTGGTCTTCTATGCCAACGGCGTGGAAACGGCAGTGCCCATCACGTGGAGCACGCCCAACAGCCAAATTTACACCGTGGAAAACGTCAGGGTGACCGACGGGACTCTTGAAGTAGGCCTCAAAGCAACCGGGGCATATTGCAACTGGCTCGTCATCGACAACGTAGTGCTCACAAAAACCAACCAAACGCTTGTCCTCGACGACCAAGAGCCGTTCGATGCCACCGTGGACGCTGCCACATCTGCAAGCTACACCCGCGCGGCATTCAGCAATGGCGAAGACAGTACCGCGAACTACGAAAACTCACGCGGATGGCAGACCATCTGCCTCCCCTATGACGTGGAAAGCATTACGTCCGTAAAGGATGGCAGCACCATAACGCTCCTTCCCGTCACGGACGGCAGCTTTGACGACGGGGTAGACGACACGGACGAGGCCAACGCCCATCCCTTCTGGCTCTATGCCATCGACGAAGACGGCGACCTCAGCCCCGCCACGGAAATCAAGGCCAACGTGCCGTACCTGATGCTCGTGCCCAACGACGAGGAATACTACGAGGCATTCTACAACATCCCCGGCGACATCACCTTCACGGGTAGTGCCATCGCCGCCACCGACTTGCAGGAACAGGCCGGAAGTGAATACAACCTCACCGGTTACTTCGGTGGCGCGTCCGACAGCCTGCCCGCCGCAGACGGGAAGACCTACTACGCGCTCAACAAGGAAGGCAGCGAATTCGTCCAAGACAGCATCCAGGCCATCGCCTCCTTCCAGGCTTTCGCCACGGTGGACCAAGACCCGCAGTCGGCACCGCAAACGCTCTCCATCATTAACGCCGGCGACGGCACCATCACCGCCCTGCCCGGCATCGAGGAAGCCCTTGCCGACCGCACGCAAGACATCACCGTCTACACCGCCGACGGCGGCCTGCGCATCGAAAGCGCCAAGGACTGCACCGTGAACGTCTACAGCATCGACGGCATGCTCCTCCAGTCCGTGCGCGTCAGCGCAGGCGGCAGTGAGTTCGTCGCCCTGCCCGCAGGCAAGTACGTGGCCAACGGGAAGGTGGTCATCGCACAATAAAACCTCCCCCGGCCTTGCGGCCGCGGGACACAAACCCGGCAGGGGCGGAAGCCCCGCCCCTGCCCTTCCCCCGGGAAGCGCCGCACGGGACGGCGGAAAACGCCCGCAGAAACGACAGGAAGCCCCCGCACTTTTTCCAGAAAGCGCAGGGGCTTTCCCTTTTCCCCTTTGCCGGGCAAGACAATGAACCCGAGTGCAGCGGGCACGGGACGGGAACATAACAATAGTTAAAACGAGCCTTTCCCGGGGAATTTACAGCCTGTACAAAGGAAAAGGTGGAAACTTTTCTTATATTTGCCACGTGCCTTTCCTTCCCCCGATGCGGCACTGCCGCCCGAAAGCAGGGAGGCTTCCCGGGAAAGCAAAACCTTCACAAACTTATCATAACCAACCATTATTACTATGAACAAACCATTACACTACTTGTGCGCCGCGCTCCTTGGCGCAGGAATGCTACACATTACCCCCGCCCTGTGCGCGCAAGACGGAGAAGACGTGACAAGCACGAACCTGAAGAACGCAGGATTTGACACTGAACCCATTACTTTCATTTCGGACGGTACTAAAAATAGCTCGGCTACCCGATTGACCGGACTTCAGACAACGGGTAGTGACGGCTGGATTTACGACATACCCGAATGGTCCGAAGAAGTCGATATGAGCAACAACGCCGTACAAATCGCGACCGCCCCCTACGGTATGACAACAGCCTCCAGCGAAGGCTTGAACGGCACGACACCCCCTTCTGCCGACATCAACGGCAGTTCAGAGGGTGCCTGCCTGCACATGTCCGCCGGATGGGGCGATGATGCCATCATCACGCAAGACGTAACCCTCCCGAGCGGCACATACGAATTGCAATATGATGCCTACAATGCCAATTCGGCTACCGGCATCGCAGTCAACTTCACGGGGTTCGTACCGGAATCAGGCACAGCCACATACAGTACCCAGATGACCTTTGAACAAGGGACGTGGGGTACTTATGCCGTGCGGTTTACAGTGGACGAGGACAACACCCCGGGCAAAATCAGCGTAGGGTTCACCACCTCGACGGGAGGCTCTGCAAATGGCGCAAAACTCTACCTTGACAATATCAGGCTTGTCTACTACGGCGTCGATAAAACCGAGCTTGACAACCTGATTGCGGAAGCCGTCGAACTCTACAATAACAATACTTCCGCAGACGGGGCTTCGGATTTCTTTTTCGCCATCATGGCGGCACAAGCAGTTTCCGAGAGCGAAGATGCCACGCAAAGCGGGGTGGCCGGGG
>CAYTPX010000047.1:0-11794 GCA_964439955.1 uncultured Bacteroidaceae bacterium | reverse complement strand
CATCGAACCGCTGGGCTGGGAATAACAGGGGAAACTGATAGTAATATATAAGGAATTAGTCAAAATCTTATCTGACAGTTTTTCTCCTGTAGGAAACCTAACTGCCAGAACAAGTCTTAACTATAATACATATACATCAATATTCTACAGTTCCATCTAACCTTCCATCATTCCCATTACCTTCGTTGTCTTTTATAACATCATTGTCCATATGCAACATGAACCATGCTGTTTTTGTGTTACAGCTATATTTCGTATCTTTGCCCGCCTAAACAAAACGATATATACCGAGAGAGTCATGGGAAACACTTCCAATTTATTTTTCATGGTTGCGTATAAACTCTACGCAATCGCCCCGGACGGAGAAAAAAGCCTGCGCGAAGAAGCCACTTTGGTACGCCCTTACCAATTTATCACGGGCATCGGGCTTGTCCTCGAAGCCTTCGAAGAACAAATCAAAGACCGGCGGCAGGGCGAAAAGTTCGATTTTATCATACCCAAGGAACAAGCCTATGGCGAACGCGACGAAGACAGCGTGATCGACTTGCCCCGCAAAACATTTGAAGTCAATGGACATTTCGACAAAGAACAAATATACGAAAACGCCATCATCCCCCTCATGGATAGCGAAGGACATCGTTTCCCGGCCACGGTAGTGGCCATAGATGACAACAAGGTCACCGTCGATTTGAACTATCCCTTGGCAGGATACGACTTACAATACGTGGGCAAAGTAATAGAAGCGCGCCTTGCTACGGAAGACGAAGTAAACGGTGTACTCAACATGCTCCGAGGAGACGGATGTGGATGCTGCGGGGGACATGGCGGATGCGATGGGTGTGAAAGCGGATGTGGCGAGCATGAAGGTTGCCACGGGCATCATGATGAAGAAGGCCATGAGGAGTGCTGTGGCGGACACGGAGGTTGCCACAAACATCATCACGGATAAAATTAGAGAGTCCGACCCTGCTTTTTTCAATCCATAAGTAGGAAAAGGAAGAAAACCCGAAAAAATAATTCCCCAAAAGCGGAACTGTAAACAAAAAAGCATTACCTTTGCGACCGAAAAAGGAAGAATGCCAGAGTGATCGAATGGGGCGGACTCGAAATCCGCTGTACGGCTTTGTTCGTACCGGGGGTTTGAATCCCTCTTCTTCCGCAACCATAGACAGTTTCCAATTACCAAAAAGCGTGAAACTGAAAGTGAAAACAACCCATTACGGACGGTAATAGGGAAATAACAGCAGGCGGGATAGGCTAAGCCCTTTACCCGTCTGTTTTCTTTTCCCCCACCCTACACAGGAAGCAACCATTTACAATGGGAATAACCAGCAGGAAATGGCAAACAACCACCCGGGAAAACATTTTTCACCGTTATATAATTACAGATAAAGGCGTTTGGCAGGAAAGGGGGAAGGGAAACTTAAACCTGAAGAGGCTGGCTAATTGAGAAAAGCCCCTTAAACCCGTCCAACCAGACATATCGCATTACCGCCATATCGGCTTTACGGGAATCGTAATAATTCTACTACTCTAATATTTACTGCCCCCATTTGGGTCGATAGATGGCCAGAAGGATTCAAAAAGGGGCGTAACAAAATCTATTTCCGTGAAATACTATATGGAAAAAGGAGCTACGATATTACGTAACTCCTTGAATTTCATATTGTGATTCCGATGCGATTCGAACGCATGACCCACAGCTTAGAAGGCTGTTGCTCTATCCAGCTGAGCTACGGAACCATGGGATTTCCCATTTTCAGGCTGCAAAGGTAGAAATTCTTTTCGGGAAAGACAACAACAGAGCCTGTATTTTCCCCTGCTTCCACCACAAGGAAGAGCATCTCCCGCCTTTTCAAACGTCCAGGACAGGCAAGACTTCGAGCGGAACCCGCGGGAATTCACGGGCCAGATAGTGTTTCAAATAGCCAAACGTGTCCTCCCGCAGGACGGCATCCGCCTCGGGAGGATAAGTATTATACCACACCGAATGCAGGACAATGCCGCGCCTTTTTACGGCTTCCAGGCTGAGTAGCGTATGGTTGATGCTGCCCAACTTGCCGGAAGTCACGAAAATCAGCGGCAGGTTACGCCGCGCGATGTAGTCTATCGTCAGCAGCTCTTCCGTCAAAGGCACCATCAACCCGCCCGCCCCTTCCAGAAGAACCCGGTCGTAGCGCATGGCCAAAGTCTCCGTAGCCTGTTCTATTTTCCGGAAGTCCACCGGACGCCTGTCAATTTTCGAAGCCAGCAACGGCGAGGCGGGATAAGAGAAAATCTCCGGCATGGTAAGCATCGACCGGTCTTCTTCCAACAGTCCCGTCCCCATGATGCGGCGATGCAGCTCGATGTCCTCCGAGCGCCCCACATTGCCCGTCTGCACAAACTTCTGCGTAATGGTGCGTATGCCGCGTTCGTTCCACGCCCGCGCAAGAAAACCAGTAGCATAACTTTTTCCGGCATCCGTGTCGATGCCACTCACGAAATAAACTTTTCCTTTTTCCATCATAGTCTGTCATTTTTAATCGACCCGCCGCGCCACAAGATACAGCGGCTGATAGGTCAAAACCACCGGCAGTTCCCCGCCCCTACCCGGCCCGGGGGCTGGAAACCGACGACGGTATTCTTCCGTAAAACGGCGCAGGCGTCCCGGAGTCCATGGACGTCCTTGGGCGGGGACACCCGTCACGCCCGTATTTTTCAGATGCCGGAGCACGCCATGCGGCGAAAGGAAAGTACAAGAAAGCATTTCCCCCTCGGCGTGAACCACACGCAAGCCTGCCGACTCCAGCATGGCCTCCCACTCCATCAGGGAACGGTAGTCCAAGCCTGCCCCCGCAAGGAGCCGTATCTCCCGCAACGTCTCAGGGCCATAAGTGGATACCCCCAACGTCCCACTTACCCGCAGGGCATCGCGGCAACGCGCCAAAAAACGTGCCGGGCGCCCCAACCACTGGAGCGTGGAGCAAGAGGTTATCAAATCCCAGCCGCCGGAAAGCTCCATTTCTTCCACATCGCCCGCCAAGAAGCGCAACCCCTTATCCCGGAAATCACCGCCACTTTCCCCGGGAAGTCCCGCGCCTTTTTCCGGGAAGCCTTGCGCCAAACGGCGGAAACATTGGCCCTCCGCCTCCGGGCACAGGTCGTTCATCCAAAAACAGGCCGGACGGAAACGTTGGAACAGAAGTTGCGAATAAAACCCTGTACCGCACCCGAACTCAAATATCCGGCCTCCCAAGGGCAAACCGGGGCATGCGCCCAACAAGCGCGCCATGCGTTCCGCCACCGCCCGTTGCACGAAGGCGTCCCCATCGTAAGTCCCCAGCGCACGGGCGAAGCAGCGCGCCACCCGTCCCTTATCCATTCCGGCCTCCCATCACAAGCCCCCAATCCGTTTCGCCCGCGCCATTCAGGAAACATTCCGCCGCAAACGGCCAATGACCGCACGGCAATTCCTCCACCCCCTCCATGCCGCACCAAGCATTCTGCTGGGCACGGAAAGGGAAGATGCGGTCGGAACGGCCCATATAGACCCGGCTCCAAGGAAGGTCAAAAGCCCCGGCCCCAGCCTCTGCCCGGGAGGAGGCGACCCCATCCGCAAGGGCAGCCAGCTCTTGGCGCAACTCTTCCACCGGACGGCCGGGGCGGCACGATGAGAAATGGAGGTATTCACGCCCGCCAGCACACATAAGGCGGTAGAAATCCTGTACGTTAGCCTCCGTTTTCATGCCGCGCAAGGTCAAGTCATACACCCGGGGCGGGATACCGCGTTGCGCGTCGATGGGGGAAAGGGTGCCGTTCAAAGCCACTGCGCCGGCCAGCCGGGGAAAGGAAAGCCCGAACCGCCGCCATACGCGGCTGGCCACCCATACCCCCATGGACCAAGCGGCAATCCGCACTTCCCTATACCCGTCCAACCACTCCCGGCGGAACCCGCCGGTGCGGTAATCGTAGCATATCAGGCAATCCTCGTCCGCTTCCGCCCGGAAGCGGCGGAAAGGGGCAGCGTCCATGCCCCACCCGGAAAAGAAGAGCAAAAGCCGGGGACAACCTTGGCGCTTGGCAAACTCATGTTTCATAGTGACTCCGCCAATTTTTCCACGGCCTCATCAGGCAACGAAGCCGTCAGGGAAATCCGCACGCGCGCAGTGCCCTCCGGAACGGAAGGCGGCCGGACAGGCAAAACGTAGAAGCCCGCGTCTTGCAGGCGCAAGGCCAATTCCTCCGCCCGGCGGCTTTCGCCTGCCACCAAGGGAAGGATATGGCTCGACGAAGGGCAAGCGTAGCCTTTCCTCCGCAGTTCGCCGCGCAAAAAGCTGCCCATTGCCCGCAAGCGCCTCCTGCGCCCATCCCATGAGGGGAGACGTTCCAGAAGGAAAGACGTCCAATCCATTTGCCACGGAGGCAAGGCAGTGGTGAAGATGAAGGTGCGCATCTTATTGACTAGATAGTCGTAAACCACCCGGTCGCACAGCACGAAAGCCCCGGCGGAAGCCAGCGCCTTGCCCAAAGTCCCGACGAGGAAATCGATGTCCGCCATACATCCCTGCTCCTCGGCGCACCCCAATCCGTGCATGCCCCTCAGGCCGACGGCATGTGCCTCATCCACGTAGAGCAACACATTGGGATACTTCTTCTTCAAAGCGACAAGGCGCGGCAAGTCGGCCTCGTCTCCATCCATGCTGAAGATGCTCTCCGTAATGACAAGCACGCTCTCGTATGATGACGAATAGCGGGCGAGGAGGCGTTCCAGATGGGCATAGTCGTTATGCCGGAAGCGTATGCTGCGCGCCGCAGAGAGGCGGATTCCATCAATCAACGAGGCATGCACCAACTTGTCCGCCAGCACCAGCATGCGCCCGTGCCCGATGGCAGGGATTATCCCGGCGTTGATATGGTAACCGCACGAGGCCACCAAGGCCGCTTCACGCCCGTATAGCCCGGCCAACTGGCGCTCCAAGCGGCGGTGGGAGGGGAAAGTGCCCGTCAAAAGGCGGGAAGAAGAGGAGGAAAAGACCGCCGACTCCGGGGTAAGCCCGCGCAAGAACCCGGCACGAAGCGCGAGGTCGGACGCCAAACCCAGATAGTCGTTGGACGAAAGGTTGTACATCTTCCGCCCGCCCACCTCGACGAAAAGCCCTTCCTGCCGGGCTTCGGGCAAAGAGCGGTAATTGCCTTCCGCCCGCAGCCGGGAGAGCTCGCCGCCCAAGCGGCGGCCAAAAGGAGAATTGCAATCCATGGCCAATCCGTAAGCTATAATTCGGAAACCACTTTCACCAAAGCCCCTGTGAGCTTACGCACCTGCTCCGGGGTCACGATATAGGGGGGCATCACATAGACCAAACGGCCGAAAGGACGAATCCAGACCCCTTCCTCCACGAAACGCCGCTGTACAAAAGCCATGTCCACCGGCTCCTTCGTCTCCACTACGCCTATGGCGCCCAAGACACGCACGTCGGCCACCTGCGCCAACCCCCGTGCCGGTTCCAGACCGGCCCTAAGCCCTTGCTCGATGGCATGCACCTGCCGTGCCCATTCCCCACCAAGCAAGAGGCGCAACGAGGCACAGGCCACGGCACAAGCCAGCGGGTTGGCCATGAACGTGGGGCCATGCATGAACACGCCCGGCTTGCCGGAAGAAATCGTGTCGGCCACGGCATTGGTTGCCGCCACGGCGCTCAAAGTCATATATCCTCCAGTCAAGGCCTTGCCGATGCACATGATGTCAGGGACTACGCCCGCATGTTCACAGGCAAACATGCGCCCCGTCCGCCCGAAACCGGTGGCGATTTCGTCGAAAACCAGCAAGACATCGTACTGCCGGCACAACGCCTCGGCCTGGCGCAGATATTCGGGATGGTAAAACCACATGCCGCCCGCACCCTGCACAACCGGCTCCAAAACCAAGGCGGCCAACTCCTGGGCATGCTCCTCCAGGCAAGCCTTCAAGGGAAGCATGTCCGCTTCGTCCCATTCCCCGCCAAAGCGCGAGGCGGGCGACGGAAGGAAATGGCGCACGGGAAGCGCAGGGCCGAACATGTTGTGCATGCCCGTCACCGGGTCGCATACGGACATGGCATTCCAAGTGTCCCCATGGTATCCCCGTCGTATGGTCACGAAATTCGTTTTCCCGGCACGTCCTTTTGCAAACCAATACTGCACGGCCATCTTCAAGGCTACTTCCACGGCCACGGAACCGGAATCGGCATAAAATATTTTCTGCATGGGGCGGGGCAACAGGCGGAGCAACAATTCCCCCAGCTCCACGGCAGGACGGTGGGTTAAGCCGCCAAACATGACATGCGCCATTTGCGCCGTCTGCTTCTGGACGGCCTCATTCAACGCCGGATGGTTATAGCCATGGATAGCACACCACCAGGAAGACATCCCGTCCAGCAGCACCCGCCCGTCTTCCAACTCAATCTCCGCGCCCCGGCATGCACGTACCGGATAAACGGGAAGCGGCTCACTGGTCGAGGTATAAGGATGCCAAAGGTGAATCCGGTCGAACCCGGTAGTAGAAAGACGGTATCCCGCAGCATGGATACACCGCTTATCGGAATCGACGGTATTGCCGGTGGTCGTCAGCATGTCACCCGTAATGGCCGAATTGATGCCGATGCGCATGGCTTTCTCCACCTCCTCATCCGTGAGGCGGGCACGGCCGCCCGCAAAACGCAAATAGGCCTTCGGATGGACAAAGCGGAAAAGGGCTATCGTGGTATAGATTTCTTCCACAGGAAGCAGGGGCTGATGCTCCAACGGAGTGCCCGGAATCGGATTGAGCAAGTTGAGCGGGATGGATTGGACCCCGATTTTCCGGAGGGCGAAAGCCAGTTCGACACGTTGCTCCCAACTTTCGCCCATCCCGATGATGCCGCCACTGCATACCTCCATCCCAACCCGGCGCGCAGCCTCAAGAGTGGCCAGTTTCTGCTCCGGGGTATGGGTCGTACACAAGTGCGGAAAATAGGAAGGGGCGGTCTCCAGATTACAATGGTAGCGGGTGATCCCGGCCTCATGCAAGGCGCGCAACTCTTCCTCCGAAAGCAAACCCAGGGAAGCGCAGAGAGGAATGGAACTTTCGCGGCGAATAACATGGCGAACCGAATCGCACAAGACGCCCAACTCGGCGGGCGACAATTTGCGGCCACTGGTCACGAGGGAAAAACGGTTTACTCCTTTTGCCTCGTAATACTGCGCCTCCTTCAACATCTTCCCACCCGGGAGCAAAGGATAGTGCTCTGCTCGCGTATCGTGGTGCAGGGATTGGGCACACCATTTGCAGTTTTCCGGACAACGCCCGGACTTGGCGTTCACTATGGCACACAAATCGAAACAATCGGAAGCGCACTCCCGGGTAATGCGTGCGGATGCCGCATAAAGTGCTTCCTTATCCTCGCATGCAACCAGTTCCAATGCCTCGGAAAAAGAAAGCTCATAACCAGCACACACCCTTCTTTCAAGTTCTTCTATACACATTTTATATTTAAGGTATAAACAAGAAAGGAACGAAAAGGAGGCACACTCCCATTCGTTCCTTTCCTAAATATGGATTTGGATTCTACAATCAGCATGAAAATACCCTGTCCCACTTCCGCGAAAGTTATCACCTTTTGAGAAATGGGCAGCAGGAATGAGCTTGTACAGAAAGCCTTTTGCATGGGAAACGGAAGTGGAGGGCCGGAATTGCGTTCCTCTTCCATAAACGGACACATGGGCGTTTTCCGGGTACAATAGAGAAATAATCCCAATTTTCCCGTCTTGCACAAGGAGGAATCGGCAACGCTTTTGCGCAAACGGCCTATGGTTACACAAACCTTGAGGGAAAGGAATATGGCATAGGGCTTACGGCTCCATCGGGTAAAGCGAACGGAATTCTGTTTTAAGAAGTGGGATTCCATGTCCTCGTGCTACATGACTTTGAGGCGACAAAGGTAACAATTCCCCCATAATTGCCGAAATTTGCGCCCAAGGCCATAGGCTTTTAAATGCATCATGGACAGAAACTGTGCATATATAACGTTTTTTAGCTCCAATACCGTGGCTTCCGCTAACAAGATTTCTTTACCTTTGTCCGCTAACTATAAAAAGGGAGTGAAAAGATTCCCTTCATAATAAGACAGACGACAGAGTAATCATCGTGCAAGTGCACACATACTTCGTAAATAATGATAAAAAAGATTTTAATTGCAAATCGTGGAGAAATTGCCGTACGCGTAATACGTTCTTGTAAAGAGATGGAGATCAGTTCCGTCGCCATCTATTCGGAAGCAGACCGGACCGCCAAGCATGTCTTGTTTGCAGACGAGGCTTACTGCATTGGCGGCGCAGCTTCCAAAGACAGTTATCTCAATATCGAAAAGATAATCAAGGTAGCCAAAGAACACGACGTAGACGCAATCCATCCGGGATATGGCTTCTTAAGCGAAAATTCGCTCTTCGCACGGCGGTGCCAAGAAGAGGGAATCATTTTTATTGGCCCACTCCCTGAGACGATGGACATGATGGGCGACAAAATATCGGCCCGGAAAAAAATGATTGCTGCAGGCATTCCGGTGGTTCCCGGCACGGAACAGGGGCTTCAGAGCGAGGAAGAAGCAAAACAGGTATGCGCCCAAATCGGTTTTCCGGTCATGATGAAAGCCTCAATGGGCGGAGGAGGAAAAGGAATCCGGCTGATCCACCACGCGGATGAAGTAGAAGAAGCCTACCGTAATGCCAAGAGTGAATCCCTTTCCTCATTCGGCGACGACACGGTATATGTAGAGAAATTCATAGAAGAGCCGCACCATATAGAATTTCAGATACTGGGTGATACACAAGGAAACGTCATCCACCTGTGCGAACGCGAATGCAGCGTGCAACGACGAAACCAGAAAATCGTGGAAGAAAGCCCCTCGCCTTTCATGACACCCCAGCTCCGGCAGGAAATGGGCGAGAAAGCCGTGGCCGCAGCCAAGGCTGTAAACTACATAGGGGCAGGCACAATCGAATTTTTAGTAGACAAAAACCGGGACTTCTACTTCCTCGAGATGAACACACGCCTGCAAGTCGAACACCCGATCACCGAGGAAGTGCTTGGAGTAGACTTGGTGAAAGAACAAATCAACATAGCCAACGGGCTTCCGTTGCGCTTGAAACAAAGCGATGTACAGCAACGGGGCCATGCCATTGAATGCCGTATCTGTGCAGAAGATACGGAATTCAACTTTATGCCCTCCCCGGGAATCATCCGCCAGATTACGGAACCGAACGGAATCGGAGTGCGAATCGACAGCTATGTATACAAAGGATATGAAATCCCTGTACACTATGACCCAATGATTGGAAAGCTCATCGTATGGGCCGTTACCAGAAAATACGCAATAGAACGCATGCGCCGTGTCTTGTACGAGTACAAAATCACGGGGATCAAGACCAATATCAGCTATCTGCGTTGCATAATGGACACGCCCGACTTCGTACAGGGGAAATACGACACAGGATTCATAAACAAGAACGCGGAACGTCTGCAAAACGGCATTACCGCATCGGACGAAGAGACGGAAAATATCGCCATGATTGCCGCCTATATCGACTATTTGATGAACCTTGAAGAAAACTTGCCTGAACATAGCACCGACAACCGCCCTATCAGCCGATGGAAAGAATTCGGCCTGCACAAAGGGGTACTGAGAATCTAACAAAAAGAAGCACAGCGAAGAATGGAAGTAAAAATAGGAAACCGGACTGCGGAAATAGAACTAATCAGTAAAGAGGCCAATAACGTAACCCTTTCCATAGACGGGAAAGTCTACGAGATAGACGTAACGATGGTAGAGGACGGGCTTTGCTCCATACTCCACCAAGGGCATTCGTACACGGCGGAGCTTATCCGCATGGGAAACGGGAAGAAATACAAGGTCAACACACTCTTTTCCTCGTACAACGTCGATATCATCGATTCCACGGCCAAGTACCTCCGCCTAAAAAACGGGGACAACAACGAGATACAAGACAACAAGATTGTTTCACCCATGCCAGGGAAAGTAATCAGCATACCCGTCAAACCGGGCGACAAGTTGCAAGCCGGCGACACGGCCATCGTAATCGAAGCGATGAAAATGCAAAGCAACTACAAAGTAAGTTCCAACTGTATCGTAAAAGAAATACTGGTTGCCGAAGGTGATGCCGTGAACAGCAACCAAACACTCATCCTACTTGATTTAACAGCCAACAAGGAAAAATAAATGGAAACACAGGAACAATACCAAAACTTCGGGTTGCGCGACAAAGAAGCGGAACTCGGAGGAGGGATGGCGCGAATAGAAAAACAACACGCTGAAGGGAAATTCACCGCACGTGAACGCATTGACAAACTTTTGGACAAGGGAACGTTCGTAGAACTGGACAAATTCGTACAGCACCGTTGCACGAATTTCGGAATGGAGAAGAACCACATCCCCGGCGACGGGATTGTTTCCGGATACGGTAAAATAAACGGGCGGCAAGTTTTTGTTTACGCATACGACTTCACGGTATATGGCGGCACGCTCGGTGCCGCCAATTCCCAAAAGATTGTCAAGGTACAGACCTTGGCCTTGAAGAACGGCGCGCCGATCATAGCCTTGAACGATTCCGGAGGGGCTCGCATACAGGAAGGCGTGGAAAGCCTTACCGGATATGCCTCCATTTTCTACCAAAACACCATTGCTTCCGGCGTAATCCCGCAAATCTCAGCCATAATGGGGCCGTGTGCCGGAGGAGCGTGCTACTCCCCTGCCCTTACCGACTTCATCTTTATGGTGAAAGACAATAGCCACATGTTCGTAACCGGCCCCAATGTGGTGAAAACCGTAACGCACGAGGACGTAACAAAGGAAGAATTGGGCGGCGCATACACTCACAGCAGCAAAAGCGGAGTGACCCACTTCCTTTGCAACAACGAAGAGGAATTGCTCATGGGCATCCGCGAACTCCTTTCTTTCCTACCCTCCAACAACATGGACGAGACAAAGCCCATTGCCTGCAACGATAATCCCCAGCGCGAAATAGAGGAATTACAAAACGTCGTGCCCTCCGATCCCAATATGCCGTATGACATGAAAGACATCATAGAACCCGTTGTCGACGACCACTACTTCTTTGAAGTAATGCCCCATTTCGCCAAGAATGCGATCGTAGGCTTCGCGCGGCTCAATGGCAAGAGCGTGGGCATCGTGGCCAACCAGCCGGCTTTCCTTGCCGGTGTCCTCGACATCGACGCTTCCGATAAGATTTCCCGGTTCATACGTTTTTGCGACTGCTTCAATATCCCCATCGTGACATTTGAAGATGTGCCCGGATTTCTCCCCGGTACGGAACAGGAACACAACGGCATCATTCGCCACGGGGCCAAGATTGTCTACGCTTACGCGGAAGCGACCGTGCCCAAAATCACCCTCATAACCCGGAAAGCCTATGGAGGGGCGTACATCGTGATGAACTCCAAACAGACGGGAGCGGACATCAACTTGGCATACCCCACGGCGGAAATCGCCGTAATGGGAGCTGAAGGGGCTGTCAACATCCTCTACAGGAAAGCCGACGAAGAGACGAAAAAGAAAGCAGCCGAAGAATACCGCACCCAATTCGCCAACCCTTACAGGGTGGCCGAGCTGGGCTACATCGACGAAATCATACTTCCCCGGCAAACGCGCGCTAAACTTATCCAAGCACTCGAGATGACTAGCAACAAGATGCAAACCAACCCGCCCAAGAAACACGGGAACATGCCGCTGTAAAATTAGCGGCCGACAAAAACATATCCACG
>CAYTPX010000046.1:0-11990 GCA_964439955.1 uncultured Bacteroidaceae bacterium | reverse complement strand
TGTTGTCAAAGAAGCAGTAAGCTCCCAATGCAGCAATCAGGTTCATCAGGAAATACCCGATGACGAAACGTTTGCGCAACATGATTTCCACAAGGCGTGACGAGCATAGGCGACATTGCGTTTAAGTATTGCCGTTCATTGCAGCATATATCCATACCCGACAGTGTGACGAGCATTGGAAACTGCGTGTTCGATTGGTGCGACTCATTGCAGAAGATAAAAATTCCCCAAGGCAGCCAAAAACATTTCGAGCAACTCTTACCTATCTATAAAGGCAAATTAGTTGAAGTATAAACGTGATAGTAATTGCATCCAAACGCCGCAAGGCGGAAAACGTATTGAAAAATGGCGAGGTGTCCTCGGACGGCGCTGTTGCCGCGTCCGTTTCGGTGGAAGGCGCGAGACTCCCGTAGGCGGCAGGGGTGGGGAAACGGCAGGATTGTAACGTTGCTGTAACGAGGATGTTATCCTAATATAAAACCTCCCTCCTACTTTTGCGGCCAGAATCAGAGATAATTGATTATGGTAAAGAAAACAACTCGTGGCCTGTTGCTTTTGTGCTTGGCATTGGCCGGTGCGGAGGGAATCCATGCTCAGGACGGAACGGCGGATTTGGAAGAAAAAGTGAATTATAAACCCGAAGTCCACGGTACGGTCCGTGCCAAGTATGAATACCAACCGGAAACTTCCTCTGGCCGTTTTGAGGTGCGCAACGCGCGTTTCAGCCTGACGGGCAACGTGGCTCGTGCGGTAAGCTACAAGGCGGAAATCGACCTTTCCGATGAGGGGGATATAAAAATGTTAGACGCCTACGCCCGCTTCGCCCCTTGGAAGGAGAAGGTGTCCAGCCGGGGCGGAAGATTTGCGGTAGAGGACGCCAACTTCACCATTGGGCAGATGCGCGTGCCTTTTACGATTGACGCCCACCGTTCGCCGCACCAACAATATTTTGCCAACCGGTCGTTCATCGCCAAGCAAGTCGGTAATGTGCGCGACGTGGGTGCTACCGTAGGCGCGCGCTTCGACGTGGGCTTTCCCATTGTGCTGGAAGCCGGCCTTTTCAACGGCTCTGGCCTGACTGGCCAGAAGGATTTCTGGACCGACCAGGTTAATTATTCGGTCAAGGCGCAGTTCCTCTTCGCCCCAGGCTGGAACCTCACGCTGAGTTCGCAACACATCCGTCCCGACAGCATCGGCATTTACATGTATGACGCCGGGCTTTACTTTGAACGGGGCGGCTGGCACGTGGAGGCGGAATATCTTTTGAAGCATTATACCCAGGATGCTTTCGGCGACGTGCATGCGGTCGATGCCTTCGTGAGCTATACCTTGCCGCTCCGCAAGGTGTTCCAATCCATGAGCTTCCTGGGGCGTTATGACTACATGAGCGACCACAGCGACGGGACGCGGGAGGAAGGCGTGCTTATTACGGACGATTATCGCCGCCAGCGCCTGACCGGTGGCGTCACTCTGAGCGTTAGCAAGCCGTTCCTCTCCGACATCCGCTTGAATTATGAGAAATATTTCTATCGCGAGGGCGCTGTTCCCAAAGTGTCGGAACGGGACAAATTGGTAATCGAGTTCATGGTTCGTTTTTAAGAATCGGGGATAGGAAGAAAAAAGCGGCAGGGGAAACTTTCCAAAGGGTTTCATGAAACCCGGATTTCCCTTGCATGGGCCGGAGCCATGCCGCGGCGCTGTTTTCCTTGCCGGGTGTGGCTTCGGCTTCATTTTGCCCCTTTCCTTGCGTTTGTCTGCGCTTCTTTCCGTACCTTTGTACAAAGAAACGAACGCGATGGACGAATTGGTGGGAAAATTAGCCGTCCGGCTGGAGGCTACGGGCCATACGTTGGCCACGGCGGAGAGTTGCACGGGGGGGCGTGTGGCGGCGGCCATTACGGCTTGGCCTGGCTGCTCGTCTTTTTATAAGGGCGGGGTAGTCGCTTATTCCAATGAAGTGAAAATGGATTTGTTGCATGTCCGTCCGGATACCTTGGAGGCTTTCGGGGCGGTGAGCGCGCAAACTGTACGTGAAATGGCGCTGGGTGCGATGTCGGCCGTGGGGGCAAATTGCGCTGTGGCCACTTCCGGAATTGCCGGCCCGGGCGGGGGGACTCCCGGGAAGCCCGTGGGGACGGTGTGGATGGCCGCCGCCGTGCGGGGAGAAGAACCGCTCGTTTTTTGCCAGACAGGCGACGAGGGGCGGGAGGCGAATGCTTCGCGTGCGGCAAAGCGGGTATTGGAACTCTTGTTGCAGGCTCTGGAATCACGGAAGTGATTGGCAATTTGAGGTTTTTTCAGCGATTTATTTGTATAGTCCCCGCAAGTTCGCTATCTTTGTGCCCTGTTTTGAAGAAGTACCCTGAAGTGGAATAATAAAAAAGAAAGATAGAAAAATGTCGAAGATTTGTCAGATTACCGGTAAAAAGGCTATGGTGGGCAATAATGTGTCCCACTCCAAGCGGCGTACCAAACGCACGTTCGACGTAAACTTGTTCAGGAAAAAATTCTATTATGTGGAACAAGATTGCTGGATCAGCTTGAAGCTGAGTGCAGCAGGTTTGCGCCTTATTAATAAAGTAGGCCTTGATGCCGCATTGCGCTCCGCGGTTGAAAAAGGATATTGCGATTGGAAAGAAATCAAGGTGATTGGCTAACGTAAAAAAAGAAGGAGAACGAAATGGCAAAGAAAGTAAAAGGTAACAGGGTTCAGGTTATCTTGGAATGCACGGAGATGAAAGATAGTGGCCTTCCGGGGACTTCCCGTTATATCACGACCAAGAACCGCAAGAACACCAGTGAGCGTCTGGAATTGAAGAAGTACAACCCAATCCTTCGGCGGATGACGGTTCACAAGGAAATCAAGTAATAATCTTAAGAAAGTTATAGCCATGGCAAAGAAAACTGTCGCTAGCTTGCATGAAGGTACCAAAGACGGACGTTCATACACGAAAGTAATCAAGATGGTAAAGTCCCCGAAAACCGGATCTTATATCTTCAATGAACAGATGGTGCCCAACGAAGAGGTTCAAAATTTCTTTAAGAAGTAATTTTCCTACCGGTAAAGAAGATTTTTGACGGTTTAGATAAGTAAAGAACTTAAAAGGCTTCCTTTCCCCGTGATGCGGGGGAAGGAAGTTTTGTTTTGTCCCCATAGCCCTCGGGGAGTGGGGGAACTTGTGATAGGCATGGGGATGGGAAATTATATATGGATTGGGTGGACGGGACATGGGCGGGATTAGAGGCCGATACAACCTTGGGTTCTACATCCCATCGCCTGTGGTTCTCATCTTGGGGCGGAGGGGGGACGAATTTTTCTTGGGTGGGCGTAGTGGGGAATCTGTGAACCTTTCGGGTGCAGTAAAGGCCTGTTTTGGGGATGGCGTGTAGTTTAAGGCAGGTTCTTCGTGTGGATGGCGAACGGAAGGGCTTGCCCTTTAAAGAGGAAAGGCCACGGGATGTCCACCCGTGGCCTCCTGCTTCGAATGACCGAAGCAATGAACAGCAGAGATAAATACAATAGTTGAAATTACATCCGATTAACAGGGAAGAATTTCAAGAAGCCCCTTTTCTCAAAGGAGTGCTAACAAAGCTTCAGCATCTGCTTTTCCGGCTACCGGTTCAGCTTTGGTCGTGTCGGTTGCCACGCTGTCGGTATATGCCAGCAACGATGCGGTTGCCTCTTTTTGTATTGCAGTATCATTGGCTACAGTGTCACAACATGCTATCAAGGCAGCCTCGGCATTTTGGGTTTTGCAGCTGTCGGTGCATGTGCTGTCTGCGCTGAAAAGGGCGAAGGAGAGTGCGACTTCCTTTGTGCATTCAGCAACTGAGTCATTTTGTTTCGTGGTTGTTGTGTCGGGAAGCAGTATATTGTCGTCCAAACTTGCAGAGTTGCCTGCGTTAACGAATAATGCACTGCTACAAACAAAAGCTCCTAAAAGAGAAAAAACTACATTCTTTTTCATAACTAATACTGTTGTTAAGAAGTTATTTTTATATCGTTTGTTTCGTTTTGCTTGCCTGCCCCGTCCCGTGGCGCAGGCATAAAGAATAGAAACAAGCAGTGTGCCAAGAAAAAGAATGTTTGTTATCCTATTGATATACAGATGGGTGTGAAAATACCCTCTATGGCATGGGCTGTGGAATGGGTGGGGAAAGTGTGGAATTATTCCCCAGTTCCTGTTGTGGACATGCCTCTTTCCCGGGCGTGGCTACTCAAGTCCGTAGGCTCTCATCTTGTTGTAGAGCGTTTTCCGGTCTATCCCCAAAAGACGTGCCGCAAGGCTTTTGTTGTTTCCTGTTTGCGCCAATGTCTGGATGATGCGTTCTTTTTCCGATTCCTTGTCGTGCAAAGGGGCAGGGATGGCTGCCGGTGTGTTTTTCCCGTTTCCTGCTTCTTTCAGCTCTTCGCTGAGCAAATCGGGGGTTACGATGTTGTTTTCCGCCAGTAGTACGGCCCGTTTGATTAGGTTGCGCATCTGCCTTAGGTTGCCAGGCCATGAATATTGGCAGATAAGGCGTAGTGCTTCTGGTGAAAAGCCCCTCACCTCCTTGTGGAGTTCGGCTCCGGCTTTTTCCAAGAAGAAATCCGCAAAGAGTGGAATGTCTTCCTTCCGTTCTTTCAAGGCGGGTATTTTGAGGGTAAACTCGTTGATGCGGTGGTAGACGTCTTCCCTGAAAGTCCCTTTGATGATGGCAGCTTTCAGGTCTTCGTTGGTAGCGGAGACCAAGCGGATATCCACCGCTATCTCTTGGTTGCTGCCCACCGGCCTGATTTTCCGCTCTTGCAAGGCGCGCAGGAGCCGCTGTTGGGTTTCGTAGTCCAGGTTGCCGATTTCGTCCAAGAACAGCGTCCCGCCATTCGCCGATACGAATGCTCCGGTTTTGTCTGCCAGTGCCCCGGTGAACGAGCCTTTCACGTGGCCGAAGAATTCGGATGCGGCCAAGTCGCGCGGTATGGCCCCGCAGTCGATGGCGACGAAAGGTTTGTCCCGGCGCGGGCTAAGCTCATGTATCCGGTGTGCCACATATTCTTTTCCCGTCCCGCTGTCTCCGTTGATAAGCACGCTCATGTCCGTGGGTGCCACGAGTGTCACGTAACGGTATAACTCGCGTGCCTGGAGGCTGGTTCCCTCGATGAATTCGGGGGGCGACGCAGGCCGGGGCTGCCGTGCCTCTGGTGTTTTTCCCCCGAGTGCTTCTCCTATTTTCTGCATCAACAGGTCGGGTTGCATCGGCTTGGCTATGTAGTCGAAAGCCCCCTCCTTGATGGCCTGCACGGCACCCGGCACGTCGGCATATCCGGTCATGACGAGGAACGGTGCGGCGTAGCCCTGTCCTTGCATCCACCGTAGCAGTTCCAGCCCGTTTTCTCCAGGCAGGCGGAAATCGGAGAGCACGAGGTCGGGGACACCCTTCTCTTCGATGGCCCGGCGGGCCTTGCCCACGCTGGAAACGGCTTCGACCTCGAAGTTTTTCTTCCTCAGCCATTTCGTCAGCATCAGGCTGAACGTCAAATCATCCTCTACGATCAATATGGATTTCATAGCAGTTCGGTTTGAAGTATGTGAATGATTTCTTTCTCGGCGGCAATGAGCCGTTCGGTCTTCTCTTTGGCCTCGGGCGTAAACGCCTGTCCTTCCCGTTGGAGTTCATCCATGAGCCGGGCGCATTCGTCGGCGTGGATTATTTGGAACAAGGGGAATTGCTTGTGGGCGATGGCGGCTATTTTTTCCATGTCCCCTTCTTTGCTCCCCAATAGGAGTTGTTCCAAGTTCTTTTGCGTTTCCTTCAGGAACAGCCCGAGCAGTTCCTTCTTCTCGTCCTCCCCGTTGCCGCAGAAATCAAACAGTCCCTCCCAGTCGGGTTTCTTCGTGGGGATGGGCGGGTTGCCTTGTGGCTTTCCGCCGGGAGTGCTGCCGCTTTCTTGGGGAAGCGGCGGCACTTCCGGGGATTTGCTTGGGGGCATGTTCCCGTTTCTGATGCGCCCGACGAGTTGCGCCACTTCGTTTGCCGAGTAAGGTTTGTGTAGGCATCCGGCGAATCCCTTACTGGTAAACTCCTTTTCGTCCATATCCCTGGCTGTCACGGCTATGACGGGAGTCTCCTTTGCGCCGGGCAGGTTGGAGGCCCGGAGCAGTTCGAGCAGTTCGAAGCCGTTCATGGCGGGCATTTGCACGTCGGTCAGGATGAAGTCGTAGCGTGCCTCGCGCAGGCGGCCTACCAGCTCTTCCGGCTTCAAGCAACAGTCGGCTATGGCGCCCCTTCTCGTGAAACGTTCGTGGGTCAGGCGGAGCTGTATCAGGTCGTCGTCGATTATCAGGAAGCGTATGCCGCTCAATGCCGTTTCTCCTTGGGGCGGGGAGGCCTGTTCCTCGGCAGCCTGCGGGGCGTTGCCCTTGGCTTCCGGCAAGGGGAGCAGGACGGTGAATGTAGTGCCTTCCCCTTTTTGGCTTTCTATCCGTATCTCGCCTTGGAAAAGGCGTACCAGCTCGTCCACGATGGACAGCCCCAACCCGAAGCCTTCCCGCCCTTGCGCGCCGGGCAGGCGGGTGAAGGCATGGAAGATGCGTTCGCGGTCAGCCTCGTCGATGCCGCTACCGGTGTCTTGCACTGAGAAGCGGAGCCAATGGTTTTGCATCCTTGCCCTGAGGGTGATGTTCCCGTTGTCGGTGAATTTAAGCGCATTGCTCATCAAGTTGTCCACGAGTTGGCGGAGTTGCACGGTGTCGGTTGCGTATCCCCCGTCGGGCAGGTCGGAAAAGTCCGTGTGCAAGGTCAAGTTCTTGGCTTGTATGGCCGGGAGGAAGTCGGCGGCAATTTCCCGGAAGAAGCCTGTGGGGGAGAACGGTTGGGTCACGAGTTCTGTCTTTTTCTGCTCCAGGCGGTGGAAATTGAGGAGTTTCTTGATGAGGCCCATCAGGTGTTGTGCCGAATTCTGTATGTGTTTCAGGTTTTCGCGCGTGGGTTGGTCGGTGAGTTGTTCGTCGAGCAATTCGGCGTAGCCCATGATGTTCCCGAGCGGCGCCTTGAAGTCGTGTGTGATGGCCAGCATCATTTGTTCGCGGGAGTGCAGGAGTTCTTCGGCATGCCTGCGGGCTTCTTCCAGTTGGATGCGGTAGCGTTTGTTGCGGGCCAAGTCCCGGTATATAATAATAAGGAACAGTGCGGCAAGGCCGATGGCGGCGACGGCGATGGCGGCTATGGTGCGTACCGATTTCTGCCGTAGCGCCTGTTGCTTTAGGTTGAAGTCTTGTATCTGCTTGGCTGCTTGGGTTTCATATTGGCTTATGATACTGCTGATGCGGGTGTTGAGGATTTCTTCGTTGCGCCGTATGGATTCTTGTTTTTTCCGTAGGGCGGAAAGTTCCGAGTTGTTCTGCCTGAGGTTTTCTATGATGCCCGCTTTTATCGAGTCGGTGCTGTCGGGTGTCTGGATGGTGTCGATGGTTATCTCGACCCGCGTGCCGATTTGTATCGAGGAGTCTTGCCGGGGAGCGAAGACTTCGGCCACCCGCTTGAGGAAACTTTTCGGTTTCCCGGCGTGTATCACGGAGTCTTGCTTGATGACTATTTGCTTGCGGCTGGGTTGGAGTGTGGGTTCTAATAGCCTTTCCAAGTCCTCTTCGGACAAAACGAAGCCCTTCTGCCGGCTGTTCTCTTGCAGGAAAGCCTGCATCTTGCGGTCTTTTTCCTGAATCAACGCATAGAGGGAATCGCTGTTGAGGAGTTGCTCTTGGTCGAGGGTCTCAAGGTTTTCCATTTCTTTGTGTATGTAAAGCAGGGCGACGAGCAACAGTGCTAACAGCGAAGCATAGCCGAGAAAGACTTTCAGCCGGGTGAACCGGGAGGGGATGGAAGGCATGGGGCGGTCGGGTTTATACCTCGTGGCCGTGGATGCCCAAGGCTTTCATGACGGGGTAGGCAATGATGTGGTGTGCCGCACCGACGGGAAGGCCCTCGGCCGTGGCGTCCATGTCGAAGAGGGTTATTTCCTTGTTTCCCGTGGAGGCGGTTATCAGTTCGTGGAATTCTTCCGCCTTGGGCGAGGTGCGCACGTCGTCGAGCAAGGCAATGCGCTCCACCTCGGGGGCTTCGGCCAGGCAGCGGAGGGATTCAGCCATGAAAGAGGCGATGTCGCTCATCCCTTCAGGCCGGAAAGCGTAGCAGGTGATTTCCCCAACCGGGGAAAGGAAAGCCATGTTATCCAGTTCCCCGTCGATGTCGGACGGGCAAGATTGGGGGAAGTGGGCTGACGTTTCGTCATGGATTAGCAGGGCGTGTACTGAATTTTTGTCGGATTTTGGAAATCTTGCGTCCAAGCAGAAATAAGTGAACAGGAAGCCCGGGTGGATTAGGTCTAACTCGCGCTGGAGTTTGTGCGAAAACAATTGGTTTAAGTCGGCGATGATGCGGTTTAAATAACTTGTGTTGATTAACAAAACAGATGGGGCGAATTTCATAGGTTGGGTGTCGTTTGATTTGTTTTCTTGCAGGCAAAGGTACAAAAAGAAAGTTTTCTCATGCGACGAATTGGCGTGAAATGAGGTTTTGGCGCAACTTTTGAAGCAATAGAATTGACGATATGTGAACAAAGTGAAAGGAGATATGAAAAATGAATATTGAAAAATTTACAATCAAAAGCCAAGAGGCTCTGCAAAGTGCCGTGAACTTGGTGCAAAGCCGCGGGCAGCAGAGTGTGGAGACGGCCCATTTGTTGCTCTCTGTCTTGAAGGTCGGTGAGCAGGTATGCCACTTTTTGCTCCAAAAGATGGGAGTGAATGAGGCTAATGTCATGGCTCTGGCCGAAAAGGAAGTCTCCACTTTCCCGAAAGTGAGCGGGGGAGAGCCTTATTTGAGCCGCGAGTCAAACGAAGTGTTAAACCGTGCGGAAGGCTTGGCTAAGGAGCAGGGTGACGAATATGTCTCTTTGGAAGTATTGCTGTTGGCCTTGCTGGTCGTTAAGAGTGCCGCGTCCCGTATTCTGCAAGATGCCGGGGTCACGCAGTCGGAGTTGCGGAAGGCCATTGCGGAACTGCGGAAGGGGAGTAACGTGAAGAGTGCGAGCAGCGAAGATACGTACCAGAGTCTGGAGAAGTATGCCATCAATCTTTGTGAAGCGGCGCGCGAAGGGAAACTTGACCCGGTAATCGGCCGGGACGAGGAAATCCGCCGTGTCTTGCAAATCTTGAGCCGGCGCACGAAGAACAATCCTATATTAATAGGTGAGCCGGGTACGGGTAAGACCGCGATAGTAGAAGGCTTGGCCGGGCGTATCGTCCGGGGCGATGTCCCGGAGAACTTGAGGGAAAAGAAGATTTACTCTTTGGACATGGGGGCTCTGATTGCCGGGGCTAAATACAAGGGTGAGTTTGAGGAACGCTTGAAGGCCGTCATCAACGAAGTGAAGCAGTCGGAGGGGAATATCATCTTGTTTATCGATGAGATCCACACGCTTGTCGGGGCTGGCAAAGGCGAAGGTGCGATGGACGCTGCCAATATCCTGAAACCGGCCTTGGCCCGTGGGGAACTTCGCAGCATCGGCGCCACGACTTTGGATGAGTACCAGAAATATTTTGAGAAGGACAAGGCGCTGGAACGCCGTTTCCAAATCGTTATGGTGAATGAACCGGATGTCTTGAGCAGCATATCGATATTGCGGGGCTTGAAGGAGCGGTATGAAAACCACCACCACGTGCGTATCAAGGACGATGCCATTATTGCCGCGGTGGAACTTTCCAACCGTTACATCTCTGACCGTTTCCTCCCGGACAAGGCGATAGACCTGATGGATGAGGCTGCAGCCAAGCTCCGCATGGAGGTAGACTCCGTGCCGGAAGAGTTGGATGAAATCACGCGGCGCATCAAGCAGCTGGAAATCGAACGCGAGGCCATTAAGCGCGAGGGCGACGAAAACAAGTTGCAGCAACTGGGCAAGGATTTGGCAGAACTGCATGAACAGGAGGCCTCATACCGTGCCAAATGGCAGGGCGAGAAAGAGCTGGTCAATACGATCCAGCAGAATAAGGTGAAGATGGAGCAACTGAAGTTCGAAGCGGAACGTGCCGAGCACGAAGGCGACTACGGCAAGGTGGCGGAGATACGCTATGGGAAGTTGCAGCAACTGCAGAAGGAAATCGATGAGACACAGAAAAAACTGCATGAGACGCAGAGCGGAAGCGCCCTTATAAAGGAAGAAGTAGACAGCGACGATATAGCCGAAGTGGTGAGCCGTTGGACGGGGATTCCGGTCAGCAAGATGCAACAGAGCGAACGGGAGAAGTTGCTCCACCTCGAAGAGGAACTTCACAAGCGGGTTGTAGGGCAGGAAGAGGCCATTCGCGCGGTGAGTGACGCGGTGCGCCGGAGCCGTGCAGGATTGCAAGACCCGCGCCGTCCCATCGGAAGTTTCATCTTCTTGGGTACGACCGGAGTGGGAAAGACGGAACTTGCCAAGGCACTGGCCGAATACCTGTTCGACGACGAGAGCATGATGACGCGTATCGACATGAGCGAGTACCAAGAGAAACACAGTGTGAGCCGCTTGATTGGAGCGCCTCCGGGTTATGTGGGCTATGACGAGGGCGGCCAACTGACGGAAGCAATCCGGAGAAAGCCATATAGTGTGGTGCTGTTCGACGAAATCGAGAAAGCGCATCCGGATGTCTTCAACATCTTGCTCCAGGTTTTGGACGATGGTCGTCTGACGGATAATAAGGGGCGTACGGTGAACTTCAAGAATACCATCATCATAATGACCTCTAACATGGGCAGTTCCTATATACAAGGCCAATTTGAGCGCCTCACCGAGTCGAATAGGGAGCAGTTGGTCGAGGAGACGCGCAACGAGGTGATGCAGATGTTGAAGAAAACCATTCGTCCCGAGTTCTTGAACCGTATTGACGAGATCATCATGTTCACGCCTCTGGACAAGGAGGAAGTGAAACAAATTGTCCGTCTCCAGATTGGCAGTGTCGTGCGGATGTTGCAAGAAAACGGAATCCTTCTGGAGGTAAGCGACGCGGCTGTCGGTTTCCTTTCGGATGCCGGATTTGATCCCGAGTTCGGGGCACGTCCGGTAAAGCGGGCTATCCAGCAGTATCTGCTCAACGACTTAAGCAAAAAGATACTTTCGGGTAGCATCGACCGGGAACAACCTGTATGCATTGACTGCCGGGAAAACCAATTGGTATTCTCGAATCAATAGAAACAGGAGTACGTCCTTTCTCAAGGGAAAAGCCACTTGTGCCAATCAGTGCACAAGTGGCTTTTTTGTACTTTCTGCAAAAAAAGAGCAAATATATTTGGAAACACCGGAACAAGCCCTTATCTTTGTCTCCACGAACAAGGGGAATCCCGGTAATCAAGGGCGAGCAAGAGACAAGCGCCGCATTGCTCTGATGGGGAAGCTCTACAATTGTATCGAAAACCGAGCCACGCTTTCCCGTTCAATGGCGTGCCACTGTCCGTAAGGACTGGGTGGATTACAAAGAACGGTAGGCACTCAAATCTTGTCACTCGGAGTTTTCATCTAATCAACAATGCGGCACTTTTCATAATAGGCGGGCTGTACGTTTCAGACGTACAGCCTGTATTTTTATTTGCCAAGGGGAGATCGGGGTGGATATGGAAGTTGCAGGTTTCCTTATACCTGTACCAGTTCCCCAAGATTGTATAAACGGGGTCATAATCATCTCCCCGCCGGCCCGCAAAGTCTTTGATGAGGCCACACAAAACTTATCCCGGACTCATGTTTACATGGGTTTTATCATCTTTTCAATGAATGCTATTTCTTCATCGGTTAGATGGTATTTCGCATAAAGTTGTTGGTCTATTTCCGGGATGGATTTGCTCCAGTCTATATCGCTGGTTGAAGTGAAATTTTGAAGTGGGACGTTAGCCCACGTGCTTTTGGGATTATGTTGCGTGGCCTTTAATGTGCCAAGCATAGTGCGTGCGAATTTGCTACAAACATATTTTAGGCAATT
>CAYTPX010000045.1:0-12340 GCA_964439955.1 uncultured Bacteroidaceae bacterium | reverse complement strand
ATGAAGGTGGCACGCGCCATGCTGGCTGAAGGAATCGTCTGACGCCCAAGCCCGGGAAATGCCGGGCATACCCTAATTATATACCCCTCTTTGCACCAGCGGGACGGAAAGGACATATTTTATTTCCCTTCCATCCCGCCTTTTTTCGTGGAAACGAAACGAAGCATACCAAGCGTGAACCCACGGCGTCATTCCGCATTGGCTTAAATACAAAACAATAATAATCACTTCAAGTATGAGACTTACGGAGTAAAAAGATTGTATCTCACTTTTTTTGTTTAGCTTTGCAATCGGATGGAGGCAACTCTTTCCAAGACATATTGAAAATAAGAGGCGTTATGTCTTCTTCTTGTGTGATTAAAGCCTAGGAAACTGAACATCACGAATGCAAGAGATGGCGTAATGGTCTCCACGCATAAGCGTGGGGCTGTTATTCCCACATCTTCATTCAAGGTTTTCCTAGCACCTAATCACAGAGACGTGGCATACAGTTCCACGCTTCGGTGTGTAATAACAAGAGGTCTTCTGGGGACTGGGAAGGCATTTAACTACATAAATGAAATCAATAGAACAAATTGCTAACGAATTCATGACTGCTTACAATTCGGGAAATGAAGAAGAAACTTCACGTAGAGCAAATATTTTTGCGAGAGCAATTAAGAGAGATGAATGGCAGTTTAGGAAGGTAGAACATACATATGCAATAGCGCGAGCGATGTACTATCTTTTGAGAGTAAATGACAGGTTGTCCAATGATGATAGTGGAGCAATCGTTAGACTGGTTTACTACTGTTTATTGAGAAATTATTCCAAGAATAGTGGTGTCATATCCACAGATGCAAAATATGCGGATTTGATTGGTGGATGTGAACTTGCCTTTATCGTTATGTGTAAAAGCGGACAATTCCTCATGTCCCAAGTACTTTCGGGGGCATTGGGTTATATGCCTAACATTGCACAGAAACATGTGGTTGACCAAATGTTTCTTTTTGGTGGGATTGTAAAGGAAGCCCATGAAAAAGGTTATCACCATTTTCTCGATGCCGACATTTCCACACGCTTCAACACTTTACTACAAGAAGTCTATGAGAACATTCCCATTGGTGAAGAACTCCAAAAATACAAGGACGATTGTGCTTCTGTAATTAAGAATATTTCCAAAAACTTGGAATATGGTTTTCGTTACGAGGACGACTATGACTTTATCTAAAAAACGGGTTATATGAAATATTCAGCAGAAAAAATCAACAGCATGTCCTATCAAGAATGGATGGAGACAATTGCTAAAGAACTGAATGCGGCTGGGTTTAAAGGAGAGGGGTATAATGCGGCTGCGGGACGGTTTATGAAAAACATAGCCCCATATGAGGTTCAAAATGTTAGTACTTTTTTCATGGGTGCTATCGATGATGCCAATGCAATGGATTACCTAAAATCTATTGGTCTTGTAAACAACGGGCGTTGCCCAATGTGTGGTACGGTTATAAAAGGTACACCGAGCAAATTCACAGATGGCATGAACCCGAATTTAAATTTTCATATCTGTTCGTCGTGCAGAAGAGAAGGACAACGAATGTCGATAAATCCCGCCAATAATTCAGGGTGCATGCTTGCATTTGTTTTGTTTCCGTGGCATATAATAAAAAATGTATTCACTAATTGGTTGTAATAAGCTATGAACATCGTTGAAAAATTATCAACTAATATTGTTGAAAGTTTGGAAAAGAACGACATTGGGTCGTATAAACATTACAGAGACGAGTTAATCATAAGAGTTGCCAATCAAGACTTTTTTAGTCTTGAGGACATAAAAAGTTATTTCATTGTAGGTAAAGCATTGGTCTTAATCCTTGATGATATGTATAAGAATCCCCCTTTACTCTATAAACGGATTGTACTGTGCGCAGTATATTGTCTTTTAAAGACAATTATTAACGACAAATATGATAAGGAAGAATGTACTACACATGCATCGGTACTATTATATATTCTGTTTTCAGAGAACAAAGATCTTATATGTGGAGAGTACATGATGTCCAAACTGAGGAACAATGCAGAAGCAACAGTTTATCAATTTGTAGGGATGCAAAGTGTGTTCTATTGGAAATACAAATTATCCAATCACAATATTCAAATTATGCCAAGAATAGAGCAAAGATGGGCAAGTGCAGTATCGCCATCTACATCTAAGATTCCTGATGAAAGCACTCGTCAAAAAGTAACCGATTTTGAATACAACAACTTTTCTTCTTTATTAGATTCTATTCCTATGGACATAGAAATGAAATACCCTGGAGTGTTTATAGATCCACTTGACGATACAGAAATTATTACACGATTAAAGTCTGTGTTTAGGCCCAGTACTTTCAATTTCTTGAAAAAAGAAGTTCAAGCTAATACTACAGAACCTTCTCCTACAAGCAGTAAAAAAAGTAGTAAAAGAGGATGTATGGTATTAACTCTTATTTGCATTATGCTTGCATTAATTATTATGGCCATTTTAACATGAATTCGATGAAACATAAATGATCGTTTCCCCGTATTTCCTGCATCATACTTCTGATATTGGCTTCCTATTTTACATTTGAGGAAAGAAAAACTTGAATTTGGGTACGAAAAAAGGTAAAAGGGATACCTTGGACCTACTTCTTTTCCCTTATTTTTGCAATTGGAATCAAGCAATATGCAGGTTCGCGGATTTGATTCCGATGATTTAACGACTAAAATGTTTGATAGGTATGAAACGAATGATGCACACATTGGGGTGTTCCCTGCTGTTCATGATGGCTGGCGTGGCAGGGGCATGCGCACAGCAGGTTTCCGGAGAGTCAGAATCTGCCCAAGAGAATCTTCCGAAAGTCTATATGTTCAAGGAGATTTCCTCTGAGAATTTGTTGAAAATCTATGCCGCTTTGAGGCGTGAGGCCAAGGGGAAAGTGGGCGTGAAGCTGTCCACCGGAGAACCGGGGGGGCACAATTTCCTCGACCCCGCCTTCATCAAGGACTTGGTGCAGGGCCTGAACGGGACAATCATCGAGTGCAACACGGCCTATGGCGGTGGACGTTCCAATACGGAGAGCCACCGCAAGGCCGCCGAAGAGCATGGCTTTACGGCCATCGCTCCGGTAGACATCATGGACGCCGAGGGTGAGATCCGCCTGCCCGTGGAGGGGGGCAAGCATATCGACTACGACATCGTCGGCTCGCATTATGGTGATTATGATTTCACCGTGGTCCTTTCCCATTTCAAAGGGCATGCCATGGCAGGCTTCGGCGGCGCCATCAAGAACATCTCCATCGGTATTGCTTCGTCCAACGGCAAGCGTTGGATCCATTCGGCCGGGAAGAGCACTACTTCTTGGGGCAACCCCAAACAGGAGGATTTCCTCGAGACGATGGCTGAGGCGGCGAAAGCCGTGGCCGACCACTGCGGCGACAACATTTTGTACATCAGTGTGGCCAACAAACTTTCAGTGGATTGCGATTGCGACAGTTCTCCGGCCGACCCGCAGATGGGCGACATCGGGATTCTGGCTTCCCTCGACCCGGTTGCGCTGGACAAAGCCTGTACGGACTTGGTACGTTCGTCCGAAGACCACGGCAAAATCCACCTCATAGAGCGTATCGACTCGCGCAAGGGCATGCACACACTGGAGTATGCCGAACAGATAGGGCTTGGAAGCCAGTCGTATGAGTTGGTAAACTTGGACTGACGTTCTCTTCTCCGGCTATGGAACCGGCCGCTTTCGGAGCAAGGACTGCTCTGGAAGCGGCTTTCTTTTGTGCAAACAAAGCCTGATACGGTAATGACCCATTTGGACGGTCGGTAATTCTGCATTTGAAGTCCGCCCATGCGGCACGGCGAATCTGTAAATCTGTTTACAATGCCCGTAATTCGGGTACATGCGCCCTTTCCCAAGGGGGGTATCTTTGCAACAAGAAACGGGGCGCATTCCCCAAAAACCGTTCATCCTTCCGATTATCCGACAATATAAAAAATAAGTAGAAAGGCTTATCTTTATGGAAACAAATCTTTCGTACGACATGTTCATCCCTACCCATGTTCTGTTTGGTGCAGGGATGCTGGACAAATTAAGCGAACAGGCACTGCCAGGCAAAAAGGCGTTGATTGTTATCTCCAACGGCAAATCGACCCGGGCCAATGGCTACCTTGCCCGCACGGAAGAACAGCTGGAGAAAGCCGGGGTGGAAACCTCCGTTTTCGACGGTGTCGCCCCCAACCCGACTGTGGGCAATGTGGAAGCCGGTGCGCAGGCCGCGCGGCAGGCTGGCTGTGATTTCCTGGTAGCCCTCGGAGGAGGCAGCGTAATGGACTGCGCCAAAGCCATTGCAGTGATGGCGACAAACGAAGGGGAGTTGTGGGATTACGTGCCCGTCGGCTCGGGAAAAGGTCGGCCCATCGGGGTAAAGCCACTCCCTATCGTGGCCATCACGACAACAGCCGGTACGGGTTCGGAGACGGACGACTCGGGCGTCATCACGAAAGAAGATACTTTTGAAAAGGCATTCGTAGGCGATGCCTCTTTGTTCCCCGTCCTTTCCATTGTCGATGCAGAGCTGATGAAGAGCGTGCCTGCCGCTTTCACCGCCTACCAAGGCTTCGACGCCCTTTTCCACAGCACGGAGGGCTACATAGCGAAGGGGGCCAACCTGATGAGCGACATGTATGCGCTTGAGGCCATCCGCAACTTGGCCGAATACTTGCCTCGCGCGGTCAAAGACGGCAACGACCTTGAAGCCCGCACCCGCGTGGCTTTCGCCAATACACTCTCGGGCGGTGTGATGTGCTTGACGCTCATCACGAGCGAGCATGCCTTGGAACACGCCCTCTCGGCCTACCATCCCGCACTGCCCCACGGTGCCGGATTGATCATGGTGAGCCGCGCTTACTACAAATATTTCATTGAGCATCACGCTTGCGACGACCGTTTCGTGCGCATGGCGCAAGCCATGGGGATGCCGGAAGCCACGAAGCCGGAAGATTTCCTCACCGCGCTCACCCGTTTGCAGGAAGCCTGCGGGGTGGCCGGCCTGAAGATGTCCGACTACGGCATTACGCCCGGCGAGTTCGGGACATTGGCGCGGAACACGCGCGAGGTGATGGGCATCATGTTTACCAGCGACCGCGTGCAAATGTCGGACGAGGATATCGTGAGAATTTACCAAGAATCATACAAATAAGCGGCGGCGCGGCATCCGTAAGGGAACGCCATGGGAAAGAAATGATGAAACGGCTCTTTTTGCTCCAACTGATGTTCTCGGCGGCGCTTGCAGCCATAGCCTGCACCGGGCATCCCGCTTCAAGCGGGGAGCTTGTGCAACCAACCCAAAAAAATCCCGGCGAAACGATGGAAACAGACACGATTGTTTTGAAAATCGGCGGAAAGACGTTTACCGCCACACTGGCCGACAATAGCTCGGCACGGGCCTTGAAGGAGAAACTCTCCCAAGGCGACATTACCATCCACATGGAAGACTACGCACGCATGGAGAAAGTCGGCCCATTGGGGACAAGCCTGCCCCGCAACGACAAGCAGACGACGACCTCGGCCGGCGACCTAATCCTTTACCAAGGCAACCAATTTGTCATCTACTACAATCCCAACACTTGGTCGCTTACGCGGCTGGGAAAAATAAACGACGCCACGCGCGGCGAATTGCTCGAAGCGTTGGGAAAAGGAGATGTAACCGTAACCCTTTCACTAAAATGAACCTCATGAATACCAAACGTACAACCGCCGCCCTGTCCCTGCTCCTTTGCGTGGGCGCAGGCGGCAACTTCACCAATGCGCAAGACATGAATACGCACACATCCGAGACAAACGCCGAAATACCGGCAATCTGTGCATTCCCGGCCGGCAACGCAAACACTGCATACCAACAGTATTTCACCGGGAGGTCTTGGCTGGCCCCGCTAACCGGCAACAAGGAATTGAACGTGCCAATAGCCAATGTGACCTTCGAACCCTCTTGCCGTAACAACTGGCACAGCCATACCGGCGGACAAATCCTCATCGCCGTGGGGGGCGTAGGCTACTATCAGGAAAAAGGGAAACCGGCACGCCGGCTGATGCCCGGCGACGTGGTGGAAATCGCCCCCGACGTGGTGCACTGGCACGGTGCGGCGCCGGATAGCTGGTTCTCGCACCTGGCCATCGAGTGCAACCCCGCGACGAACAAAAACACGTGGCTGGATCCCGTGACGGACGAGGAATATGCCGAAGCCGTAAAGTGAAAAAAGCGAAAACTATCGAGGCTTTCCGAAAAAAACGTGGGGGAAACAGGCAAAAGTCCTAAGCCTGACCTATCTTTGCCCCTACGCTTTTCGACGAAAGCCTCCCGGCTTTTCCTGCCAAGGGGCGGGCATCCCCGGCCAACGGGCCGGCTATTGCCCGTCCATCCCCATACGCCCGCCACCATGCCCTTGCCCCGACATACCCTCCGCCTCCTCGTCGCTTACTTCCTCATCTACGTCGTATGGGGCTCCACCTACTTTTTCATCGGCAGGGCATTACAAGGATTTCCCACATTCCTCTTGGGCGCATTGCGCTTTTCGGCAGCGGGGGGCGTCCTGCTCGCCCTATGCGCCCTCCACGGCGAGCGCGTATTCCGCCCCTCGCTGCTACGGTGTTCGGCGGTAAGCGGCATCGTCCTGCTTTTCGTGGACATGGCGGTCATCATGCTGGCGCAGCGCTACGTGAGCAGCAGCCTGGTGGCCATCGTTGCTTCTTCCACGGCCATTTGGATCATGCTCCTCGACGTGCCGATGTGGCGGACTAACTTGCGCAGCATAGCCACCCTGCTGGGGCTTCTCGCCGGTTTCGCGGGCGTGGGCATGCTCTATGCCGAACAGTTGCAGGCCGAGTCGCCGGGCCACCACGAGTACGGTATCCTGATCCTGATAGGCGGTTGCATATCGTGGTCGCTGGGCACGTTGTATGCCAAATACCGCTCCTCCCGCGAGGAAGAAGTAAACGCTTACGCCGGTTCTGCCTGGCAGATGCTCTTCGCCAGCCTGATGTTTTGGCTGTGCGCCCTCCTTTCCGGCGACCTGGGGCAAGTGGACTGGGGACATATCCCCCTGTCCGCCTGGCTTTCCCTTGCCTACCTCGTCTCCTTCGGCTCGCTGCTTGCCTATTCGGCCTACGTCTGGCTCTTGAAGGTACGCCCCGCAACGGAAGTGGCCACCCATGCCTACGTCAATCCCGTGGTGGCCGTGTTGCTCGGCGGCGGGCTGGGCGGCGAAGAGATAACCCGCGTGCAACTCCTCGGCCTTGCCCTGATCCTGGCAAGCCTCATGTTAATCAACCGAAAGAAGAGAAACCAACCAACCGATGAACCACACCCTTGACCATGCCGCCCCGGTGCGCTCGAACGAACGTTACGTCGTATTGGACGCCTTGAGGGGCTTCGCCTTGCTGGGCATTGCCCTCGCCAATTTCCCCGAGTTCTCGCTTTATACCTTTTTGCATGCAGAAGCGGTACAGGCCATGCCGACCTACGGTGTGGACCGTGTGGCCCGCTTCCTGCAATACCTGCTCATCGACGGGAAGTTCTACACCCTTTTTTCCTTGCTGTTCGGCATCGGGTTTTCCATCATCATAGCCAATGCCGCAAAGCGGGGGGCAGACGGGTTCCGCGTCTTCTACCGGAGGATGGGCATCCTGACCGCCATAGGCTTCCTCCACCTCATGTTCATCTGGAGCGGCGACATACTCATGCTCTATGCCCTGCTGGGGTTATTGCTGCCGCTCTTCCGGCATGCTTCCGACAAGGCGCTGCTCATTTGGGCCGCCGCCCTGCTCTTCCTCCCCGTGCTGGTGGACTTCGCACAAGAGGTTACGCAAACTTCACTTTCGGCGCCCGTGGTGCGGTGGCAACAGTACTGGTGCGCGCAATACGGCATTACCGACGCGAACTTCGCTTATTGGCTGCGCGACGCCCAAAGTTACAAGGAGGTGTTCCAGTTCCTCATCCAAGGGGCACTGGTACGGGTGCAGGAATTCATTGACGGAAACCGCTATTTCAAGGTCCTCGGCCTGTTCCTCATCGGATTCTGCATCGGCCGCCGGAAAATGTACACCCGCCTGGGAGACCTCAAGCCGCAACTCCGCAAAGTGTTCCGCTACGGGATGGCCGCCGGGTTGCCACTTTCCCTGCTGTACGCATGGAGCGGCGTGCAACAGCACCCGTGGGGGCTGGCCGTCCACTCGCTCCTCTACCTCACCAGCGTGTTCCCGCTGGGCTTTGCCTATGCGGCGGGCATCTGCCTGCTCTACCTCCGCCACCCCAAGTGGCGCGTCTTCCCGCTATTCGCCGCGCCCGGCCGCATGGCACTGACCAACTACATCGGGCAGTCGGCCATCGGGATGGCCCTCTTCTATGGCATCGGGCTCGGCTGGGGGGCAAGCCTCGGGCTGGCACAGACGGAAGGCATCGTCGTGTGCGTCTACCTTTTCCAGTTGCTCGCCAGCCACCTTTGGTTGTCTGCCTGCCGCTTCGGGCCGCTGGAGTGGCTCTGGCGGATGCTGACCTACGGGAGGTATTTCCCGCTGAGGGCAGGCGGCGGGAAGGAATAGTGCCGCCGCTTTTCCCGGAAAGCCTTAGCGCTTCCCCGAAAAAACGGCAGCACTATTTTGATTCCGGGCAATATTATAATTGTCTATAAATCAGTATTATGTATGGGAAACGGAAGAAGTATCCGCCCAATAGGGGGAGGTTTTATGTCTAAATTATTGCAAAAAAACAGTATATCATGGAGCACTCTTTCAAAAAAGTATATACCTTTGCAACGTTTTAAGAGAGCAACTAAACGTTTATTGTATCACAGTTTTTAAACACACAAAAGAAAATGAAAAAGTTAGTTTTGATGTTTGCAGCCGTTGCAGCTGTTTCTTTCGCTTCTTCTTGCAGCAATTCTACGGACAATAGCGCAGCTTCCAGCGATGCGATTGTTGCCGAAGTAGACAGCGCCGTTGTTGACAGCGCCGAGGCTGACAGTGTCGTTGCCGACAGCATTGACCTCTAAGTCGTGGGGTAACGTATAAAACTACAAGAGAGTATTGAAAGTCTGGTGTGCTTCACCGGGCTTTTTTTGTATCTTTGCCGCAGCTATGGTCGATACGAGTTGCTTCCATGATAAGAAAGCAGCCTATTATACGCTTGGCTGCAAGTTGAACTTTTCGGAAACTTCCACCATCGCCGCCCTATTGCGCCAAGCAGGGGTGCGCGAGGCGGGGCACGGTGAGATAGCTGACTTGTGCATAATCAATACCTGTTCCGTAACGGAAGTGGCCGACAAGAAATGCCGCCAAGCCATCCATGCCGCGGCGCGCCGCCATCCCGGCGCACGTATCGTCGTGATGGGTTGCTACGCCCAGCTGAAACCAGACAACATCGTGCAGATGGATGGAGTGGATCTGGTACTGGGTGCCGGGCAAAAGGGCGAGTTGCTCGACTTCCTCCTGCGCATGGAGGAGCACCCCGGCGACGATTCCTTCCGCGGTGCTTTCGTCTCCCCTTCCCGCGATATCCGCTCTTTTGCTCCCAGTTGTAGCCGGGGCGGCAGGACGCGCTATTTTTTGAAGGTGCAAGACGGCTGCGACTACTTCTGCTCCTACTGTACCATCCCGTTGGCCCGCGGCCGGAGCCGCAATGGTACGATCCGCGAGTTGCAGGCCCAGGCAAGGGAAGTGGCAGCCGAAGGCGGGAAGGAAATCGTGCTGACCGGCGTCAACATCGGCGACTTTGGGAAGAGTACGGGCGAGCGGTTCGTCAATTTGCTCCGGGCGCTCGACGAGGTGGACGGCATCGAACGCTACCGGGTGTCGAGCCTTGAGCCGGATTTGATAAGCGACGAGGTCATCGACTTCATGGCCTCGAGCCAGAGGTTCATGCCCCATTTCCACATTCCCCTGCAGAGCGGCAGCGACACAATGCTGCGCCTCATGCGACGGCGCTATGACACTGCGCTCTTTACCGACAGGCTCCAACGTATCTTTGCCGCCATGCCTGACGCTTTCCTGGGCATCGACGTGATTGCCGGCATGCGGGGTGAGACGGAAACCCTCTTCGAAGAGACCTACGACTTCCTCGCCCGTACGGAGTTTGCGCAGCTCCACGTATTTACTTATTCCGAACGCCCCCATACAAAGGCTTTGCAAATCGAACCCGTTGTGCCGCCCGAACTAAAACACGAGCGCAGCAAACGGTTGATCGACCTATCGGGGCAAAAGACGAAAGCCTTTTACCAACGCTACGCCGGAACTGCCGCCAAGGTGCTTTGGGAGCATGCCCGCCCGGATCTTCCCATGCACGGTTTCACGGAAAACTACGTGCGGGTGGAACGCCCGAACTGCCCCGATTTGGATAACCACATCACCCAGGTCCGCTTGGGAAGCCTCAATGGCGAGGGCACGGCCTTGCTTTTGGCAGCCGATTTGCCGGAAGAGACTGACAAAACTGCATGAAACTGTCGATTGTCATACTTAATTGGAACGGGAGCCGCATGCTTCAGGCATACTTGCCTGCCGTCTTGGCACACTCCCGCGATGTGGAGGACGTGGAAGTGGTGGTGGCCGACAATGCCTCCACCGACGATTCCCTCGCCGTGTTGGATCGTGATTTCCCCGAAGTGAGGCTTGTCCGGCTCGAACGGAACTATGGTTTCGCCGAGGGATATAACCGCGCCTTGCGCCATGTCCGCAGCGAATACGCCCTTTTGCTCAATTCCGACGTCGAGCCTGCCGCCGGTTGGCTTCCGCCGTTGCTTGGCTTTATGGATGCCCACCCGGGCTTTTCCGCCTGCCAGCCCAAGGTGCGGAGCCTGAGGCAGCGCGGCAGTTTCGAGTTTGCCGGAGCGTGCGGCGGCTGGATCGACGCTTACGGCTACCCTTTCTGCCGCGGCCGGCTGATGGATGTGGTGGAGGAAGACCACGGGCAGTACGACACGACTTCCGAAGTCTTCTGGGCGACGGGCGCCGCCCTGCTGGTGCGCACGGCCGATTTCCATGCCTTAGGCGGGTTCGACGCCCGCTTTTTCGCCCACATGGAGGAGATTGATTTCTGCTGGCGGCTCAACGCCCGGGGAAAACGTGTGGCCTGTGTCCCCCAAAGCGTCGTCTACCACTTGGGGGGCGGCACGCTTAACAAGAGCAACCCCCGCAAGACTTTTCTCAACTTCCGCAACAACCTGTGGATGCTCTATAAGAACCTGCCCGAAGCGCGGCTCCGCCCGGTGCTCCGGGCGCGCTTTTTCTTGGACTACCTGGCCGCCCTTTCCTTCTTGTTACAGGGCAAGTGGGGCGATTTCCGCGCCGTCCTGCGCGCGCGCCGCGCCTTCAGGAAGGGCAAGCCCTCGTTCCGTCCCGACCGCGAACGCCTCCAGCGGGAAGCAGTGGCATGTACGGATTGGCCGGGATTCTATCCTAAAAGTCTTCTGATGGCGTATTATTTGAAAAGAATCACTACATTTGGCAAGTTATTTGCGGGTGATGCTTTGTAAAGCGCCGCGTTCCGCCCGAAAAAGGGCAGGCACTTTCCCTTGGGAGTGCCGCCACTTTTCCCGGAAAGCCCCGCCACTTTTAAACCAAACCTTAACCCTTTCTAAAAACGACGATTATGATTTATTGGATCTTATTCATCGGAATTGCCGTAATCAGCTACGCTGTGCAGGCTTCCTTGCAGAGCAAATTCAAGAAGTATTCGAAGATTCCTTTGCAGAACGGCATGACGGGCGCCGACGTAGCGAGGAAAATGCTGTCCGACAATGGGATTTACGACGTGACCGTCACCAGCACGAACGGACATCTTACCGACCATTATAATCCGGGCAATAAGACGGTAAACCTCAGCGAGAGCGTCTACTCCAGTTGCTCCGTGGCCGCTGCCGCCGTGGCCGCCCACGAGTGCGGCCATGCCGTGCAGCACGCCAAGGCTTATGCGCCGCTCAAGATGAGGAGCGCCCTCGTGCCCGTCGTCAGCTTCGCTTCGCAGTGGGTCATGTGGCTCATCCTCGGAGGGATGTTCCTCATGGGCAGCCCGCTCGGGCAGAACCTTTTGCTCGGCGGCATCATCCTCTTTGCCACGACCACGCTCTTCAGCTTCATCACCCTGCCGGTGGAAATCGACGCCAGCCGCAGGGCTTTGGTCTGGCTGAACCGTGCCGGGGTGACGAATTCCTACAACCATTCGCAGGCTGCCAGCGCATTGCGTTCCGCAGCCTACACCTACGTCGTGGCCGCACTGGCATCGCTTGCCAACCTGATATACTACATCATGATTTACATGAGCCGCCGCGAATAGGCGTTTCCCCTATATC
>CAYTPX010000044.1:0-12492 GCA_964439955.1 uncultured Bacteroidaceae bacterium | reverse complement strand
AGTCGCTATTGTTGTATATAAAGGTTTAATACCTGTAGTTGGCCGAATACTTACACACAAAGAACTGCCGCTTGGCTCTCTCTAAGCCAAGCGGCAGTTCTTTGTGTTTGACCAATCAATATTCCCGCTCACCGAATATTTTAGTTCCAACCCGGACTAAAGTACTATGCTCTTCGATGGCAATCGGGTAATCATGCGACATACCCATCGACAACTCACAGAAGTACGGACTGTCGGCAAAAAACTCCGACTTTATCTCATGAAAGAAAGTAGCAACCGAACGAAACTCTGTCCGGACCTGCTGCACGTCATCCACATTGCTCGCCATGGCCATCAGCCCTGCGATATGGAGTTGTGGCGGAAGTTCCTGCCTCCACATCCCGCTTTCGAGCATGGCCCGGCATTCGTCAAACGTAAAGCCAAATTTAGTCTCTTCCCGCGCCACATGAATCTGCAAAAGGCACGACAAAGGCCATTCCCGTCCCTGCTTCACCATCTCGCGGCCTATCTCTTTCAGTAATTTCAGGCTGTCCACCGCATGGATCATGTGCACGAAAGGAATCATATACTTGACCTTGTTGGTCTGGAGATGCCCGATAAAGTGCCATTCGATATCATCCGGCAATACTTCATGCTTCGCCACCATCTCCTGCACGCGGCTCTCGCCGAACAAACGCTGCCCGGCATCGTAGGCTTCCTGCAAGACCGCCACAGGATGGAACTTGGAGACTGCCACAAGACGCACGCCTTGAGGCAATGTACTGCACACTTCCTTCAAGTTATCAGCTATCCGTCCCATTCGCCCAATCACTCCGCCACCTCCGGCGTTGCCTGCTTCTTCCCTTCACCGTTGAAGGGGAATACATCCATCAGCCCCGTCTCTTGGACAGCGGCAATCACGTAGTCGGCCATCGTCCCTTTCATGCCCTCGTCCAAATTGCGGACCGCCTCATGCAAATCCCCGGCACGCACGAGCATGAGCGTGGAAGTTTTCTTCTCAGCCCCGCTTTTCTCGTCCAACGTGATGAACTGCACTTTACATTTATACCAGCGGTCTCCTTGGCCGTCGTCGAAAAGCTCGCTGTAACGCGCCCGTTTGATGTCGCTCACCTCGAACTCGCCCGTCATGAACGGGCGTATCTCTTCCAGAATACGCGCCTCGGCCTCCGTAAAGCTCAAGGCATCCACCAAGTACGGCTCCGACACTTTCTTGGCCATGCCGTTCTCCAGGGTTTTCTCATACTTGATTTTGCATTCAAACCAGTTGTGCATTGCTTTCTTCCTTATCCTGTGTTTTTGATTCTTACGCAGCAAAAAGACCTCATTGGGACACTTGGTCCAGATGACCGTTCTTGTAGGTGCCCCGGCGCAGGAGCTTGCCATCTTGGTCAAACTCCACAAAAGGCCCGTCTTTCTTTCCCCGTTTGAAGAATCCTTCATAGCGGGTGCCGTCGCTTTCCTGGCGCACTCCTTTTCCGTCTTCCAAGCCGTCCTTGAATTCGCCTTTATATTTTGTCCCGTCTTCTAAGATCAGCACCCCGGTACCTTGCTGGTGGTCGGCCACCCAGTCGCCCTCGTAACTGTTTTTCCCGTTGTCCCAAGTCAATTTCCCCCGGCCGTTGCGTTTGTCGTCCACCCATTCCCCTTCGTAGCGGATGCCGGTGTGGGTCGTGTCAATGCCATACCCGTGCCGTTTCCCTTCGAGGAACTGGCCTTCGTAGTAGTCGCCGTTGGCCATCCGGTAGACACCCTTCCCGGTCCGCTCCCCGTTTTGGTACTCACCCTCGTACATGTCGCCATCAGCATAGTCGAGGCGGCCTTTTCCGTCCATCATGTCGTTTTTCCACTCGCCGATATAGACATCACCATTGGCATAACGGTAGGTGCCATGCCCCCAGCGCATGTTGTCGCGCCATTCGCCTTCGTAGACAGAACTGTCGACCCAAACGAAGACCCCATAGCCGCACTTCTTGTCATCCTGCCATTGGCCCCGGTATGAGTCGCCGCTTTTCCAAATGTAAGTACCCTCGCCTTCCCGCTTGTCGTACTCCCAATTCCCATCGTACACGTCACCCGTATGGTAATACATGATGCCATGCCCGTGCTGGTAGTCAGTGTACCACATGCCTTCGTAGCGGTTATTGTTCAGGAAATAGTAGGTCCCTTGGCCATGTTGCCGGTCTTGAAACCACTCCCCCTCGTACTTTTCGCCGTCGGTAAAGATGAAAGTCCCTTGGCCTTGGCGCTTTCCTTTCACATATTCTCCCTCGTAGACATTGCCGCCAGGAAAAACGGTACGTCCCTTGCCGTTCGGCTTGCGTCCCGACACCTCGCCCGTATAGATCGACCCGTCTTTGAAAGTATAAGTATCTATTTTTATCTCCTGCCCATTAGCCTGTCCGCTACAAGCAACATACGCCACCATTGCCCAGCAAAGGCAGCGTCCAAAGCCGACTCGGGAGATCCATCCGATTCGTTTTATGGTTATAGTCACTTTGTTCTCCGATTTTTAAATAAACTTGCGCACAAAATTACTTTTTTCCCCCAGCTTCCCGAAATATCACCTTCCTATTATTTCTTTCTTTTGCTTTCCCTAAATGGAATTAACAGCAAAGCTCCCGGGAAAAAGCCGGGATACTTATCCTCGTTTCCTATGACACTTTTCTTCCCAAGTACCGTGCCTTTCTCCTCCCAACGGCAATTTAAAGAGCAAGGGAAATACGAGATTTTTCCCGGAATCCTAATTTATTCCGGATTTTGTTGTGTATATCTTCGGGAAAGTGCTACCTTTGCACCGCAAAAAGAACCAGAACCAATCCGCACCCGTAGTTCAATGGATAGAATAATGGATTCCGGTTCCATCGATTGGAGTTCGACTCTCCACGGGTGTACTCAGACAGTAAATGCAAGTACGGCTACGCCTCCCGGGGAGGGGAGGCGTAGCTTTTTTCTTTAGCGCCACCGCCTTTTCCAAACAAATGCCTCCAGTCCCGACGGCCAGTCCCATTAACTCCGAAAAAACATGACGGGTGGAGACTTCGCCGGGAGGGGGACATCACTTCAGTATCTTCAACCTGCGTCCGGCGCGTATGCTGTTCCCACTCAGACCGTTCCAGCGCTTCAGTTGCGAAACCGTAACCCCATATCGCTTGGCTATGCCCGAAAGGGTTTCTCCGGATCGTATCCGGTGGTAGAGAGTGCGCTGTTGGGATGCCGATGCCGTTTTCTTCTCCGAAGCAACGGCTTGGAGCGAGGACTCCGTGGCAAGCCGCGAAGGATTGGCATAGGTATCCGCCATATAGTCGTAGACCGAATCGCCCAACGTTATGAAGCGGGTTATGATATCTTCCGGAAGGCGCAAAATGTTGTTGCCGTCGGGAATTACATCGGCCTTATACTGTGGGTTCAAGGCCCGCACGGCTTCGATGTCGATGCCGCATGCCCCAGCCACTTGCCTCAAGTCCAGCCGCCGATGTACCATCACCGTGTCGCTCTTGAAGCTGAGGTCTACCTCCATGGGGCTTATGCCATGTTCGCAATAGTAGTTCATTATATAGTTGGCCGCTATGAAGGCCGGCACATAACCCCGGGTCTCTTGGGGGAGGTAGGCATATATTTTCCAATAATCCTTTACTCCCCCGGCGCGGTGGATGGCCTTGTTCACGTTCTGCGGCCCGCAGTTGTAGGCGGCAAGCGAGAGCGTCCAATCGCCGAAGATGTGGTACAGGTCGCGCAAGTAGCGCGCCGCAGCATAGGAAGACTTGATAGGGTCGCGACGTTCATCGAGCAGGCTGTTGGCCGTCAGCCCGTACTGTTGCCCCGTAGTTATCATGAACTGCCAGAGACCCGTAGCGCCCACGCGTGAGACAGCCGCGGGGTTGAGCGAAGACTCCACGATAGGGAGGTACTTAAGCTCGATGGGCAGGCCATACATGTCCAACGCTTCCTCGAAAATGGGGATATAGAAATTGGCAGAAGCCAAAAGGTAGGAGACCTGTTTACGCCCCTTTTGGGTATAGGTGTCAATGCACTTGCGCACCACGGAGTTGTAGGACATCGGGATTGTAGTGGGGAGGATGGCCAACCGCTCGGCATAAACGGAGTCGGGGAAGTAAGGGTCGGAGTCCGTCTGGGTGCATTCGTCGGGGAAATGCATGAACTTCTGCGCACTCCACTGCTGCAAGATGCTGTCAATATCGGCCAGCATCCCGTCGGGAAAGAAGAAATCGTCGCCGTCTGGCGAGGCGGGAACATCCGGAAGGGACGCCCCCGGAAGGCTGTCGGGCCACGCTCCCGACCCCGACACCTGCGGCACACCGGAAACAGTCCCGCCCGCCTGAAGCGGGAATGCATGGAGAAGGGACAAAATGGAAACAAATACTATGGAATGTCTTTTCTTCATAACGTTCTTTATCTGCTAAAAATTCACACTACACTGCAAGCCTATAGAATGGTTGTTGCTCTTCTGGTCAAGGTTCACCGCGGGATTGATATGGAAAGATATATCCGGGGTAATGTCGAAACGGCTTAATTCCGCATCCACATAGGCATCGATGATGGAAATGATATAAACCCCGATGAAGGCAAATATGCTCAAATCGCGCTGCCGCCTAAAGGCGTTCCGCTTGTTACGGAAGACCGATTGCAGCCATTCCTCCCGTCCCTCTACTTGGTAGTTAATGGGAAGGAAGTCCAAATAGCTGTCCGTTGTCGAGTCGTCATCCATGATATCCAAATAGGCTTGGCTGTAATCGTCGTAATACTTCGTGTTCCACGACAAGGCATAGGCACAGCCTAAGAAACCACCGTAGATGATGGGCAGTTTCCAGAACTTCCGGTTGTAAATCTGCCCGGCACCGGGGAAAATGGCCGCCAGCCATGTCGCCCTCCGCGAGTCGGGAACGAAAGGTTTCTTCTGCTTTAGGAGCGCCGTCGCCGCCGAATCGAGCTTTTCCTCCGCCGCGCGGCTCAGGAAATAGAGGCTGTCGCCTTCTATCGGCCGGTCGAGTTGCTCCAAGTTGCGTTCATTTTGTTCTTGCAGGGAGTCGCCCACCGCAGTTTCCCCCTCCCCCATCGCCTGCCGCTTGCGCTCGGCGCGCGACGGGGTCGCGGGGAGCGTGTCGGATTCCGCCCCGGGAAAGGGGAAAAAGCCTTGTGGCTTTTCGGGAAAAGTGCCAAGCCCTCCGGGGAAAGACCCGGCGCGCGCCGGTATAACCTGCCCCCCCATCCCGCACAAGGCGAGCAGCAAAGCGAAAAACAAGCCTTTATAATTCAGCAAGTGCCTCATTTTCTATTTCCTAACAGGCTTCTATTCCTTCAATTTGTCGAATAAGGAAATGATGCGTTCCAAGTCGTTCTCGTCCTCGAAGGCTATCGTTATCTTCCCTTTCCCCTGTGCATTGCACGTGAGTTGCACCGGTGTTTGGAAATACCCCGTCAAATGTTCGCGCAGCAAAGAGAAATCATTACGACCCTTTCCCGCCCCTCCCTTGGGCTTGCCCGGTTGCTTTTTCAAGGAAGCCAGCGTTTCCCCGGCGTTCAACGCCTTGACCAACTCCTCGACCTTGCGCACGGAATAGTTCTCCTGCAAGATGTCTTTGTAGAGCTTCATCTGCAATTTCGGGTCGTCGAGGGCGATGAGGGCGCGCGCGTGCCCCATGTCGATTTCCTTATTCTGCAGGCCCACCTGTATCTGTGCAGGCAGTTTCAGCAAGCGGAGGTAGTTGGCTATCGTGGTCCGCTTCTTCCCCACGCGGTCGCTGAGGCGTTCCTGGGTCAGCCCGTACTGCTCAATGAGATGTTGGTAGGCCAACGCGATTTCCAAGGAGTTGAGGTCTTCGCGCTGGATGTTCTCGATGAGCGCCATTTCCATCACGTTTTCGTCGTCAGCGGTACGGATGTATGCCGTGATCGTCTTCAGCCCTGCCAGCTGGGATGCGCGGAAACGCCGTTCGCCCGCTATAATCTGGTATTGCCCGGCATCTATCTTCCGCAGCGTGATGGGCTGGATTATACCGATTTCGCGTATGCTGTCGGCCAGTTCCTGCAAGGATTCCTGGTCAAACTCCCGCCTCGGCTGGTCGGGATTGGGTACGATCTTGGAGAGCTCCACTTCATTGATGGATGAGGAACCCTGCGTTTTTATCTCGTCGGTGCTAATGAGCGCGTCCAGCCCTCTGCCCAGTTGGAATTTCTTGTGTACTGCCATTGTCGTCTCTCGCTATGGGGATTCAGGCGCCTGCCCCGGCAGCCCCACCCACTGCCGGCCGGGCGTTCCGTTCGTTGCGGTTGATGATTTCTTTGGCCAAAGCCAGGTAATTGCGCGAACCTGCCGAGTCGGCATCGAAAAGTATGGAAGGCTGCCCGTGGCTCTGCGCCTCGCTGATCTTGACATTGCGCTGGATTACCGTCTCGAACACCAGTTCTTGGAAATGGCGCTTCACCTCGTCGTAGACTTGGTTGGCTAGACGGAGGCGGGAGTCATACATCGTCAGCAAAAAGCCTTCTATCTCCAAAAGCGGGTTCAGGCGGGTCTTGATGATTTTAATCGTGTTGAGCAACTTACTGATGCCCTCCAAGGCAAAATATTCGCACTGCACGGGGATGATGACCGAGTCGGCAGCCGTCAGCGCATTGACAGTAATGTTGCCCAACGAAGGGGAACAATCGATCAACACGTAGTCGTATTCGCCCTTCAAGGGCTTGACCAGGTTGTACATCCTGCGCTCGCGGTTGCCCTGCTTGAGCAGCTCGATTTCCGCCCCCACCAAGTCGATGTGGGAAGCTATGATGTCCAACCCCTCTATATCGGTAGTATAAATGGCCTCATGCGGGTCGATTTCCCCCATGATGCACTCGTAAATGCTGCATTCCACTTCCTTGATATCCACGCCCAGCCCGGAGGAAGCGTTCGCTTGCGGGTCGGCATCGATGACAAGCACCTTCTTTTCCAACGTGGCCAGCGAAGCGGCTAAATTAATGGTCGTAGTGGTTTTCCCCACCCCGCCTTTCTGGTTTGCCAATGCGATTGTTTTTCCCATCATTACCTGTGCGTTTTGATCTTTTCCGGCGCAAAGGAACGGATTATTTTCCTTCCCCCGTTCTTCCAAAAGGCCAGAAAAGCCTCATCTGTTGATAAGTCGCTTTTTTGTGGATAACGGGGGCAAAGATAGCCTTTTTCCACGGGAATCCTCCCATCCGCGTGGAACATTTTTAGCCTCCCCGCGTCTCTTTCCCGCCCTTTCTTTGCAGAACCGCCTTTTTTCCCTACCTTTGTAGCAAGAAAAGCGAGGGCGCTCCCGGGAAAAACCGGCGGGGCTTCCCGCAAGAAACGCCCGCGCTTTCCCAACGGAGCCTTTCCCTTTGATAAACCTATACCCCATGAGACGCCCACTAATCCTCATATCGAACGACGACGGCCTGCTGGCCCGCGGCATCAACGAGCTGGTGCGCTTCGCCAGCCCCTTCGGCGATGTCGTAGTCGCCGCCCCCGACCGCCCGCGTTCCGGCGCGGCCTGCAGCATCACTTCCACCAAGCCCGTGCGCCTGAAACTCGTCCACCGCGGGCCGGGGATGCAGGTATATTCCTGCACGGGCACGCCTGTCGACTGCGTAAAGCTCGCCAAGCATGCCCTCCTCCAGCGCAAGCCCGACTTGGTACTGGGGGGCATAAACCACGGGGACAACTCGGGAATCAACGTACACTACTCGGGCACGATGGGCATAGTCATGGAGGGCTGCATCTGCGGCATACCCTCCATCGGTTTTTCCATAGACGACCATCGGCCGGAAGCCCGGTTCGACCATTGCGGGCAGGCCATCAAGGACATCATAGGCAAGGTGCTCTCCGAAGGATTGCCCAAAGGTGTCTGCCTGAACGTCAATTTCCCCGCCGAAGGCCCCCTGCGGGGCGTGCGCCTCTGCCGCCAGTCGTGCGGGCAATGGATTAACGAATGGATCGAACGGGAGCACCCCAAAGGGGGGAAATACTACTGGCTCACGGGCAACCTCTCCATAGGAAACCCGGAGGAGACGGACACTGACCACTACGCCCTGCAGCACGGTTATGCGGCCATTACGCCCATACGGGCCGACCTTACCGCATACAACGACTGGGAACGGCTCGCGGACACATTCACCAGCACGCAATGAAATACTACCTCATAGCAGGCGAAGCCTCGGGCGACCTGCACGCTTCAAAGCTGATGGAAGCCCTGAAAGAAGAAGACCCGGAGGCCGAATTCCGCTTTGTGGGGGGCGACCTCATGGCCGCCTGCGGGGGGACGTGCGTCAAGCACTACAAGGAAATCGCCTACATGGGCTTCATTCCCGTGCTGACCCACGCACGGACAATCCTGAGGAGCATGGCCCATTGCAAGAAAGACGTGCTCCGCTACCGCCCGGACTGCCTGATTCTCATCGATTACCCCGGCTTCAACCTCTCCATCGCGCAATATGTAAAAGCCCGTTCCGGCATACCCGTCTATTACTACATCTCGCCCAAGATATGGGCTTGGAAGGAACACCGCATCAAAAACATCAAGCGCGACATCGACGAGCTATTCTCCATCCTGCCCTTCGAGACGGGCTTCTACCGGAAACACGGCTACCCTATCCACTACACGGGCAACCCCACGCGCGACGAAACCGCCGAGTTCCTCGCCCGCTACGCCGAGGACTTCCCCTCCTTCTGCGCCCGGAACGGGCTGGAAGAGCGACCCATCCTGGCCCTCCTCGCAGGCAGCCGGAAGCAAGAGCTCAAAGACAACCTGCCGCGCATGCTGGAAGCCGCCGGGAAGTTTCCCGCTTACCAATGCGTCGTGGCCGGTGCGCCGGGGCTGACCCCCGGCGACTACATGCCCTACCTGCGCCCCAAGAAAGGCAACCCGCCGGCATCCCGGCCAGCCATCCTCTACGGAGAGACCTACCCCCTGCTGTTCCACAGCACCGCGGCCATGGTGACATCGGGGACAGCCACGCTCGAGTCGGCCCTGTTGCGCTGCCCCCAAGTCGTCTGCTACTACGCGCCCCTCGGCCCGCTCGTGCGCTTGTTGCGGAAAATGTTCCTGAAAGTAAAATACATTTCATTGGTCAATCTCATCGGCGGGCGGGAAATCGTAAAGGAACTTGTGGCCGACGAGGCAACCCCCGCGCGCATTGCCGCGGAGACCGCCCTACTCCTCCCCGGGCAACCACGGCGCAAAGAAATGCTGGAGGGCTACGAGGAGGTAACCCGCGCCCTCGGACAGCCCGGTGCGGCACGCCACACTGCCCGCGCCCTGCTCCACTGCCTGGGGCAACGGAAGGCAGGCATCCGCTACCCCCCGGGCACACAAAGCCCCTTTCCCTTGCAGGAAACGAGGAAAAGACACGAGGCTTTTCCCAAAACGCGGCAAGGCTTCCCGGAAAAAGGCGGGGCGCTGATTACGCCGACAGACAAATGACTTTTGCCCGCTCCGCGCATTTTTTACGCCGATTATGAGTATCTTTGCCCCCACCCTTATACGCCCAAGCCAAAAGGGCACAACATTAACCCTTGAAAAAGAACCAAAAAGAACAGGAAATACCCCCATGCCAAACATCTCCATACGCGGCATCGAAATGCCCGAATCGCCGATCCGCAAACTGGCCCCGTTAGCCGATGAAGCAAAAAAACGGGGGATAAAAGTCTACCACCTCAACATCGGCCAACCCGACCTGCCTACGCCCCCGCAAGCCATTGAAGCGATACGCGACATAGACCGTACCATCTTGGAATACAGCCCAAGCGACGGAAACCAAAGCCTGAGGGAAAAACTGACAGGATATTATGCCAAATTCAACATCGAGCTGGAACCTGACGACATCATTGTTACCGCAGGCGGTTCGGAAGCCGTGCTTTTCTCCTTTCTGGCCTGCCTGAACCCCGGCGACGAAATCATCGTTCCCGAACCGGCCTATGCCAACTACATGGCCTTCGCCATATCCGCCGGGGCCGTCATACGCACCATTGCCACGACAATCGAAGAAGGGTTCGCACTCCCCAAGGTGGAACAATTCGAAGAGCTTATCAACGAGCGCACAAAGGCCATGCTTATCTGCAACCCGAACAACCCTACGGGCTACCTCTACACGAGGCGCGAGATGAACCGCATACGCGACCTCGTGAAAAAGTACGACCTGTTCCTTTTCTCCGACGAGGTGTACCGCGAATTCATCTACACCGGATCACCTTACATCTCGGCCTGCCACTTGGAAGGCATCGAACAAAATGTCGTGCTCATCGACTCCGTGTCGAAACGCTACTCGGAATGCGGCATACGCATCGGGGCTTTAATCACCAAGAACCAGCAAGTACGGCAAGCCGTCATGAAGTTTTGCCAAGCGCGCCTCAGCCCCCCGCTCATCGGGCAGATAGTAGCCGAAGCGTCCATAGACACTCCCGAAGAATACCTGCGGGAAACCTATGACGAATATGTGGAACGGAGGAAATGCCTGATTGACGGCCTCAACCGGATACCCGGCGTCTATTCGCCTATTCCCATGGGTGCGTTCTACACCGTGGCCAAATTGCCGGTTGACGACAGCGACAAATTCTGCGCTTGGTGCCTATCGGATTTCAATTACGAGGGGGAAACCGTATTTATGGCACCTGCATCCGGCTTCTACACCACACCCGGCACTGGACAAAACCAAGTGCGCATAGCCTACGTCCTGAAGAAAGAAGACTTGATACGGGCACTCTTCATCCTCAAGAAAGCCCTTGAGGCTTACCCCGGACGTACCGAATGAATTCCCCCCAAACCCGCCGCATTGACCATGACGAACCTGCCCTTGTTTCTTGCACGCCGCATCCACCACGGCGAACAGGCCGACCCCTCAGGGCGTAGGCGGCAAATATCACGCCCGGCCATACGCATCGCGACCATCGGCGTAGCCATCGGCATAGCCGTCATGCTCCTTGCCTTGTCCGTAACCGCGGGATTCAAGAACGAAGTAAAAGAACGGATTTCCGGATTGGGTTGCCACATACAGATTACCAACTTACAGGCCATCTCGGAGTTCCAAAGCACTCCCATCCATTACAGCGACACGCTACTTGGGCAACTGCAAGGGTTGCCCGGCATAGGACATGTACAACGGTATTCCCTGTGTAGCGGCGTACTGATGAACGACGCGGCGTTCCAAGGCATCCAGCTGAAAGGCATCGGCCAAGACTATGACACGGCGTTCTTCGCACGTTGCCTGGAAGAAGGCCACTTCCCGCCATTCAGCGACAGCGTGTCGTCCAACCAAATACTCATTTCCCGGACAATCGCCCACAAGTTGCAACTGAAAGTAGGCGACCGCATCGCAGCCTATTTCCTCGGGGGAAACCAACAAATGCGCGCCCGCAAATTCCAGATTGCGGGCATCTTCCAAACCCACTTCTCCTCCATCGACGAACAGTTGGTATTGACCGACCTTCGCACGGCCAACCGGCTAAACGGTTGGGATAACGGACAAATCTCCGGATTGGAAATCACTTTACTCCCCGGCACTCCCCTCGACATGCAGACCGAACTGCTCCGTGCCTTATACGACCGGCAGGAGGACGGGCAAGGGGGGCTCTTCCGCGTGCAAAACATAGAGGAACTCAACCCGGGTATCTTCGCATGGCTCAGCCTATTGGACACAAACGTATGGGTCATACTCATCTTGATGACGGGAATTGCCAGCTTCACTATGATTTGTGGCCTGCTCATCCTTATTTTGGAACGCACCGCGACTATCGGGCTCCTCAAGGCTCTCGGTTGCCCCAACCGGACTTTGCGTGCCACATTCCTCTATTTGGCCCTTTACCTGGTAGGACGTGGAATGCTTTTTGGCAACGCCGCGGCCCTCCTCCTTTACTTCATACAGAAAAAATGGGCACCGTTCCGGCTTGACCCAGAAACCTATTATACGGACCATGTCCCTGTATTGCTCGACTTCCCCACATTCCTATCACTCAACGTGGGTGCCATGGTCATAGCAGTGCTCATGCTTCTGACACCCTCCCATTTGGTCAGCCGCATCAGCCCGGCACGTGCCATCCGCTACGAGTAACGAATCATCATGATTTTTCTAAGGGAACGCCATTTGGCACAAGAAAAATGGGAGAATTATTTTGGCGGATACGAAACTATTGCTACCTTTGCAGTCGCAATTAAGGCTTAAGGCAGAGACCTATTCCTTAAGGAAGTTTGGGTGAGTGGCTGAAACCAGCAGTTTGCTAAACTGCCGTACGGATTTCCCGTACCGGGGGTTCGAATCCCCCAGCTTCCGCTACAATTATTCCCCTCCGAACCTATCGGACGGAAATAGCCGTAAATGAACAAAAAGCCACAAATCATTGATTTGTGGCTTTCTTTATTGGGACTTGCCCTGCTCTAGAAATATCCCTAAAGAAGCAGAAAGAAGGGAAACAGGCTCATGGGGACATGGAGAGGTAGAAACTTATTATCTGGACGATTGCAATACGATTTCAACATT
>CAYTPX010000043.1:1656-12854 GCA_964439955.1 uncultured Bacteroidaceae bacterium | reverse complement strand
GTTAGCAAAGTTAATATTTTATTCTTTGCTGACACAGTTTAATTTACATCCTCCAAGGCTGATGCCCTCAAAAGACGTGCAAGGGAGTTGCTCACAAGCGGGCGAGGAATGATGCATCGCAGCAAACGGCCGATAGAACCGGAAGCCGTATTCGGTGACATAAAGTTCAATCACGGCTTCAAGCGTTTCCATCTCAAGTCAAACAGAAAAGTTCGGGTTGAGTTCGGCCTCGTTGCGCTTGCGCACAACCTCAGGAAGTACCCGGCTATCCTTTCAAGTCGGATAAAGAGCTGAAAAATCGGTCTGTACGCCCCACATAAGAGACAGGAAACATCATATACGCCCATAAATAACGGATATTGTTCCATAATACAACTTCAGAGAAGAAAAAAGAAAATTTTCAAGTTGCAACCGAATATCTTTTGTTTAGAAACAGCAAGAAGCCGACTTCAAAATCTCTTTTGGGTCGGCTTCGGCTTGTGCTAATGTAAGTCTTCCGTGCGGGGAAGGCAAGGGTGGTTATTGCAACCGTGCTTTTATGGCAGCCGATTCGGCTTCATAGCCGGGCTTCCCGAGCAGGGCGAACATGTTTTTCTTGTAGGCTTCCACGCCGGGTTGGTCGAAGGGGTTCACGCCGAGCAGGATGCCGCTGATGCCGCAGGCACGCTCGAAGAAGTAGAGGAGCTGGCCGAGGCAGTATTCGTCGAGCCGCGGGAGCGTGATTCCCAAGTTGGGCACGCCGCCGTCCACGTGGGCGAGCTGGGTGCCGAGCTCGGCCATCTTGTTCACTTCGTCCACGCGCTTCCCAGCCAAGAAGTTGAGCCCGTCGAGGTTTTCCCCGTCGCCGGGCACGCAGAGGTTGCGGTTGGGCGTTTCGATGGAGAGGACGGTCTCGAAGATGGTGCGCTCGCCGTCTTGTATCCATTGCCCCATGGAGTGGAGGTCGGTGGTGAGGTCTACGGATGCGGGGAAGATGCCTTTGTGCCCCTTGCCCTCGCTTTCGCCGTAGAGCTGCTTCCACCACTCGCCGATGTAGTGGAGTTTGGGGTGGTAGTTGGCGAGGATCTCGATTTTCTTGCCGCTTTGGTAAAGCGCGTTGCGTACGGCTGCGTAGAGGGCGCAGGGGTTTTCCCGGAAGGGTTTGCCGGGGGCTGTGGCCTGCTCCATGTCGACCGCGCCGCGCACGAGCGCCTCGATGTCGAACCCGGCTACGGCGATGGGCAGGAGGCCTACGGGGGTGAGCACGGAGAAGCGGCCGCCCACGTTGTCGGGGATGACGAAGCTGGCATACCCCTCCTTGTCGGCCGTGGTGCGGGCGGCGCCGCGGCGGGCGTCGGTGATGGCCACGATGACTTTGCGTGCCATTTCCTTCCCGCGTTGCTCTTCACATTGTTTCTTGAGCAGGCGGAAGGCGAGGGCGGTCTCCGTGGTGGTGCCGGACTTGGAAATGTTGATTACGCCGAAGTCCTTGCCTTTGAGGTATCCGGCCAGCTCGGATAGGTAGTCTTCGCTGATGTTGTTCCCGGCGTATATGAGCACGGGGTTGCCCTTTTGGCGGGGCAGAAGCCAGCTGAAGCTGTTGTCAAGGGCTTCGATTACGGCCCGTGCGCCCAGATAGCTTCCGCCAATCCCGGCAACGACCACCACTTCGCAGTTTTCGCGCAGCGTTTCGGCCGTGGCCTTGAGGCGTGCCAGGTCGTCGGCGGTGATGGAGGAGGGGAGGTGGAGCCATCCGAGAAAATCGTTGCCCGGGGCGGTTCCTTGTTCGAGCGCTTGGTTGGCTGCTTCTGTCCGGGCAGCATAGGCCTCGAGGGCTTCTTCCGGGAGGAAGCTGAGTGCTTTTTCGATGTGTAAGCTGATTGATTTCATACTTAATTGCTGAGGTTTGGTGTGTTATTCCTGAATGTCTTTTTTCTTTCCCCCGGGCTTAACGGAACGTGTCGCAGAGTTGTTTGATTTCTGTGGCGGGGGAAGCCTGTTCGTAGAGTATGTGGTAGACTGCGTCTAATATGGGCATGTAGACGCCGTGGCGCTTGTTGATTTCATACATGCACTTCGTGCCGTAGTACCCTTCGGCCACCATTTGCATCTCGATTTGTGCCGTTTTTACCGAGTAGCCCCGGCCGATCATCGTGCCGAAAGTGTAGTTGCGGCTGAAATAGGAGTAGCACGTGACGAGCAGGTCGCCCAAGTAGACGTATTCATGCACGCTTCTTTTGCTCTGGGACACTATGTCGAGGAAGCGCCCCAGCTCTTGCAGGGCATTGGCCACGAGCACTGCTTTGTAGTTGTCGCCGTATTTCATGCCGCCGCAGATGCCGGCGGCGATGGCATACACGTTTTTCAGCACGGCGGCATACTCGATGCCTTCCAAGTCGTCCGAGGCTGTCGTGCGCAGGTAGTGGTTGGTGAGTTTTTGGGCGATGGCCGAGGCGCGTTCTACCTGCGGGCTGGCGATGGTCAGGTAGGAGAGCCGTTCAAGGGCTACCTCCTCGGCGTGGCAGGGGCCGCTGATGACGGCCATGTTCTCTGCCGGGACATGGAATTGGCGGTTCAGGTATTCTGTGACGAGCAGGTTGCTGTCAGGAATGATGCCTTTCACGGCCGAAACGACGAACTTGTCTGCCAAGGAAGCCTTGAGCTTTTCGAGCGTTTGGCGGACATAAGGCGAGGGAAGGCCCAGCACCAATGTGTCGGAGTGCTGGACTATCTCGTCCAAATCGGAACTGAAATGGATACGTGCCGTGTCGAATTTCACCGAAGTGAGGTAAGCGGGGTTGTGGCTCAGCCGCCGGAATTCGGCAATACGGTCGTCGCGGTAAATGAACCAGTTGATCTCTTCTTCGCCGTGGTCGGTTATCATTTTGGCCAAGGCCGTGGCCCAGCTTCCGCTTCCTACGATGGCAATTTTTCCAGGGAGCTTCATGCTGGGGTAGTACTCGGTTCGGTTTCAGTTCCGTTTTCTTGCGGTCCGGCTTTTTTCTCGGGGCGCATCTGGGGGAAGAAGAGCACTTCTTGTATGGTAGTCTGCCCGGTCATGAGCATTACGAGGCGGTCCATTCCGATTCCCATGCCCGAGGTAGGCGGCATCCCGTACTCGAGGGCGCGGACGAAGTCAAGGTCGATGAACATTGCTTCGTCGTCGCCTTTTTCCGAAAGCCGGAGTTGTTCTTGGAAGCGCTCCAGTTGGTCGATCGGGTCGTTCAGCTCGGAATACGCGTTGCACAACTCTTTTCCCGCCACCATCAGTTCGAACCTTTCGGTCAGCTGGGGATTGTCCCGGTGGCGTTTGCAGAGCGGGCTCATCTCGATGGGGTAGTCGGTAATGAAGGTCGGCTGTATGTAGTGCCCCTCGCATTTCTCTCCGAAGATTTCGTCGATGAGCTTGCCTTTTCCCATGGAGGGATCGGTCTCGATATGCAAGTCTCGGCAGGCTTGGCGAAGCTGTTCCTCGTCCATGCCTTCGATGTCTACGCCCGTATGTTCCAAGATTGCTTCCCGCATGGTAACCCTCCGGAACGGCGCCTTGAAGCTAATGGTCTTTCCGCCTACTTCCACTTCTGTGCTTCCATTTACTTCTTGGCAGATGCGTTCAAGCATCCGTTCGGTGAAGCCCATCATCCAATTGTAATCCTTGTAGGCCACGTAGATTTCCATGCACGTGAATTCCGGATTGTGGGTGCGGTCCATTCCTTCGTTACGGAAGTTCTTCGAGAACTCATACACCCCCTCAAATCCCCCCACGATGAGCCGTTTGAGGTACAATTCGTCGGCAATGCGCAGGTAGAGCGGTATGTCGAGTGCATTGTGGTGGGTGATGAAGGGGCGTGCAGCCGCCCCGCCGGGTATCGGCTGGAGGATTGGGGTTTCCACTTCCGTATATCCTTGCGCGTTAAAGTACTCGCGCATCGTGTTGTAAATCTTGTTGCGCTTGAGGAAAATCTCTTTCACTCCTTCGTTCACCACCAAGTCCACGTACCTGCGGCGGTAGCGCAATTCCGGGTCGTCGAACTTGTCGTATGCCACGCCGTCCTTGTATTTTACGATGGGCAGCGGGCGTATGCTCTTGGCCAGTACGGTCAATTCTTGCGCGTGGACGCTGATTTCCCCCTTTTGCGTGCGGAAAACAAAACCTTTCACGCCGATGAAGTCGCCCAAGTCGAGCAGTTTCTTGAACACCGTATTATATAATTCCTTGTCCTCGCCCGGGCAGATGTCGTCGCGTGTGACGTATACCTGTATCCGCCCTTTGCTGTCCTGCAACTCCACGAACGAGGCTTTCCCCATAATGCGGCGGCTCATCATGCGTCCCGCAATACAAACTTGCCGCAGTTGGCTACGGTCGGAAGGATCTTCCGGGTCGGTAAAGCTCTCCTTGATTTCGGTCGAGAAAGCATTGGCCGGGTATTCTTCGGCGGGATAAGGTTCGATACCCATCCGCCTCAGTTCGTTCAGGCTGTTTCGCCGTATCAGTTCTTGTTCACTCAACTCGTTGATGCTCATAAGTCTCAATTTTTTTAGTCGTCAGCTCCCGCAGGTTTCGCAGGATGCAAGGGGATGTCCTCTCTTGCATAAGGGCATGCAAAGTTACGCAATATCTCCCATTTGGCGAAAGATTCCCCGTTCTTTTCCTCTTGGCCCCGGCTTTTGTCCGGTTGCCGGGCAGGAGTGCGCGGTAGCCGCCTTCCTGCCCGAAGCCCCGTGCCTTCCTTTTCTTGCGAGGGCGGGTAAAATGAAAAAACGGATGCCGGGAGGGAAACCGAGGCATCCGTGAAAACAAATTTCTAAAACTATGAAAAACATAAATCAGGTAATAGTGTTAAGGGAGGGCGCATCGCTGCGGCCGGAAAGCGAAGCTAGGATGCCGTCACAGCAACCTTTCCGCTTTGTCGCCCTTTCCCGCCCGGGGGGAGGGAAGTGGTAACGCTGCAAAAGTAGCAAGTTCGTGAAGTTTGTGCAAGAAAGCGGGACGGAAATTTTTTATAGGATTCCATTTTTTTTCTTTTCCCCTTGCTTTCGTCTTTCCTTTCTTACGCCGGATGCCCGGATAGGGATTTCCCCGCATGGCTCAATCTGGCTGTACTCCTGCCGTCTTGCCGTTGCTTTGCCGGGCTAGGCGTTCGTTCAGGCGGCGCAGTTCATCGTACAGCCCGTTCAGCCGTTGCGACACATGGATGTAATCCTCTTGGAATCGTTTCACCTGTTCCATCAGGTAAGCCATGCGGTCTTCCACGAAGGCGGTGAATTGGTCGAGTATTTCTTGTTGTTTGCGGTTGCGTCCCCCGACGAGCGCTTGCAGCACACGTGAGAGCAGTTCGATAAAAGTGTTCATGGTATTTTCTTTTTGAGGGTTGTGGGGATAGGGTAATGCCGCCGTGCCCTTGTGGCACGGATGGAAAGTAAGGGCGTGCCGGGAGGGAATCCTCCGGCACGCCCTCCTGGGAGGGGTGGCTTAATCGCCTTGCCCGCTTTCTCCGTCGTCCGCCGCCGTGGAGCTGCTGCCTTGGCTCCAGCGGGAGAACGTCGTGGTTTCAGCTATGCGTTTCATGGCCGCCGAAGGGCGGAACACGATGTTCGCCTTCTTGATCAAGTCCGACGTCCATTCCGCCTCGCTGAGGGCGCCGCCCCGGTTGTGTACCGTGAGCTGCATGTTGCCCAGCTCGCCCAGTTCTACGATCTGGCCGCTTTGCAGGCGGTCTTTTATGTCGTCTATCAGTGCGGCGATGACTGCCAGGATGTCCGGCCGCGTCACGGTGCATCGGTCTTCGATTTTGCTTACGATCATGTCCATCGTGCTGCGTCCGGCAGTCACGCTCACGGCATAATACTTGTCGGCGCGTCCCGAACCGTCGGGCACGTTGCGCCTCGCTACTTTGTAAATCATGTTTTTTTAAATTTTAAAGGTTAATGAATCAGGGGAAATCCCCTTTGTCCGCTGTCTCTTCCCGCCGGGACGCGCCGGATCCGTTCCGCGTCGCGGCAAGCCGGGGCAGGGGGCATCGCCCGTCTCGTGGACGGGCGGGGACGCGCGGGGCCGAGCCCGCACGGAGTCCTGCCTATGCACGGGGGCATAGGCTGTCAGTCGTTCTTGTCCAATAAAATAATAAGGAGTATCACAATCCTGCCCCTCTTTCCCGTCTTTCGGCGGGGTCATTTGCAGGGGAGGGTAGTACAAGCAGGCGGAATCCGGGGCACGTTTGGGTAGTCATGCTTGGCAGCAATAGTAGGAAGAATGGCAACATCCGGTTTCCGCTTATGCCAAAGATAGGAATATCAGTCTGTTTAGGTTAAACAAGGTGCATCATGTCATGGTACTCCCGGCCTCTCCGGCCGGCGGGGACGCCCCCGGTGCCGCCCTTTCCGTCCTGCGCCGGAGGGCGCGCGGGGAAAGATTGGCACTACAAAGGTAGGATGCCTGTTTGGTTCTTGCAAGCATTTTCGGAAAAAATTTCCCATAATTTTATTATCCCGCTGATAGCCTGTGCCCTAATTTTTATCCCTCCTTTTCCTATTCGGCCAGCCGTTCCCTGAGGTCGTTGAGTAGGCGCGCATATTGGGGCATCTCCGGGGGCAGGGCAAACTGGAAGTTCTTTTTCAAGGCCTCCTGCGGGGGGGTCAGTGCGTTGTGGTATGCGCTCAGCTCGTTGCGCAGCTGTTCCCGCGATCCGGCCAGTTGGCGTATCTCTTCTTCCCGTTGCGAGCGTAGCCGGGCGCACAGGGGGGTCAGCAGGGGGAGCACCACGTTTTCCATCAGGTGGTGTCCTTGTATATATAAATAGGTAGAGTCGGCCTCCATGCCCAGCTGCTCCAGTTCCTCCCCCAGCCGTCCCACCGCCGCCCGCTCGCCCGGGTAGGTGCGTTCCATCCGCCGCACGGCCCGCTCCACGCGTTGCCGCAGGCGGGGCAGGCGCAGGGTCTCCTTCGGGGGCTTGCCCGGGGCGTGTCGCGGAGGGCGCTGCCCGCGCCGCGGCGCGGAAGACGTGTCGGCCTCGGGCGGCGCGAAAGGGTCGAAGTGCTCCAGCCGCACGATTTGGTTGAACTCCGCCATCGGGAAGCGCCCCTCTTGCCGTTTGCGGTAGAAATGTATGTTCCACAGGAAAAGGGGGTGAATGGTACGTGAGTAGTGGGCCATGAACGCCTCGAGGTCCACCGGGTTTGCGTCGTTCAGGGTGGCCGCCGTGCAACTCTCGTGCAGCGTCGGGGCGTAGCAATGGTAGTTCTCGATGGCGTAGGCATACGTCTGGAAGAAGTACGGGTTCTGGTTCAGCAGCCGCGCGTTGTGTGTCGATTCCTGCAGGAGGTAGTCGTAGTCGCTGTCCACGCAGGCTATGATGTTCTTGCCCAGCGCCACGTCGCGCAGCGCGCTCATCAGCGCCTGCCGCTTCCCCTTGGCCAGGGCGCGGGCGTCGGGCAGCATGATCTGGAAGTGGCGCGTCCCGTCCTCCAGCCGTGCGAGGATGTGCCGCCAGAAGGCGATGTCCTCGTAGCTCTCCACGTAGGCTATTATTTTCCGCCGGGCGTGCTGCGGTTGCAGCCGTTGGGCCGCTTCCCAGTAGCGCGAAGTCAGGTTTTGGCGCAGGCTCTTCATGGTTGCGGGTTGCCGGGCAGGGGTTCGGGGCGGGTGATGTCGCTCATCTCCGTCACCGCGTCGAGCCACCCGTCCATGATGAGCGCCGGGCTGTGGGTGGCCAGGATGACCTGCGCGTGCGGGTTGAGCTGGCGGATGCAGCCGATGAGCTGTTGCTGCCATTCCACGTGCAGGCTGACTTCCGGCTCGTCCATGAGGAGCGTGCAGGGTTGGCGGTCCTGGATGAGCACGGTGAGCAGGATGACGAGTATCTGCTTCTCGCCCGAGGAGAGCTGGTAGGGGGCCAGCTGTTGCCCGCCGGGCAGGAGGAAGGCGATTTCGTTGTGCGTGCGGTCCAGCCGCTTGCCCGTCTCGCGGAACAGGCGGTCTATCGTGTCCTGGAACGTGCGCCGCGGCCCGCCCGCCTCCAGCGCCTTCTCGCGCGCTTCCGGGCTGCCCTCCTGCAGGTAGCCGATCATGCGGTTGCTCACGTTCACCTGGTAGTCGAGGTAGCGCCGTTGCAGCCGGTAGAGTTGCCAGTCCAGCTCCGTCTTCACGTTCTGGTCGGAGAGTTTCCCCAGGGCGTCGCCCGGGATGAGCGGGCGGTCGAACGAGCGGATGACGTCGTAGCGTATCGAGTCGGCCTCCTCCGGCTCGAAGAAGAGGCGTACCGTGGCCCCCGTCAGTTCCGAGCGGAACGTGCCTTTCGTGGCGTTCCTCAAGATGGCGCCCAGCAGGTTGATGAGCGTGCTCTTCCCGATGCCGTTCACCCCGCTCAGGATGTTCACGTCGGGGCGTAGCGACCAGCTGACGGCATGTTTGCCCCACAGGTGGGAGATTTCGATGCGGCGGATGTATTCTGCATTCATGGCTTTCCCTTTTCCTTGCGTATATAATTAATGTATGGTGTCTTTCCCCTTCCCCTGCAGGTGGTTTGCCCGGCAAGGGCAGCGTAGGGTCCGCGGGGATGTTCGCAAAGTTAGCAATTTTCCCGGTATGCTCCTTCCCCCGCGCGGGGAAATCTACGTTTCTCCCTCGGGACTTTTCCCGGGTCCATGCGCCGCTTCCCGCCCGGAACGCCGGGGCTTTTCCGGGGGCGGGCGGCTTGCGCGGACGGCTTGCCCTTGCGTAATGGAAGGGCAGATGCGGGGAAATCCGGGCGAACGTGTTAAATAAAGCAAAACCCTTGGGGGGGGGGAGAGGAAATTCTTATATTTGGAACGCCTTTTGGAGAACTCTATTTTGGACTTCATAACTAAGTGATGCCGAATGATACCGAAAAACAAACAAATAAACCTTTTGCAAGAATCGTGTTTAACCATGTTTAATTCAATCATCATGAAAAAGTTTACATTATCGGCAGCAATCCCGCTTTTTGCCGCAGGGTTGCTGGCCGCGGCCTTGCCGGTTGCGGCGCAAGACGAAGACCTTCCCGCAGACGGGACGGACATGTCTTCCTACCTGACGAATGCTGACTTCGACGGGAGCTACGACGGCTGGACGCTCGAAGGAGGAGGGGTTAATATCGGAAGCAACCTGTGCGAGGCATACGAAAGCCAGCACAACGGGCTTTACCTTTACCAAGATGTCACGGGTTTGCCAATGGGCGTCTATACCTTGACGGCCAAGGGTTTCTACCGCCCGGGATGGAACGACGGGGGCGAAGCGTTCGCGAGAGGCGATGCCGGGGTTTGCCCTGCCCGCTTCTTCATTTCCACGGCTACCCAGGCCGAGACGGGTCTGCTCAATAGCTTGTACGACACTGAATACGTGTTCTCCAGCGGCGGATCGAACGGTTATGCCAACAGCATGGCGGAAGCACGCCAGGTGTTTGACGCGACGGATGATTATCTCGTTACGATGGACGACATCTATGTGGGTTCCGACGGCACGCTCCGCATCGGCATCGAGGGTATCGCCGATTCGTACTCCGGGCTTTGGAGCATCTGGGGCGATTTCACGTTGATTTACAAGAGCGAGTTGACGCTCGACGGCTACCGGAGTTTGGCCGACGGCATCTACAACCAGATTTACAACCAAATTTCCCTCTACAACTACAGCGGCGGGGAAGCCCTCCAGGACTCTATAGACGCTTTGTATAACATCGCGTACGGCGAGACGATGGACGAGGTGGAAGCCTCCTCTAATCAGATGCGCCTTTGGCTGGAAGAGGCGAATGCCGCCGTGGCGGCTTGCGACGACCTGAGCGAAGCCATTGCCAGCTACCAGCAGTGGATTGCCCAGGGTTATCCCGGCGCAAGCGACTTGACGGCGGTTTACGAGGCGGTTTACCCCATCTTGGACGGCGCGTATAAGGACGACGGTACCCCGTATTTCGCGGCCGACATCGAATCGTGCGTGACGCTCCTCGAGGAGGCCATCCGCAACTACCGCCTCAGCCAGGACATCCCGGAAGGCGGCTTGGACGCCACGTTCGCGCTTACCAACCCGGACTTCACCGATGAGACGGGCGCGGGCAGCAGCGAAGGGTGGACGATCGTGAACACGAAGGCGGACGGGAGTGCCGCGGAAGGCGATTTCCGCCTGAACTATTTCGGCCCCGACGGCGAAGAACGTTATTGGTGGAACAACTGGGCCGCCGGTGTCTCGTATTGCGCGAACATGGACGTCTATACCGAGGTGCAGAACCTGCCTGCGGGTTACTATACTTTCTCGGTACTCCACACGACGGACAATACGATACTCCCCAACCAACGGGCTTACGGGATTACCGAGTATGACGAAAAGGAATCGCTCTTGCCGACCAAGTACACCGAATATGGCAGCTCGGGATGGAATAGCGACGCTTCGTACTGGGATACGCTCTATGTGGATTCCGTGTTTGTGGGCTCCGACGGCTACCTCCGCGTGGGCATGCACTCCACAATGACGGAAAGTTCCTCGGCCGGATGGTTCTGCATCACGGACGCGCGGCTGACGTACCACGGCATCGGGGAAAGCTCGGTCAACGAACTGACCCGCGACATCTTGCTCGCCCGCGGCGACACGCTCCTGACGCGCGACTTCCTCGCCATACAGCAGGCTTACCTGAGCGACGCGATGGAGACCTTGCGCGCGGCGGACATCTCCACCGACGAGGCGGCCAATGCGGCCTTCGATGCCTTCTTACTGGTGCTTGACTCGTGCGGGAACGCGGTCAGCTCGATGGCGGACTTCCGCACCAACTACTACGACCCCATCGTGGCGATGCTTACAACTGCGCCGACCGACGACTTGGCCACGACGATTGCCTTCTTCCAAGATATGTGTGATGAGATGACCACCTCCCTGACGACGACCGTGGAGATGTTCTACGGCGTGATCGTGCCGCAGGCCGCCGCGTTCCTCGAGTACGCGAACGCTTACATTGCCGCTTACGAGTACGGAATGGGCTCGGTAGAGGAGGTTACGTCGGTCATCACTACCGTCCTGTCCGACCAGAACACCAACGTGACGGAAAACCCGCTTGTTTCGGACGTGGCCGCCCAGAACGTGACCAACCTGCTCGGCTTCGCGGAAGCGTATGACAACGCGTTGATTGAACTGGCCGTGGAGGGCGTGTATGACCCGGATACATTGACGGTAATCACCGGCTTGGTCGACGAGACGGTGGAGGCCATGCTTGCCGACC
>CAYTPX010000043.1:0-1556 GCA_964439955.1 uncultured Bacteroidaceae bacterium | reverse complement strand
TTGACGGTAATCACCGGCTTGGTCGACGAGACGGTGGAGGCCATGCTTGCCGACCAGGACAACATTGCGGGCTACACCTCTACCATCAGCCTGCTCATCAACCGCCTGCGCCTTACGGCCGAAGGCCTTGAACTGCCTGACGGGACGCGTGACCTGACCTCGTGGATCGTGAATGCCAACATCGAAGACCTGACCGATGCGGGCGGGTCGGGCACTGGCGGAGACCGAACGGTGCTCCCGAACGGTTGGGAAGGCTATACCAACAACGGAAACGGGTGCTTCTGGACTTCGATAGACAATGGTACGTCGAATATCCCCGAAGGGGTTGCCGCAATGGAAGCATGGTCTTCCGACCCGTCCGCGCTCAACTTCAATTTCTACCAGACGTTGAAGGGCATGCCCGCAGGTTCGTACCGCGTCACGGTGCTGGCACGCGACATGCAGTCGGCATTGGCCAACGGCGCTTCCAAACTGTACGTTTCGACCTCGGAAGGCCGCGAATACGTAGAGCCGATTTACTCGCACCCGGTGCTCACGGGCGACACGCTGGTGTATGACACGACTTATGTGCAGGTTGACGGCGTGGATACGGACGTAATCGACACGATAACGACTTCGCTGAACGTGGACGACATGACGTATGACCTCTACACGATCGATGATATCTGGATTACGAACGACGGTGCGGACATGACGATCGGCGTGCGCCGCGACTCGCTGGGTGTCTGCAACTGGTTCTCTGCCGATGATTTCCACCTCTACATGATTGCCCGCTTCAACACGGGTATAGAGGAAGTGGGCGCGGACTCGGGTGAAGAACTCGTGGTCTACAGCCGCAACGGCTACATCTATGTGGAAGGCGCTGATGAGTACACGGTTTACAACGTGTCGGGCGTAGCCGCCTACCGCAAGGACCAACAGCTGCAACCGGGCTACTACATCGTGAAGGCCGCGGACGGCCGCACTGCCAAGGTGGTAGTGGATTGATGGGACATAGGCCCTGAACAACCCGCTTCCCCCAATCGGGGAAGGTGGAATAGAAGGAATGAGGGTGTGCTTGGAATGTGAATCCCGGCGCACCCTCTCTTTTTGTATGCCCGGGATGCAGTGAAAGGGGATACTTGGCCTGCAAAATGCCCCCTTTCCGGGAGGGCTTCGTGGGTACGGAGGCTGTGGGAAAAGAGGGTGGATGTGTGGTTTCTACGTATTTCTTCCCTGTTTTTTCTTTATATATCATATGTGTATGTTATATTTTTCGTGTCTTTTTTTGTTTTTGGTTGTTTTTTTTCTGCCGTGTGTCTTGCGTGTTTTCCTTTTATGGCGTACTTTTGCACCCGCTTTCGGAAAGGAAGCCCCCTGTTGGGGATGCACAATGACATCATTACATGCGAGGAAGCAGTACGAGGGCCTGACGGGTTCCTGCCGTCCTTCCCGCCGTTTTCCGGCGGGTTTGGGGTTCGGCATCCGGACGGCGCGTTTCCGTCCTTTTGAAGGAAATACGAAATAGATTATTCATTTACAATGTAGAGTTTGATCCTGGCTCAGGATGAACGCTG
>CAYTPX010000042.1:9364-13469 GCA_964439955.1 uncultured Bacteroidaceae bacterium | reverse complement strand
TATTCCTATGATTTCGACTATTCGTTCCGCGGTGCAAAGCAGGTAGTCCTCTGCCACTATTCTCCGGAGTGCTACGTGCTCCTGCTGCTGACGCAGCCGATGGTGGAAATGGACTGAGGGGTTTATTGCAAAAACAGGGAAGGCTTCCCCTGAAAAGCCTTCCCTGTTTTTTGGAAAAGCGTTGGCGGTTTTTGCCAAACGATGCGCAACAAATCCGGTAAAAATGGGGGCGGTGCTAAAAAAAACTTGTGTTTTTTGTAAAAACTACTTATATTTGTGGGGGGGGGTACGGTGTACCGGACGTGTTTGCCCTATGCTTTTCCCTCCCCGGTGTAGGTGCAAATGATAGAGGATGGGGGAGGGGTAATGTACTTACTTAAAGTAAAAAAGGAAATGAAGGAAGTTGTTTTGGAAGGCATTGCGTTGGTTTCGCCCGCCAGCCTGTTGCCCGCTTGTAGCCCGGGCGGTGGTTTCCCGGAGTGTGGGAAGGTCTTTTTAATGTATCCGGAAGCGGGGTGGATACAACTATGTATGTGACATTGGAAGTTTTAGGAAATAATAATGCGAATTTGTCATGGTAAAACTTGGTTTTCTGTTATTGGACTTGTTCTTCTTCGCTTGGGCGGGAACGGTTTTCGCCCAGGAGGATGGTGAAAAAAGGTATGTGATTGTTTTTCCCTCCGGCAATGAAATGGAAACAGAGAGCGGGGGCGGTTTGCACTACCACAACTATGAATGGGGCAACGGTGGCGACGCGCTCGACTTTGACACCTACCTCACCGCCGACTCGGCGCAGTACGGGCGTCTCTTGGCGGTGGCGCGCTCGCGGGAAACGGCTGCCGACCCGTTGCCCGTGCGGCTCGAACTGGTGCAGTTGTGGCAGGTGGATTCGCTCTTGGCCTCCGGCGACGCGCCGGTTTCACCCGCTGCGCGCAACCGGCGCTTCCTGCGCGGGCTTCGCGAGATTGTGGGCGAAGGGTTGGAAATCGGCAAAGAACAACCGGAACGCCCCTACACCGGTGCGGGGGAAAGCCGGGTTTTCAGCGGGCTTGTGCCGGTCTCTTACCGGGGCGAGCCGTGCCTTTTGCTTTGGGATGAGGCGGAACGCTGTACAAAGTCGTGGGCTACGGAGGTGACGGGCAATGCTTCGGTCGTGCAGGTCCCGGGGCAAGAACCGCAGGTGGCGGGGGTGCGTTACCTGCAATATTCCTTCGACTACAGTTTCCGCGGCATGCGCCAGATGGCCCTTTGCCGCTTTCCGGGGCGCGGCTATGTGCTCCTGTTGTTGACGCAGCCGATGGTGGAAATGGACTGAGGGCTTTTCCCGGAAAGCGGCGGGAGTTTTTCCGGGAAGCCTTGCCGCTTTTTCCCCCTTGCGCAGGGGCTATCGGGAGAAAGTGCGGATATAAAGAATTGTTTTACATATAAAAATGAACCTATGAAGAAAGTTGTTTTAAGAAACCTTGCGTCGGTTTGGACGATGGTAAGGAGTCTGTTTCTGCTGTGGGCGCTTTCCTTCTTTTCCGGGGTGCAGGCGCAGGCGGTGGACAGTGTTTTGCTCATTCCGCCTTCCCCGCAGGGGCGCGAACTGGAGATGCAGGTGGAAGTGGACAGGAGGCGTATGGCTTCCTTGAAGCAGCGGCTGGATTTCATAACCCGGATGCCCTCCGACAGCGCGGCCTGCCTGCCGGACAACATTGCCATCGAAGGGACTGCGTTGGACTTCACTGCGAACAGATACCGGACTCCGGGGCGGCTCCAGCAAGACGTGGGACACCTTGCGGTGCTGGGGTACGCCCCGGTGGTGATGGAGCTGGTGGAGTGTTGGCCGCTTGATTCGGTGCGCGTGGCGTATGAAGCCGGAGGCCGCCGGTTTCGTGCCACGGCTTTCGGGGAAGTCCTCTCCATGCTGACCGGCGGACGCCTGCGGGCGGGGGAAGCGCTCCTCTATGGTTCTCCCGGGTTCGAGGACTACAACGGGCTGGTTCCCTATTACTACGAAGGGAAGAACTGCTACTTGCTTTGGGACGATGATGGCGTGAGGCGTGTTTTCCGCCGGATGCCCGGTTTCCGGCGTGCCAATGGTGTTGCGCCTTTCTATTCCCTCCCTTATAATTTCAAGGGCATTCGCCAAGTAGCCCTCTGCCGCTATTCGCCGGAGTGCTACGTGCTCCTTCTGCTGACGACGCCGATGGAGGAAATGGACTGAGGGGCTTTTCCCGGAAAGCGGCGGGGCTTCCTGCAAAAACAGGCGGGGCTTTCGGGCAATAGTCCCGGCGCTGTTTGGAGGGCACGGCGGGGGAAAGCGGGGCCGGGGGCGCACTTTCCGGGAAAATCCGACAAAATACCTAAAAATAGTGATTGCCCTGTTCCCTTGGATGCCCTATATTTGCAACAAGTTTAATATTGTAATAAATACAACTATGGAAGCAATTATCAATTCCAAGCTGCCTGAGTTCAAAGTCCAGGCGTTCCAAGACGGGGCATTCAAGACAGTGACTAACGAAGACGTGCAGGGCAAATGGGCCATCTTCTTCTTTTATCCGGCCGATTTCACCTTTGTTTGCCCTACGGAGCTGGTAGACATGGCCGAGAAGTACGGGCAGTTCCAGGCCATGGGCGTGGAGGTTTACTCCGTAAGTACCGACTCGCACTACGTGCACAAGGCATGGCACGACGCGTCGGAGAGCATCCGCAAGATCAAATACCCGATGCTGGCCGACCCGACCGGGGCGCTGTGCCGCGCTTTCGGCGTGATGGTCGAGGAAGAGGGGATGGCCTATCGCGGGACGTTCCTGGTGAATCCGGAGGGAAAGGTAAAGCTGGCGGAGATACACGACAACAACATCGGGCGCAATGCCGACGAGTTGTTGCGCAAGGTGGAGGCGGCGCAGTTCGTTGCCACGCACGACGGTGAGGTCTGCCCTGCCAAATGGCGCAAGGGGGAAGCTACGCTCAAGCCGAGTATTGACCTGGTTGGCAAGATTTGATTATGCTGGAATCCGGGATTCTGGACCAAGTGCGGGAACTTTTCCTGCACTTGCGTGCTGATTATACTTTCCGTGTCGCCTACGACCCGCGGCACGCCTCGGCCTCCGGGCTGCGGGAGTTCGTGGACGAGGTGGCCTCTTGTTCCGGGCGGTTGTCGTGCCAAGTGGAAGAGGCGGGGACGACGGGGCTGGGCTTTGCCTTGGAAAAGGAGGGGAAGCCCACGGGCATCGTGTTCCGGAGCATACCCGGCGGGCACGAGTTCACGTCGTTGCTGCTGGCGGTGCTGAACGCCGACGGGACGGGGAAGAACCTGCCGGATGAAGCCATGGCGGGGCGCATAGCCGCCTTGCGGGGGCCGGTCCGCTTGCAGACTTATGTTTCGCTGACGTGCACCAACTGCCCCGACGTGGTGCAGGCGCTCAATGTCATAGCCTTGGGGAACTCGTCGGTTACGCATGAGATGGTGGACGGCGCGCTCTTCCCCGACGAGGTGGAAGCCCTGAAGGTCCGGGCTGTCCCCACGGTATACGCCAACGGCAAGTTGCTCCACGTGGGCCGCGGGTCGCTGGGCGAACTGCTGGAGAAGCTGGAGGCGGTTTTCGGCAGCCATGCGCCTGGCGACGGGGCGCGGGAGGCATGCGAGTCCGACGTGCTGGTGCTGGGCGGCGGCCCTGCGGGCGTGTCGGCGGCCATCTATGCGGCCCGCAAGGGGCTGCGGGTGGCGCTCGTGGCCCAGACGGTAGGCGGGCAGGTGAAGGAGACGGTGGGTATCGAGAATCTGGTTTCCGTGCCTTACACCACGGGAGCACAGCTGGCCACCGGCTTGCGCGCCCATCTGGGTCGGTATCCCGTCGCCCTCTACGAAAACCGCCGCATCGAGTCGGTTTCCTTGGAAGGCGCGCAAAAAAGCGTGCAGGTGTCCGGCGGGGAACGCTTTGCGGCCCCGGTGGTCATCATAGCCACCGGGGCGGGCTGGCGTCGGCTGGGCGTGGAGGGCGAGCAGGAGTATATAGGCCGGGGCGTGGCCTTCTGCCCCCACTGCGACGGGCCTTTCTTCCAAGGGAAGCACGTGGCCGTGGTGGGAGGCGGCAACTCAGGCGTCGAGGCCGCTATC
>CAYTPX010000042.1:0-9264 GCA_964439955.1 uncultured Bacteroidaceae bacterium | reverse complement strand
TTTCTGCGGCCGCGTGCAGGGGGAGTGTGCGCGATGTTTCGTATTTTTGCAGCATGGACGAGCATTTGAATGATTCATACCGCACGGTGGAGGGCATCTCCGAAGGTGTGTATTCGGAAAAGCGGAGCAAATTCATTGCCATCGCCGTGCCGGTGCGCACGGTGGAGGAGGTGAAGTCGCGGCTGGAGGAATATGGTAAACGGTATTACGACGCCCGCCACTTGTGTTATGCCTATATGTTGGGGCCGGAGCGCAAGGAGTTCCGGGCGAACGACAACGGGGAGCCGTCGGGGACGGCAGGCAAGCCGATATTGGGGCAGATCAATTCGCGGGAACTGACGGACGTGTTGGTGGTCGTGGTGCGCTATTTTGGCGGGATCAAGCTGGGGACGAGCGGGCTGATAGTGGCTTACCGCACGGCCGCCTCCGCGGCGCTGGACGCCGCGGAGGTGGTGGTGAAGACGGTGGATGAGGAAGTGGCGGTTGGCTTTGAATATCCGTTCATGAACGACGTGATGCGGGTCGTGAAAGAGGAAGGGCCTGCGGTTGTCGTGCAGAGTTACGATACGGATTGCTGCATTGTGTTGCGTATCCGGCGGGGGAGGATGCCCCGTTTGCGGGAGCGGTTGTCGAAGGTGGAGACGCTGCGGTTCGTGGAGAAGTAGCACGATAGTTTGTCCAAGTAGCTTGTGGCCGGACAAAAAAGAGGCGCATCCCGGTTAGGAAGGGATGCACCTCTTTTTTATACATTCCACCGCTAATGAATAAGCGTGCAAGTGGGGTGAGGTATGGGGCTCGAACCCATGACCTTCGGAACCACAATCCGACGCTCTAACCAACTGAGCTAAACTCACCATGTACAGCTCTTACAGTGAAAAATCCACCTTACTTGAGGGAAAGTCCTGAAAAGCGCTGCAAAGATAGCCCTTCCTTCCATATCTGCAAAAAGAAACAGGCTTTTTTTATTCGTAGATGGCTTTTTTCCCTGCCAGCAGGGTGTTTTTCATCAGCGAGCAGATTGTCATCGGGCCTACGCCGCCGGGAACGGGGGTAATGTAGGAGCACTTCGGGGCGACCTCGTCGAACTTCACGTCACCCGTGAGCTTGAATCCGCTTTTCATGGCAGGATTCGGTACACGGGTTGTGCCTACGTCGAGAACGACAGCGCCTTCCTTCACCATGTCGGCCGTAACGAAATTGGGTTGTCCCATGGCAGCGATGAGAATGTCGGCGGTGCGGCAAATTTCCTTCAAGTTCTTTGTCCGGCTGTGGCAGACGGTCACGGTGGCATCGCCCGGGTTGGCTTTTTGCATCATGAGCATGGCCATCGGTTTGCCCACGATGTTGCTCCGGCCGAGCACTACGCAGTGTTTTCCTGAGGTCTCGATGCCATAGCGGCGGAGCAATTCGAGCATCCCGTTAGGCGTCGCGCTGATATAACAAGGTAAGCCGATAGACATACGGCCCACGTTGATGGGATGGAAGCCGTCCACGTCTTTCCGATAGTCAATGGTTTCGATTACTTTTTGTTCCGATATATGTTTGGGCAAGGGAAGTTGTACGATGAACCCGTCCACGTCATCGTCGTGGTTTAGTTCTTCCACTTTGGCCAAGAGTTCCTCTTCCGCCACGTTGTCCTCGAAACGTATGAGCGTCGACTTGAAGCCGCAAGCCTCACAAGCCAATACCTTGTTGCGGACGTAGGTCTCGCTTCCCCCGTCGTGCCCCACGAGGATGGCGGCCAAGTGGGGGCGCTTGCCTCCGTTGGCTACGATTTGCGCCACTTCGGCGGCTATCTCTTCTTTTATTTTGGCAGCTGTTGCCTTTCCGTCTATCAGTTGCATGACGTTGTCCTTTATTGGTTATTTGTTTTTTCCAGTTGTTCTGTGATGGCTTGTTCTATACCTCCGCCCCGCAGGCCGCGCGCCACAATGGTTCCGTCCGGCGCGAGCAACAGGATGTGGGGAATCCCTTTGATCCCGTACTGTTCCAGAGGTTTATTTCCGGTGTCTATGATTTGCGGCCATTCGTATCCCTCTTCGGCAAGAGCTTGTAGCGTATTTGCTTTCTCATCCCGTACGGCAACGCCTATGATGGTTACGTTGTCATTTCCTTTGTATTTTTCCCATAGGGGTTTCAGCGTCTCTCTTCCCTCTTGTCGGCAGGGGCCGCACCAACTGGCCCAGAAGTCTACCAAGGTGAGTTTGCCTTTTCCGGCATAGTCGGACAGGCGGATGGGTTCCCCCTCCGGGGTAAATCCTTCGACGTCTACAAAAGGTTTCCCGATTGCCGTGTTCTCCAACGCATTGATTTCGCTTAGGCCTTTCTGGGCAGACTGTAGCGTAGACTGGGCGTGGGGAGTGAGTTGGTTGTAGAGGCGCTTGAGCATTTCCGGGTTATTATCGAGTGCAGCATCGGTTTTCCCATCTCGCCAAGCGGCTTCGCCCACGCCATCGTCCCCGTTGGATTGTATCCATCGCGAGTAGCAGTCGTACATTGCTTGTTTGAACTGGGAAAAGATACTGCTCACTTTCGCCTCAAGCTCTTCTCCGGGGGTATATTCCGTTTTTAGTGCTTCATAAGTCGTGTACAGTGCTTTAGTGATGGAATCTTTTTCTGCAGAGTAGGCCAGCAAGGCTTTGGTGAGCCGCCCCCCGGACTTGGGAAGGTGTTTTTTGAAATCTATCTCTACGGAATCTTCCAGCACTAAGAGGGCAAATTCTTTCCAGTTGTCCAAATCGATGCGGGCAAAATACGGGGCTTGAGCCGTTCCGGCCATGCGGAATTGTTGGTTCGTTATGGTAGCGGAGTCTATTCTCGTGTTGGTATCGTAAACCTGGAGATAGATTTTCCGCCCTTCCGCTTCCGCGTCATCGAGATAGCCTGAAATGCTGTAGGAAGTTTGTGCTTGGGCGGTACAATATCCGCCCGCAAGCAAAAAGAGCGCAGTACAGTTTTTAAGACAAGTTGATATTACCATAATTATCCATAATTATCTGGTTTAGGGGTGAGTAATCTTTTATTTTGGCAGCTGTTGCCTTTCCGTCTATCAGTTGCATGACGTTGTCCTTTATTGGTTATTTGTTTTTTCCAGTTGTTCTGTGATGGCTTGTTCTATACCTCCGCCCCGCAGGCCGCGCGCCACAATGGTTCCGTCCGGCGCGAGCAACAGGATGTGGGGAATCCCTTTGATCCCGTACTGTTCCAGAGGTTTATTTCCGGTGTCTATGATTTGCGGCCATTCGTATCCCTCTTCGGCAAGAGCTTGTAGCGTATTTGCTTTCTCATCCCGTACGGCAACGCCTATGATGGTTACGTTGTCATTTCCTTTGTATTTTTCCCATAGGGGTTTCAGCGTCTCTCTTCCCTCTTGTCGGCAGGGGCCGCACCAACTGGCCCAGAAGTCTACCAAGGTGAGTTTGCCTTTTCCGGCATAGTCGGACAGGCGGATGGGTTCCCCCTCCGGGGTAAATCCTTCGACGTCTACAAAAGGTTTCCCGATTGCCGTGTTCTCCAACGCATTGATTTCGCTTAGGCCTTTCTGGGCAGACTGTAGCGTAGACTGGGCGTGGGGAGTGAGTTGGTTGTAGAGGCGCTTGAGCATTTCCGGGTTATTATCGAGTGCAGCATCGGTTTTCCCATCTCGCCAAGCGGCTTCGCCCACGCCATCGTCCCCGTTGGATTGTATCCATCGCGAGTAGCAGTCGTACATTGCTTGTTTGAACTGGGAAAAGATACTGCTCACTTTCGCCTCAAGCTCTTCTCCGGGGGTATATTCCGTTTTTAGTGCTTCATAAGTCGTGTACAGTGCTTTAGTGATGGAATCTTTTTCTGCAGAGTAGGCCAGCAAGGCTTTGGTGAGCCGCCCCCCGGACTTGGGAAGGTGTTTTTTGAAATCTATCTCTACGGAATCTTCCAGCACTAAGAGGGCAAATTCTTTCCAGTTGTCCAAATCGATGCGGGCAAAATACGGGGCTTGAGCCGTTCCGGCCATGCGGAATTGTTGGTTCGTTATGGTAGCGGAGTCTATTCTCGTGTTGGTATCGTAAACCTGGAGATAGATTTTCCGCCCTTCCGCTTCCGCGTCATCGAGATAGCCTGAAATGCTGTAGGAAGTTTGTGCTTGGGCGGTACAATATCCGCCCGCAAGCAAAAAGAGCGCAGTACAGTTTTTAAGACAAGTTGATATTACCATAATTATCCAGTTTAGAAGTGGGTAATGCTTTTTCTTTATCGTGCCTGCAATAGCCTTACTTCAGCTTTGGCCCCATTCCGCCGGGCATGTTGCCCATGTGTTTCATCTGCGAGAGGAGTTGGGTGGCTTTGCTGCCGGTCATCATCTTCATCATCTTGCGCGTTTGGTCGAACTGTTTGAGCAACCGGTTCACTTCCAGCAGGCTGGTGCCGCTGCCTTTGGCGATACGGTTGCGGCGGCTCCCGTTGAGGATTTCCGGATGGCTCCGTTCCTGCGGGGTCATGGAGTAGATGATGGCTTCGATGCTCTTGAACGCGTCGTCGTCAATGTCCAGGTTCTTCAGCGACTTCCCGATTCCGGGTATCATGCCTGCCAGCTCCTTGAGGTTGCCCATTTTCTTGATTTGGTGGATTTGGCTGAGGAAGTCGTTGAAGTCAAACTGGTTTTTGGCAATCTTCTTCGAGAGCCGGCGCGCTTCCGCTTCGTCGTATTGCTCTTGCGCGCGCTCCACAAGTGACACGATGTCGCCCATGCCGAGTATGCGGTCGGCCATGCGGCTGGGGTGGAAGGTGTCGATGGCTTCCATCTTCTCGCCCGTCCCGATGAACTTGATGGGCTTGTTTACCACGGTCCGGATGGAGAGCGCCGCGCCGCCGCGGGTGTCGCCGTCGAGCTTGGTGAGGACCACGCCGGTGAAGTCCAGCCGTTCGTTGAATTCCTTGGCCGTGTTCACCGCGTCTTGCCCCGTCATGGAGTCTACCACGAAGAGGATTTCGTCGGGCTCGACGGCATCCTTGATGGCCGCTATTTCGGTCATCATCTCTTCGTCGATGGCCAGCCGTCCGGCGGTGTCGATGATTACCACGTCGTTCCCGCGCGAGCGGGCTTCGGCGATGGCGTGCCGGGCTATCTCGACCGGTTGGTGGCTGTCTTCGGTGTAGACCGGAATCCCTATTTGTCCGCCCAGCACCTTGAGCTGGTCGATGGCGGCGGGGCGGTATACGTCGCAGGCCACGAGCAGGGGTTTCTGGTGGCGCTTCTCGGCCAGCATCTTGGCCAGCTTGGAGGAGAAGGTCGTTTTGCCCGAGCCTTGCAGCCCGGCCATGAGCACTACCGAGGGATGCCCGCCCGTGGTGTGTATCTCGGCTGCCTCGCCTCCCATGAGCTGGGCCAGTTCGTCGTGGACGATTTTCACCATCAGCTGGCTGGGCTTCACGGCGGCCAGCACGTTCTGCCCGAGGGCTTTTTCCTTGACGGTATCGGTGAATGTCTTGGCAACCTTGTAGTTCACGTCGGCATCCAGCAGGGCGCGCCGCACGTCTTTGAGCGTTTCGGCTACATTGATTTCGGTGATTTTTCCTTCTCCCTTGAGGATTTTGAAGGAGCGTTCCAGTCTTTCGCTTAAGTTGTCAAACATGGATTGGGTGTCTTTCTATAAAGTTTGGGTCAATATTCTATCTCCCCGCTGTAACTCGCCGGGGTACGTTGGTTGGATCGTATGGTGACTTTTGCGCTGCCCTTCGGGCTGATTTCGATGTAGAAGATGAAATTCTCGTTGCCCCGCTCCGCGTTGAAAAGGATTTTGGACGTGCCGTCGTAGATGATGGACGATACGTAGTCGATGGTGGGCGACTCGAAGTTCAGGCTGAGTTGCGAGGGGTCGGTCACGGTGCCCCGCATCTTCCCGTAGTAGGGCAGGTTGGAAATCAGGAGTGAGTCGTAGATGGCTACCGACCCGTCGAGCAGGCCGGATGAGCCGTGCCGTCCGGCTGCCTCGGTGATGCGGATGCGGAATCGGCGGGCTTGCACTTTCTTGATGATTTCTTGCTTGATTGTCTCGTCTTTCTGGGCCTCGTGACGAGGTGCTGCCGTCAATGGGGAAAAAATCCCGCATCCGAGTAAAAGCAGCAGCATGTAGGAAACCAGTTTTTTCATAACGCAATGTATTTTTTTAGAGGAGTAAAAGGAGCAAAAGGAATAATCTTTGGCAAAGTTACCGAATTATTCGGATAAGATACATAACTTTACCCTGTTTTTCTGTTAAAGCAAATGATTCGTGGAGCACTATTTCCTTGTCCTTTTGTGTGCCGTGGGGTGCGTGTTTGCCCTCAGGTTTATTACGGCGGTGCTGTTCCGCTGCCTGCTTCTCGTGGGTGTTTTGGCTTATCTGCTTTATTTGCTTTGCGGGGGCTGCGCATTGCTATGAAAAAAGCCTTGCCGCTTTTCCCAAAGGGCGGCAAGGGAACCGGCGGGAAGCCCAAGTGCTTTTTGCGCCTTGCGGGTTGGGGAGGGGAATCCCGCCTGCCCGGCTTTGGGCTTGTGCCTTTGGTAAGTTGGGATTAGGGGTGGCTTCTTCCTTTCCGTATAGGGGGCTGTGTCTTGGGAAAATCATAATAAAATAAAAAAAGCCAGGCAGGGCTTTCCTCTTTACGGATAAATATTGCATATTTGAATCCGTTGTGGACTCCTGCCTTTCGCAGGGCAGCGGACGTGGAAATCGCATTGGAGGGCAACAACCGGTAAGGCGGAGGTGCCCTTGACCCGGCGGTGAGGGAAAGTTTAGCCGGTGTCCGTCTGGGGGCACGGCTGTTTTGTCGGGGACTCCGTGTGGATTGGCGTGGATTTTGCTTGTGCGCCAAATCGTGTATGTTGGGGTGTTTGTTATTTTACCAAATAGGAATCAAGTGATTATGAAGAAAGTTTTATGTTCCATTGTTACGTTGTTGGCGGCGGGTGCGGTGGCCAACGCGTCAGATTACGATTATCTCACGTTTGAGACAACAAGCGGCGCAGTGCAGTCGGTTGCCGTGGAGTCGCTTGTGATGACATTTGAGGATGGGCGGCTCGTGGCGCGCAACGGTGAAACGGAGGTCTCGTTTGCGGTGGCCGATTTGTCCATGATGTACTTCACCTCTGCTACCACGTCGATTAACCCGGTACAGGCCGTCTCCGACGAGCAGGGAGTCGTGGTTTACTCTGTGTCGGGAGTCTGCCTTGGCCGCTATGAGTCCGTTTCCCAGGCCAAGGAGTCGCTTACGGTTAGCGGGGTATATATAATGAAGTCGGGAAGTTCAACAGTCAAAATGGTGGTAAGATGAGGAAAGTAGCTTTGACATCCGCTTTGGCGCTGCTGGTTGTGGCGGCGCAGGCGCAGACATTCAACGTGGCCCAAGGTAGCATCCGGTATGCTTTTCCTGCGGAACAGGTGGGTGAAATGCCTTTTTCCGGCGGGACTACGCTGACAATCATGGATAAGACTTTTTCCGTGGACGAGATAGACAGCATTTATGTGGACTTCACGGAGGTGGACGACAACACTGTGGTGGTGGCGTATGCCGATGGGACGGCCACCGTCACCGTGGCAGGCAATGTGGCGTGCTATGTCACACCCACGGTTAGCGGTGCGCATGTGAGCATTGTGCAAGGAAGCGACGTGGGAGAAGACACATGTGGCGAGATAACGTATTCGCTCTCTGGCCAGTCGGATGACGGGAGTTTCTATATGGATGGTTCGTACAAGGCTTCAATCGACTTGCGCGGGCTTGCGCTGACCAACCCGTCAGGCGCCGCCCTCGACATAGACAACGGAAAGAGGATAGACCTTAGCGTAAAGAGCGGTACCGAGAACACGCTTGTAGACGGGGCAAGCGGATCACAGAAAGGTTGTATTGACTGCAAGGGGCATTTGGAACTGAAGGGTAAGGGCACGCTCAATGTGTATGGTAACACCAGCCATGCTATTTATGCCAAAGAATACGTGGAGATGAAGAATTGCACGGTAAATGTCCTTTCAGCGGTGAAAGACGGTCTCAACTGTAACCAGTACTTCCTCATGGAAAGCGGCGAGCTTTACATCTCGGGAGTAGGTGACGACGCGGTACAGGTGTCATTCAAGGACGACGAGGACCGCGACGAGGAAGACACTGGAAGCATCACCATATCGGGTGGCACCATAGTGGCATCAGTCACGGCCACTGCCTCCAAGGGGTTGAAAGCTGATGGTGACGTGCTCATTAGCGGGGGGACTGTTTCTGTGGTTACTTCCGGTGGCGGCGAATGGGACGAAGACGATGCCAAGACCAAGGCGTCGGCATGCATCAGTGCAGACGGGATGGTGACGATAGAAGGTGGCGAGATTGTTCTCACGAGTACCGGAAGCGGTGGCAAGGGCATAAGCTGTGATGGTGATCTTGTCATAAATGACGGCGACCTTTCCATAAGCACGTCCGGAGGATTGTATGCCTATATCAACGGACGGGAGTACAGCGATTACACGGGCGATACGGACAACCTTGACAGTGACCTCACGTCCTCGCCGAAAGGTGTAAAAGCCGACGGGGATATAACCATAAACGGAGGGAACATCTCTGTCGTGACTACCGGTACAAACGCGGAGGGAATTGAAAGCAAGTCCGAGCTGGTCATAAACGGAGGTACGATAAAGATCAATTCTTATGATGATGGGCTTAATTCGTCGAGCCACATGTATATCAACGGTGGTGAACTGACTATCATCAGTACGGCGAACGATGCCATCGATTCCAATGGCAATATGTACATTAATGGCGGATACACCATGGCGTTGGGTAGTCCGTCGCCCGAGGGCGGTATAGATGCCAACGAGGAAGATGGCTATTCGGTGTATTTCAATGGGGGGACGCTTCTTGCTGTTGGCGGGGATAATTCCGTTCCTTCTTCGTCCACTTCCACTCAGGCTTATGTCAGCACTATGGCTTCCGTGTCATCGGGTTCCACGGTAACACTCTATAGCGGCGCTACAACCCTCGCGACGTTTGACATCCCGGAAGAATATGAGGCTGCGGCATCCTCCGGTTCCATGCCCGGAAACCAAGGCCCTGGTGGCGGTTTTGGGCAAGGAAGCACTTTGTCCGTGCTTATCACTTGCCCCGACCTGTCGTCGGGAAGCCGGTATACGTTGTCCACGGGGAACAACTCTACGGCAACTGTAACTGCGAGGCTTACAGGAAATAGCTCGGGCCGCAATTAACCCATAACGCGGAAATTCCTCCTTTTGCCCGGTTCATGCTGGCAAAAGGAGGAATTTTTAT
>CAYTPX010000041.1:0-13978 GCA_964439955.1 uncultured Bacteroidaceae bacterium | reverse complement strand
GTGTATTTCTGTGTAGCGGGAGCCGGGATTGAACCGGCGACCTCATGATTATGAATCATGCGCTCTAACCAGCTGAGCTATCCCGCCATCACTTGTTTTTCGTTTGCGGGTGCAAAGGTAGGCCTTTCTTTTTGTATTTCCAAGTGCGGGGGCGTGTTTTTCTCCTTTTTGTCGCGCGTTTTCTATAACCTGCCCGGGAAGAGGTTGCTGGAAAACGGGCTGTGGTGAAAATAAAAGGAAGCAGGCAGGCCATGAAGGCCTGCCTGCTGGAGAAAATCTGCTGCTGGGCGTTTTCAGTAATTGAAATCGCTTTTGCGCACGTAAACCTTGAAGTCTTTGATGCTGTTGGGCGCGCCGTCTTCCATCCGCGGCAGGTATTGGATGGCAGTCAAGGTATATTCTCGCCCTAAGTCGATGACAATTTGGTGGGGATAGGGTGTTCCGGCAACGGTACTCCAATAAGTAGATTCTTGGAGGTCGAAGCTTTTGTCGGCAGCACGGTTGCCGGCTTTGGTTTCTTCGCTGTCGGCGTAAGGCACCGTCCATCCTTCGCGGGGGATGCGTTCCCCTTCTTCGTCGAGCAAGTATAACTCGGCGATTGCGGCCACTTCGCTGTTTGTTTGCCCGTTGAGGGCTTCGATGCAGACGTAGCGCCCTGTAGCCGGCGTTTCGAATTTCTTTTCCTGCCATCCGTTCCCGGCTGTAAAGGAAGCGGTGTAGGCGGGTGTTTCGCCGTCAAGCTTGAGGTTCTGGCCCTCGGTACGGTGCGTGGTGGGTTGCGCATGGAGGAGTTGGTCGATTATGGGCGTGTCCAATCCTTCTACGACGGGTGATTCGGGGCCTATGATGTCGAGTATGATGATCTCGTTCTCACCCTTTTTGAGCCAACAGCCGGGCATATAGAGCGTTTGTTGCGGGCCTATGTTCCAAAAGCGCCCCATCGGATGTCCATTGACCCATACGAGCCCTTTGCCCCAATGCTCCATGTTGATGAACGTGTCGCCTACTTTTTTGATGTTGAACGTGCCTTTGTAGAACCCTATCGGGGCTTTTCCCGTGTCTGCCAAGGGCTGGTAGTTTTGTCCCTTGCTGAATTCATACGAAGAGGGGAACAGGTAGGTTTCCCAATTCTTGAGGCTTCCGGTGAAGAGGTTGCCGTCGATGTCGATAGTAAGGTCTACGCTTTTGGTGATGCCCTTGAAGTCTTTGATGGCACGGCCGAAGTTGATGCGTCCCATGGCTTCTACTAGGATGTCGAGTTGCGCCCCTTTCCGGCAGGCGGGCAAGGTGATTTCCTTCTCACCGATGCGGCGGTCGAGTTTACCGATGTATTTCCCGTCAATAAACACTTGGGCGTAGTCGTGCGCCTCGTTGAGTGTGAGTTTGCCTTGGCCTTTGATTTCTGGCAGAGTGGTGCGGTAAAGCATGGAACCCCAGCCTTGGTCGAATTCTTCCATGGTCTTGGTCTCGTGGCTTTCCTGCGCTTGGGGCAAATTCTCGAAGAGGGGGGCCACTTGCGTGAGGCTCACTTGCGCGAAAGTGGTGGTGGGGATGGCCTTGGGCACGGAGGGCATTTTTTCGCCTTTGGGCATGAATTCGGCCATCATCTCACGTAATTCCCAAAACTTGGGCGTGGCTTGCCCGGATTCACTGATGGGGGCGTCGTAATCATAAGAAGTGACATCGGGGGCAAAGCCGGGACTGTTGGCGCCTGCCCAGTGCCCGAAGCTGGTACCTCCGTGGGTCATGTAGAGGGAGAAGGAAATGTTTTTGGAAAGCATCTCGCGCATTCCGGCCACCATGTCTTTGCTGTCGCGGGTTTCATGCCGTGCACCCCATTTGTCGAACCATCCGCTCCAGAATTCGCTGCACATGAGCGGGCTGTTGGGGCGGAGTTCTTGCAGTTTGCGGAATTGGTCGTCGATTTTCGCGCCGGTGCCGAAGTTCATGGTCCATACCAAGTCGTCTAAAGCGTTGAGGGTGAAGTTGGAGCTCCAGTCGCATTGGAAAAGGGGTACATCGGTAAATCCGGCGTCGCGCACCATGTCGCGTATGGCGGCCACGTATTCCTTGTCTTCACCATAGGAACCGTATTCGTTCTCGACTTGCACCATGATGATGTTTCCACCCCGGGAAAGCTGGAGGGGGGCCAGTTGTTTGCCTACTTCGTTCTCGAAGATCCGTACACGTTCCAAGAAGTAGGGGTCACGTTCGCGCAGGCGGATATCTTTTTGCTTGAGCAGCCACCAAGGCAGGCCACCCATTTCCCATTCGGCACAGACATAGGGCCCGGGACGGACGATGATGTACATGCCGTTTTTTTGCGCTATGCGGCAGAATTCGGCCACGTCGTTGTTGCCGGTAAAGTCGAACTTTCCGGGTTCTTGCTCGTGGATATTCCAGAATACATAGAGGCAGATGGTATTCATCCCCAAGGCTTTGCACATCTTGATGCGGTGTTCCCAATAGGGACGGGGGATACGGGGGTAGTGGAGCTCTGCGGCTTTTACGACAAAGGGCTCGCCGTTGAGCAGGAAAGTCTTGTCGCCAATCGCAAAAGTTTCGGTCGTTTCTTCTTTTGTGGCCGGTGCGGCGGTGGTTGGCGGTGCTGCCATCAAGGCGGCCATCAGCAAGCATAATAGGGATGTCTTTCTCATAATGCTTTTTGTTTAAGGAGAAGATTTAATAAAGATCTTGATTGTTTTTTATGAAAGTGGGAGGAAAATAGTTTGGGCTTAGCGGGCGAAGCTGACCGCACGCGTTTCGCGGATGACCGTTATTTTCACTTGTCCAGGATATGTCATCTCATCTTGTATCTTTTTGGCAATCTGTCCGGACAATTCTTCGGTGGCTTTGTCGTCTATCTTGTCGGCGCCGACAATCACGCGCAACTCCCTCCCGGCTTGAATGGCATAGGTCTTCGTGACTCCCGGGTAGCTCATGGCCAATTGCTCGAGGTCGTTCAGTCGTTTGATATAGGCTTCTACCACTTCACGCCGCGCCCCAGGGCGTGCCCCGGAAATGGCGTCGCAGATTTGTACGATGGGTGCCAGCAAGGACGTCATCTCTATTTCGTCGTGGTGTGCGCCGATGGCGTTGCATACGTCGGGTTTTTCTTTGAACTTCTCGGCCAGTTTCATGCCAAAGATGGCGTGCGGCAGTTCGGGTTCTTCGTCGGGCACTTTGCCAATGTCGTGCAGAAGTCCGGCACGTTTAGCGACTTTGGGGTTCAGGCCCAGTTCGGACGCCATGACGGCGCAGAGATTTGCCGTCTCCCGGGCATGCTGGAGCAGGTTTTGCCCGTACGATGAGCGGTATTTCATCTTGCCGATGATGCGTATCAGTTCCGGATGTATTCCATGGATGCCCAAGTCGATTGTCGTCCGTTTTCCGGTTTCCACAACCTCGTCTTCTACTTGTTTGCGTACCTTTGCCACGACTTCTTCGATTCGTGCGGGGTGGATTCGCCCGTCCGTTACGAGTTGGTGTAAGGCTAAGCGTGCGATTTCGCGGCGGATAGGGTCGAAAGCTGAAATCACGATGGCCTCCGGCGTGTCGTCTACAACGATTTCTACGCCTGTCGCAGCCTCCAAGGCGCGGATATTACGCCCTTCCCGTCCGATGATGCGGCCTTTCACTTCATCATTGTCGATATGGAAGACCGTAACGGAGTTTTCTATGGCTGTTTCCGTTGCTACTCGTTGGATGGTCTGTATGACAATCCGTTTGGCTTCCTTGTTAGCAGTCAGTTTTGCCTCATCGACTATTTCGTTGATATACGACTGGGCTTGGCTTTTGGCTTCGTCTTTCAGCGATTCGATGAGATGGCTCTTGGCTTCTTCTGCGGAAAGCCCGGAGAGGGTCTCCAGTTGTATGCGCTCTTCCCCGATGAGTTTGTCCAATTCCTCGTGGCGCTTGTCTAACAGGCTGAGCTGTTGGTTCAGGTTTTCCCTGATGGTGTTAGCTTCCGCCCGTTGCTTTTGCACTTCTTCGTGGCGTTGGTTGATTTGTTGTTCCCTTTGCTTGAGCTTGTTTTCGATTTGTTGGATTCTCTGGTTGCGTTGGGCAACTTCCTTCTCCAGTTCGTTTTTTTTGTTCAGAAACTGTTCTTTTACTTCCAAGAGCTTGTTCTTTTTGATGACTTCCGCTTCTTGTTCTGCTTTGCTGAGCAAGGTGGAGCATTTGGATTTTGTGGCAATTACGGTGACGAAATATGCAACTATGGCTCCAATGGCTAAGCCGATGATTACGGATACGATAATGCTAATGTTCATTTTTCAACTGTCTTTATCTTACTTCTTAGGTTTATAAATTAAAAGCACCACGACGTTATCCTCCCTCTGTTGAAGGGAAAAGAACAACGATGTAGTGCGGTTTTCCCCGTTAATGCTTGTGGGGCGCTGACATTCCCTTTCCGGGCAACCGGGAGTGGGGAGGCGTTACGGCTCCTCGGGGCTGCCCAAAAGGGTTTCTATCTCTTTGGCATAATCTTCAATCCGGGCCAAGATCGGGGCTTTGGCTGCTTCTTCCGAAGAACTTATGGCGCCCACGGCAAATTGGAATGCCACCATAACCAAGATATATGGGGTATCGAATTGCTTGGTGGCCAGCTTCCGTTGGTACGCGTTGCGGTATTCTTTGATGAGTCCCGCTACTTGTTTGGCGGCATCCCGGTACCGCTTTTCTTCGCTGCGCTTCACTTTCAGCGGAATGGTGTACCCTTCAATCTGGATATTGATGTTGATGAATTCGTCCGCTTCCATGTTCCGGTAGGATTGCAGCCCAAGGCAATGGTTCCCGTTGGTTGAAGTTTATTCATTGAGCAATGCGATGCATTTGTCAATTTCCCGCACTAATCTTGACAATGTGTTCCTCGTGTCGCGCAGGTCGCGCCCCGAGGTTTCCATGGTCAAGGCTGTTTTCAAGCGATTGTAGGCCGCAACTGTTTCTTCCAACTGGCTGGCCAGCGAGTCCAAAGCACGTTGTTTTTCTTCCAGTTCGAGACGTAGCCTGCGTTTTTCTTGCTTCAAGGAATGGTATTTGCCCATGAGCTGGTGCAGGGCTATTTCGAAGCGCCGGATTATGGTCTCGTCTTTTTCCTCCATGCCTCGCTTAAATTGTGACAAAGGTAGCGTTTTGTGTGAAATAAAGCAAAGGTGTGGCGTGAAAAACGGAGTATTTTTCTTCACGCCCGGCTTTTCTCCCCGCTTCCCTTATAGGCGCGCTTTTTTGGAGCCTTTGGCCATGAGGATTACGGGGAAAGTGAATTCCGTCATCCATTCGGCCGAGTAATGCAGTTTCTCTTTCAGTTTCCTCGTCTCCCTGACCATGAGGTTCACTTCTTCTTTCTTCCAAAACTTTTGCGGGTTCGCGATGTCTTGCATGGATTGGAGCGTGGCGTTGAACAAAGTCTTTTTGAAAAAAGACGGGATGCGTAGCTTCCACTGCATCACGGTGCCCAACAAGGTCATCAGGTCGTTGGAGAACCCTTGGAATGCGTACAGGTAGCTTTGCACGTCCTGTTGCTTCTTGCATCCTTTCTTGATGGAGGAGTCGATTTCGCTGAAGAAGTTGTCCGAAAGCCCGTATTCTTCGATCAGCATTTTCCGCGCGCGCGCTTTTTCGCCCATGCCGAGCCGCCCGTTCATGGTGGGTATCTTCAGCGTCCGCTTGAAGAGGGCCATGTCTGGTGCCGCATTGATGTTCGTGATACCGAGGTTTACGACCATGACGGCTTGGTAATATACGCGGATCAGGGTCATGTATTCTTCCACCCGTGCTTGGATGGCAGCGGTTTTTTCTTCCTTTTTTTTGTTAAGTTTGGAGAGTAATCCCATGGCTTTATGTAGATATTTTTTTTAAATGTTACACTTTGCGGGCAAAGATACGAAAAAGAATGTATCCGGCTAAAATCTTTCCGGGCAAAAGGGTTGTGAATGAGAGCAAAATCATACATTTGCGCACGAAACCGGTTACGAAGAAAACAATGAGCTACGAAGAATTGAAAAAGGTGGTTGAGCATTACCGTTTGTTGGCTGCGCAGTCGCATTTGATCAGTGAGCAGAAGGCTTTTCTTTATCGGAATTTCGCCGATGTGGTGGAGACGAATATCGAGCTTTTGGAGGACGCTTCTTCCGAAGACGACTTGTGGACTTTCTACAATGAGCATACGGCTGACGGTTATGCGATGCTGAACCCGGACGAGGAGGCATTCTGAATATTGTCGTGCGGCAGCTCCGGGAGGCCGGGGCTGCAGGCGGATGACGGATTGGGAATAGGACTTTTTGCGAAAAGACCTGCTGCTTTTTGTGGCAACCGTTGCCGTTTTTTGGGAAAGCGCTGCGGCTTTTCGGGGGCTTTCGGGCGGGTTTTGGCATATGGATGAAGTTGTTTTAAAATCTTTCTCTGCATATGAAAAAGATATTCTTTTCTTTGTTTTGCTTGTTGACAGTTTGTTCGGCATGGGCACAGCGCGTCTGTTCCGGCGATACGCTTGCGGCCGATTTCTGCAGCCTTGTCCGTTTGTTGGAAGCGACGCACCCCGATCCTTATACGAGCTTTGGTGGAAAGGTGTTTTTCCATAAGGCTGCTTTCGAGCTGGAGCGGCATTTGCTCAGTCTGCCCGATACTACATTGACTTATTTTTGCGAGCAGACGGGCGCTTTTCTTGCCCACCTGCAGGACGGACATACCTATCTTTCCGCTCCCGGCGCAGGTGCCGAGGAGGGGGAGACCCGCTGCATTCCGGCCTATCTGCGCGTGATTCCCGACGGTCTCATCGTGCAGGGTGTTCCCGCAGGGCAGCGTTCTTTCCTGGGAAGCCGTCTGGTGGCGGTTGAGGGTTGTGGCATAGACGAGGTTCTGGAGCGGGTGGCCGCGTTGCAGGCCTGCGAGAATCTTTACGACCGCTATACGGTGTTTCGCATACATTTCGGGGAGGAGCGTTTCATGCGTCGCCTCTTCCCGCAGGTTGGCGACAGCCTGCACTTTTCTCTGCTCACGCCTTCCGACAGTTTGCTTTCCCTTTCGCTTCCTTTCTTGCCCGGCGCGGAGGCCGATGCCGTGCCGAAAGCGTGGTGTCCCACCTCGCGGGCCGTGCCAATCGGGCAGTTGGCCTATAAATTCATGGACGCGGACAAACAGGTGATGATGATCAACATCGACCAAATCAGTGCGCGCGAGAATTTTGAGTATATGTATGAGCACGGTTGGAGCGGATATAAGACCCAATTACCGGCCTTTTACCGCACGTTGGGCTGGGAGATGCCTTCCGATACGTTGCAGGCCATTCGCCGGTTACCCTCTTTTTCCGGCGTGTTCGGACGCATGCTGCGCGAGATGAAGCAGCACGGTTCGTCCACGCTCATTATCGACCTGCGCAGCAATGGTGGCGGATGGACCGGCATCACTCTGCCTACGCTCTATCAGCTCTACGGCCGTCGCTATGTGGAGACTGATCTTTCGACCTGTTTCTACCGGCTCATCTCTCCGCTCTACTTGGAGAAAGTCAACACGACGCTGGAAGATTTCAATCGTAGTAATGGGCAGATTGGCAATTGGGCGACTATACTTTCTGGCTTCCCGAGGCTGATACCGCTTCGGCAGACGCATTGTGCGCGCGTTTTGTGCGCAACTGCATGAGCAGCGTGCGTGAGGAACTGGCTGCCCAGCAAGGGGAGCCGCTCTATACGCCGGAGCATGTCTATGTGGTGACGAATGCCAATACGTTCAGCGCGGCGTTTCACTATGCGTATTACCTGTGGAAAATGGGGGCAACCGTAGTGGGTGTTCCTTGCCGGCAGGCTCCCAATACGTATATGGAAGTAACTCCGTTCCGCCTTCCGCGTACCGGTTTGGAGGGTTCGATCTCCAACACGATGCAGGTTTTCCTGCCGCCCAATGACCGGAGGGCAAAGGTTTTCTATCCGGACCTGATCCCGACTTACGACGACTACCGTACGGCCCGCTTCGACAATGAGGCGGAAATTATCTTTTTGCTCAAGTCCATCGGGCTCCCGGGCTTGCCCGAATGAGCGTATCGTGCAGCTTGATTATACATGGGCGGCAGGGCTTTCCAGCAAAAGCCCTGCCGCTTTTTGCTGAAAGCACTGCATGTTTTCTGGAAAAGCGCCGCATCTTTTTGCCTGCCGGGGCAGTGCGCTCTCTCGGAAGGGATTGCCTTTTCCCGGCGGGGTAGGATGGCTTTTTTTGCGTAGAGGGTAATATGTCCTGTTTTCGTGGGGCTTCAGTCGCAGGTGGGTGGCAACTCGGGGTGGCGAAGGTGGCGGAACATGCGGCGGATTTGGCTCTCCAAATTGCGCTCTTCCGAAAGGGGCGGCAGACGGTCTTCTGCAAAAAATCCACATCCCAAGGTATCGAAAGCCGTGCGGGGGCTGCCGCCGGTAAGCCGGCAGTGAATGAATATTTTGTAGGCATAGTGCAGTGCCGGCGGATAGGGGTGCGACTTTTGGTCGTCCATGGCCAGCAGGCGCAGGGGCTCCACGTCGTATCCCGTCTCTTCCTTGACCTCTTTCCGGGCTATCTCCTTGGGCGTGTATCCCACGTCGGCCCATCCTCCGGGCAGCGCCCAGCGGCCGTCGGCTTTTTCATGCACGAGCAACAGTTCGCCGCGCTCGTTGAATACCACGGCGCGCACGTCGACTTTCGGAGTAACGTAGTTCGTTTCCAACGGGAAGAGGGCGGAAATGGCTTCTTCGCTTACGCCGCTGTCGCGTACCAATGCCGCTATGCGGTGACTCAGGCTGAGTATTTCGCTGTAGCGCTCGCGGTCGTACTCGATTTCGGAATAGACGAGCCCGTTTTGTGCCAGCTGACGGATGCGGGCGGCGGCTTCGAGCAGGAGTTTGGGCGTAAGGTCCATGAAAAAAGCGGCGGGGGGAGGCGGGTTCAGAACTCGCTGGTAAAGTGGAAATGTATGTGCTCGAAATCGCTTTGCGCCATCTGTAGTACGTATGCGCTGTCGGCCAGGAAAACATCGCGCCCTTCGCGGTCTTTGGCCATGTATTGGTATTTCCTCTTTTTGAAGGCTTCTAATTCCGCCTCGCTGTCGGCTTCTATCCAGCAGGCCTTGTAGAGGTGTACAGGTTCCCAGCGGCATGAGGCGTTATATTCGTTGAGAAGACGGTATTGGATTACCTCAAATTGCAGTTGCCCTACGGTCCCTATGATTTTGCGCCCGTTGAATTGATTGATGAACAGCTGCGCCACGCCTTCGTCCATGAGTTGTTCAATGCCTTTGTTGAGTTGTTTGGTTTTCATGGGGTCAGCATTTTCGATATACTTGAAGAGTTCGGGCGAGAAGCTGGGCAGCCCGCGGAAATGGAGCTTCTCCCCTTCGGTCAGGGTGTCTCCTATTTTGAAGGTCCCGTTGTCGGGCAGTCCCACGATGTCGCCTGCCCAGGCTTCCTCGACCGTGCTTTTCCGCTGCGCCATGAACTGCACGGGCGAGGAGAAGCGGAGCGTTTTCCCTTGGCGCACGTGGAGGTAGGGCGTGTTGCGCGTGAACCGTCCGGAACAGACCTTGCAGAACGCCACGCACGAGCGGTGGTTGGGGTCGATGTTGGCCGTTATCTTGAAGATGAAGCCAGTGAATTTTTCCTCATCCGGTTCGACGGTGCGTTCTTCGGCCTGCACGGGGCGCGGCGGTGGGGCGATGCGCACGAAGCAGTCGAGCAGTTCCTTGACGCCGAAGTTGTTGAGTGCCGAGCCGAAAAATACGGGTGCGATGTTGGCTTCCAGGTAGTCTTTCTCCTCAAACCCGGGGTACACCCCGTCGATGAGGCTGAGGTCGTCGCGCAGTTTTTGCGCCTCGCGGCTACCGATGCGTTGGCCGAGTTCGTCACTATCGAGGTCTACTTCCACTTTTTCCGTTACTACTTGCTTGGAGGGCTGGTAGAGGTCGAGCTTGTTCTCATAGATGTTATAGACGCCTTTGAAGCGTGCCCCTTGTTCGATGGGCCAACTCAACGGGCGCACGCCTATCTTGAGTTCTTCTTCCAGCTCGTCGAGCAGGTCGAACGGGTCGCGCCCTTCGCGGTCCATCTTGTTGACGAAGATGATGACCGGCGTGTTGCGCATGCGGCAGACCTCCATGAGTTTTCGGGTTTGTGCTTCCACGCCTTTTGCCCCGTCCACGACGATGATGGCGCTGTCCACGGCCGTAAGCGTGCGGAATGTGTCTTCGGCGAAGTCCTGGTGTCCGGGTGTGTCCAGGATGTTCACCTTGTATCCGTCGTAGTCGAACTCCATGACGGAGGTCGTTACGGAGATTCCGCGCTGTTTCTCAATCTCCATCCAGTCGCTGGTTGCCGTTTTTTTGATTTTGTTACTCTTTACTGCGCCGGCTACTTGTATCTGCCCGCCAAAGAGGAGGAGCTTTTCGGTCAGTGTGGTCTTTCCCGCGTCGGGGTGGGATATGATGGCGAAAGTGCGGCGGCGGTTGATTTCTGGGTTCATCGGGGTGTGGAAAAGTGGGATTGGGGGTGTGGAATAATAAAGTTGTGGGTCTTGGGGGCAAAAGTGCCGGGTGTTTTTTGGGAAAGTGCCGACACTTCCAACCGGAAGTGCCGTAGGCCTTTATTTCAAGTTCTTGAGCAGGCAGATGCAGTGGGTGAGGCTGTCGAACCAGTGGGGCACTTCGATTTGGAGCGTCGATTTGATTTTTGTCTTGTCGAGCACGGAGAAGTGCGGGCGCTGTGCGGCCGTGGGATAGTTTTCCGTATGGATCGGGCGCACGTGGCAGGTCTTGATTCCGGCCAGGTAGTGGATGGCTTTCGTGAAGTCATACCACGAGCAGAGGCCCTCGTTGCTGTAGTGGTAGACGCCAGGGGTAATGTTGCGGTGAAGGGCTGTGTAGATGGCGCGCGCCAGGTCGCGGGCGTAGGTGGGCGAGCCTATCTGGTCGTCCACGATGCCCAATTGGCTCCGCTCCCTCCCCAGCTGGAGCATGGTTTTCACGAAGTTGTTCCCGTAAATGGAGTACAACCATGCGGTACGTATGATGGTGGTTCGTTGGCAGGCTTTGCGCGCGTTCTCCTCTCCGTCGAGCTTTGTGCGGCCATACGTGGAGGCGGGATTGGTTTGCGCCGTTTCTTTGTATGGGATGCAGGCGTTCCCGTCGAAAACGTAGTCCGTCGATATCTGGATGAGGCTGCCTCCCCGTTTTTCCACTGCCTCGGCCAAGTATCCGGGGGCCAGTGTGTTGAGGCGGTAGCAGGCCTCTTGGTTTTCTTCGGCCTTGTCTACGGCGGTGTATGCGGCGCAGTTGACGACGGCGTCTATCTCGTTTTCGGAAATGTAGTGGTCTACTGCCCCTTTGTCCAGTATGTCTAGTTCGTCAATGTCGGTGAAAAAGCATTTAAACTCCTTGTTTTCCGAGGAGAGTACGCGCATTTCGCTCCCGAGTTGGCCGTTTGCGCCGGTGATGAGTAGGTTTTTCATATCGCTTCCTTATGTATTGTTGTTATCTGTCGTATGGTTATGGCTTGGTTTCCAGTTCGCCTTTCTGTTCTTTCCGGAAGTAGGCGGAGAGCAGATCGAGCATTCGCGCTATGGTTTGCGCCGCCTGCAAGGTGTCCGGGCTGATGTCTTTCTTCTGCATGCGCAGGAGTGTGATTCCGTATAATGCTTCGAAGCAGGTCTCCAGCCCGGGTTCTTGGCTGGCGGCGGAGGCGTTCTTGGCGCGGAGTTCCATGATGGAGGGGAGGGCGCGGTAATAGGCGGCCGCGTAGTCTGCATGGCTGGGGTCGTGGAGCAGCCGCGTGTGCAGGTCGGTAAGCTGTATGGTTACGTTTTTGCATATCTGGAGATGGCCTTTCTCCAGTACGTTTTCGGCACGCATCATCTCGGCCAGGTCGCCGTACCACTGCCTGAGTTCCTGCTCTTGGCTGGGGGTAGGGTGGTAAAGTGATATGACCCGTTGCGCCAAGGTGTCGATGTCGCCGCCGGAAGCGCGTATGAGGTCTTCCACTTGCCACATGTAGAGGAGGTACTCGGCAATGTTCTTTTGTTTCAGGTTGCGTGCTACGAACATGTTTTTTAATAGAATGTTTTCCCCGACCAAGTGAAGATGGCGCTGAGCAGGGAGGCTATCATGACGCATCCGCCCACGATGCGGTTGATGAGGCGCAGCTTGCGGATTTCGAAGCGTTCGCGCACTTTGTTGACCCCGTAGGTGATGGCAAACCACCATGCCACGGCACCTGCGGCAATGGCAAAGTAGCTGCTGAACTGCTTGAAGAACAAATCGTGGGGACCGGCAGGGGCGAAACGGGCAAATAGCCCGAGGAAAAGGAAGATGATGAGGGGGTTGGAGAGGGTGACGAGGAATGCGGTGATGAAATTGTGCATGTAAGTCCCTTTCGTGGTGGGCTGTTGTTGGATGGAGTAGTTAGGCCGGCTGCGGAAAGTATATAGCCCGAAGAGGAAGAGCAACAGGCTTCCCGACCATTGGAAGAGGTGCATGTAGCGTGTGATGAAGCCTGAGATGAAGCTCATGCAGTAGCCCGTGAGCAGGGCGTAGATGAGGTCGCTGAGCATGGCACCGAGGCCGGTGACGAAGCCATACCACCTCCCTTTGTTGAGTGTGCGCTGGATGCAAAGAATACCCACCGGGCCGAGCGGGGCAGAGACTACAATTCCTGTGATAAATCCTTTGATGAGTAAACTAAGTAGTGCTACTGGTTCGACCATAAGCTGTGGGGCGGGGCGATGAATGAGTTTCTTACTTGATGGCTATCTTGCGTACTATATTTTCAATCTTCAGTATATAACAGCCTTTTGGCAGGTTGAGCGTGATGGTTTTGTCGGCCGCATCGAGCTTGACGCTGTGTACTTTGATGCCCAACACGTTGTACACCTCCAACGTGTTGCCCGGCACGGCATTCTGCACGTGTACGCTGTTGCCGCTCACGGTGAGGTTCAAGAGTTGCTCTTCCTCCTGCAAGAGTTGTCCCGGGGGCGGGGGGCACGCGGCCTGGGTGTGCAAGGCAACAGCAAATGCGATGCACGCCGCAGCAAGAACTTGGAGCAATAATTTTTTCATAACCGTCCTCCTTGTGCCCGCGGGTAGGGTTGTTCCCGCCTCCTTCGGGATTGCAAATATACGCAGAATATTCGTGATTGAGCCAGGCGGGGGTTAATTTTAACCTGTTTTTTATTCCCTGTCTCTCCATAGGGGGATAGGGATGTGTCCGACAACACATCCCTATCTTCTTCCGCTTCGCGAGGAACTTCGCGGCACGCTTGCCAGCAAAGCGGTTATCCGCCTAATTATCCTAACGATATCCCGTCTTTTTCTGGATCATAGTAACGGGGGGAGAAAAAGAAGTAGTGCCAGCGGTAGCCTCCTTTTTCGCACCTTTTTTGTATTGGCGGCGCCTCTTTTCTTTCAAATTTGAATTCTTTGACTTTAATGAAGAAGTCGAAGAAGATGCTGTCCGGCATCTTTTCCCATATACCACGCGTCACATTCAAGACTAACGTATAGTTTATTTGTCGTACATGCCCTGTCGTGTCTATGGCTATGAACATTTCTACATATGGGATGTCCCTTCCGGTTTTGATTAGGCCCATTCTGTTGTCCCATATTTGGGGAGGAAATGTATTTCTGTATAGGCTGCGGATGCTTTCGGCAAACTCATAGCTGACAGAATCTGCTTTTCCTATGGAACGCATAGTCCTGTTTAGTTTTTGCTGATGTGGAATGTCTTTGTCGCTTATGAGTAACTCGTAAAATCCAATATAGTTCGAGTTCTCGAGTATTACGAGAGAATCCTCATGAAAATTGCCCAGAGAGTCCCTGAAGTAGGCCTCTCTGAGCGGTTCATGCTTGAATAAGAAATCGATTGGATATCCTTTCACGGAAGTGGTGCAGTTGACAAATTCTCCTTGGGGCACTATTTCCTTTTATTACTGTCCGATAAAATTTTTCAAGGCTTTAAAATTAGGGCTGACTTCA
>CAYTPX010000040.1:0-15357 GCA_964439955.1 uncultured Bacteroidaceae bacterium | reverse complement strand
TTACTCCGGCTTGCATATTGGATGGACAAGACGAACGCGGGGTCACGTATTGTTTTATGGATTTACGTGACTTCGCGTAACGTGTTGCCGCGGATGTAGGGGCGAACGTGTTGGCCGCTAACTCAACCAAGTCTGGCCTTTTCATTCTGGCCGGGCATGGGCAAGAAGGAAGAACCTATTCACTATACGCTATCCGCTCGCGTCGGAGTGGATAGTTGCTGCGTTGTTTTTCAAAAGTGTCCGGGCTTAGCTTGAGTGTGCGGCTGTCGTTCCGGGGATCATAGGCAAAAAGTGCTTGTCCGGCTGCCGTGCTCCCTTGCGGGAAGCGGCTTACGGGCGGCGCGGGCGGCGTGATGGGGGGAATTGCGGAAAGCGGGATTTGGAAGAATTTGCATAAACTCTCGAGCGACATGCGGGTAGCGTTGGCCTTCCCGTCGGCTGAATAGCCGGCGATATGTGGTGTGGCAATGAAAGCCCGCTCCAACAGGCCGGGCAACGGGTGCGGTTCGTGTTCCCACACGTCGATTATGGCTTCCCGCACGTGCTTTTCTTCCAAAGCCCGGAGCAGGGCCTCGTTGTCTACCACCTCCCCGCGCGAAGTGTTGATGATTACCGCGCCTGGGTGCAGGCGTTCAAAGAACGCCCTGTCGGCCAAGTGGAAAGTCGCATGTGCGCCTGTGCGAACGAGCGGGGTATGGAACGTCACGATGTCTGCATGCCTGGCTATCTCGTCGAGTGGGACAAAGCCTTTTCCCTCGCGTCCTTCCGTTTGCGCGCGCGGCGGGTCACACAAAAGCACCTCCATGCCCAACCGGTGGGCCAGGGCTTCCACCCGGCTGCCCACATGGCCTACGCCTACGATGCCCAACGACATGGAGCCGAGCGGACGCCCGATGCGCTCGGAGAGCAAGTAGAGCGCCGATTCCATGTATTGCGCCACGGAGCCGGCATTGCATCCCGGGGCATTTGCCCAAGTGATGTTGTGCCGGGCGCAATAGTCCGTGTCGATATGGTCGAAGCCTATGGTGGCCGTGGCTATGAACCTCACGCGCGAGCCCTCCAGCAGTCGCTTGTCGCAGCGGGTACGGGTCCGTATGATGAGCGCGTCGCAACCTTTCACCCGTCCGGGGGTCATCTCTGAAGCAGGTGCGTATTCTACGGCAACCCCTCCGGGAAACGGCAGTTTCTCGATAACGCCTTTTATGAAAGGTATTTTTTCGTCAATTAGGATGTGCGTGTCCATTGGGTCAATTCCTTAAACCTTTTTTCCAAAAGTCCCGGCGGTTCTGCAGGGTCTACCAAGCGGTTTTCGCGCAAAGCCCCGTCGCTTAGTATGAGTACCCTCGTGGCTATCTTCTCTACTTCGCTGAGGGTGTGGGTCGAAAACAAGATACATTTCCGTTCCTTCATTGTTCCCAGCAAGCCAAGGATGTGCCCCTGTTGGTTCGGGTCCATGCCCGAAAGGGGCTCGTCCAGTATGAGTACTTCGGGGTCGGGCAGCAAGGCTGCGGCCAGCCCCAGCCGTTGGCGGAATCCCCGGCTCAGGGCGTGGATGGGTTTCCCCAGTGCTTCACCCAATAGGGTGGCGGCGACCACGTCGCGTATGCGTTCCTCCCGGGAGGGGACGCCGTAGAGCCGGGCTATGAAGTCGAGGTATTCGGCCACATAGAGGTCGGTGTAGAGCGGGTTGTGTTCCGGCAGGTAGCCAAACCGCCTGCGCAAGTCCTCGCCAGCCCCATAGGGAGACTCCCCGCATAGCAGGACTGTGCCCCGGGTGGGGCGCAGGCATCCTGTCAAGATGCGCAACAAAGTGGATTTCCCCGCCCCGTTGGGGCCGAGGAGCGCGGCGATTTCGCCTTGGCCGATGCGGAAATCCACGTCGCGGAGTGCTTGTTGCGACCCGAAATTGTGCGAAAGGTGGGCTACGGACAGAGACATAAGACAGGGGAAAAAAGACTAACTTCTACAGGCAAAAGTACAAACTTTTGGAGAAACTGTTGCCCGGTAGGCAAAGATTGTGTAGATTTGCATTTAATTTAGACAACGAAAAGGTCGCAATCATAATTATGGTCACGGATTTCAGTGCTTTAAGCAATCGGGTTTTCGAGGCGGCTACACGCGATTACCACCTGAAAGATGACGTAGACACGCCTATCAAGAATCCGTATGAACGGATGTCGATAGAGTATTACCTATATTTAAAAAATTGGATCGATGCCGTCCAATGGCATTTGGAGGACATTATCCGGAATCCGCACATCGACCCGGTGGAAGCGCTGGACATCAAAAGGCGGATAGACAAGTCGAACCAAGACCGTACCGACCTCGTGGAATTGATTGACAGTTACTTCCTCGACAGTTTCCGCGATGTACGGCCGCTTCCGTGTGCGGTCATCAATACCGAAAGCCCTGCATGGGCTGTCGACCGGCTATCGATTCTGGTCTTGAAGATTTACCACATGCGCATCGAAGCCGCCCGCGCCGACGCCCCGGCCGAACAGCGGGAGAAGTGCGAAGAGCGCTTGGCCATATTACTGGAGCAGCAGAAAGACCTGTCCACTGCCATCGACCAATTGTTGAGTGACATACAAGAAGGGAAACGCTACATGAAGGTCTACAAACAGATGAAAATGTATAATGACCCTTCGCTAAATCCCGTTTTGTACGGCCGTAAATAAACGAGCAGAAAGGGTTGGCATAATGGCAAAACTCTTGGTTATCCGTTTTTCCTCATTGGGCGACGTGGCTATGACAATCCCTGTGGTTTGCTCTTTGGCCGAGGCTTATCCAGAGCTGGATATCAGTGTCCTGACGCGGAAAGAGTTCGCCTCTCTGTTTTTCCACATGCCACCCAATGTCCGTTTCCTTGGCGCTTCGCTCCAAGGGAAGCACCGGGGGCTGGGCGGATTGCATCGGCTTTATTACGGCTTGCTGGCGCCCATGCGCTTCGACTATGTGGCAGATTTTCATAGCGTGTTGCGGAGTTGGGTGCTCGACTTGCGTTTCCTGTTGGCCGGCAAGCGGGTAGCCCGCATCCGGAAGGGTAGGAGCGAGAAAAAGCGCCTCACCCGGGCAAGGAAGAAGAGGCTCGTCCCGCTGGAGACTTCCGTCGGTCGTTATGCCGATACATTGGCTCGTTTGGGTTTCGAGCTTCCGCGCCCATTGCCTTTCGTCTCCATCTTTGGTAAGGAGGGAAAGGCTTCTCCCTCCTTGTTCCACCCTGTGACCCGGCCCAAGCAGGCCGGTGAGGTATGGATAGGCATCGCCCCTTTTGCAAGGTATGCGGGAAAGTCCTATCCCTTGCCTGCGATGCATGAAATCGTGCTGTACTTGGCCGAACGCCCGGAGGTGAAGATATTCCTTTTCGGGGCAGGGAAAGAGAAAACCAAGTTGCTGGAGTGGCAGATGGAGCGTCCGGATTCCTTGTTTGTGCCTACGGGTGTAGTGGACATGGAAGGGGAGTTGGCCCTGATGAGCCATCTTGATTTGATGGTTTCCATGGATTCCGCCAATATGCATTTGGCCTCGCTTGTCCACACCCGTGTCCTTTCCCTATGGGGGCAGACCCATCCCTTCTGTGGTTTCCTTGGTTACGGCCAGCAGCTTGCCGACTGCTTGCAGCGGGAAGACATGGAGTGCCGCCCTTGTTCCGTGTTTGGCAACAAAGAGTGCCGCTACAAGACGTATGCCTGCATGGCAGGCTTGCCCCAAGAGCAAGTCCTTGCCCGGATTGAACAGATAATTGGGAATAGATGAAGAAGAAGATGCCATCGATGCGCTTCGCCTACGGTATCCTGTTCCTGCTCTGGTACCTTCTTTCCCTGCTCCCTTTCAGAGCGCTGTACTTGCTCTCTGACCTTCTCTATTTCCCGCTTTGCTACTGCGTCCGCTACCGGCAGAAAATCATCCGGAAGAACCTTGCCGAATCATTCCCGGAGAAATCCCCGAAGGAACGCCTGAAAATTGAACGTGACTTCTACCATTTTTTTTGCGATTACATAGTGGAGACGCTGAAACTCTTCTCCATCAGCCGGAAATCGATGATGCGGCACATGACTTTCAGTGGGGACGAGCAGCTCCGCGATGAAATTAAAAGGCGGAACTGTGTGCTTTACTTGGGGCATTATTGCAATTGGGAATGGATTTCGTCTATACCCTTGCATTTGGGGAAAGCCACGGAAGACCCGGATCTCGTGCCCGGGCAGATATACCATGCGCTGGAGAACAAGTCGTTTGATGCCCTCTTCCTGCGTTTGCGTTCACGGTTCGGCTCGCACAATATAGAGATGACGAACGCCTTGCGCTGCTTGGTCCGGTACCGGATGGAAGGGAAGCGTTTCATCGTGGGGTTCATCAGTGACCAAGCGCCCAACTGGAATCACGTACACATGTGGACTAATTTCCTGAACCACAAGTCTGCCGTCTTCACGGGTGCCGAGCGCATTGCCAAAAGCACGGACGCCGTGGTCTATTATGTGGATGTCACGCGCGTGAAACGGGGCTATTACAATGCCCGTTTTGTCAAGATGGCTGACAATCCGCGGCAATGCCCTGATTACCGGCTTACGGAGCAATATGCGGAATTGCTTGAGGCAACCATCCGGAGGGCGCCCCAGTATTGGCTCTGGAGCCATAACCGGTGGAAGAGGACTTACGAAGAATACTTGCAGAGGCAGAAGAACAACTGAGGCCGCAGTTTTCCCATTGTAGCATAGACTTATTATAGATGAGCAAAAGAGTCTCCCGCCAAACGAATAAAAGCCCCATGCCTTTCCGGGAAAAGATACGGAACTTTTTCCGGAAAAAACCGCAACGCCGCCCGGAACGGCGTGGCACGCCGTTTGAGAACCCGTTGTGCCTGTTGTGGAACCTCTTGCTGGTGTATGTCGTATTCATGGCCTGCCGGTTGGTTTTCCTGTTCGCCAATCTCAGCTATTTCCCCGACTTGACGGCTTCCGGCTTGTGGCTTATCTTCAAAGGCGGGCTGGTGTTCGACACCTCCGGCTTGCTTTATGCCAATCTGCTGTATATCGTGCTGGTGCTTTTTCCGCTGCATAAGAAAGAGACCCCTGTCTACCGCTTGGTGGCGAAGTGGGTCTTTGTCGTATGCAATGGGCTGTGTGTCATAGCCAACTTGGCCGATACGGTCTATTTTACCTATACCAACCGCCGCACGACCTGTACCGTATTCAGCGAATTCAGCCGGGAGGGCAACCTGCCCGCCATCGTCGGGCACGAATTGGTGGCACATTGGTACTTGGTGCTGGTAGCCGCCCTGTTTATCTTCGTATTGTGGCGCGGATACCGCACCCCGCGCGATGCGGCTATCAACAAGCATTGGGTTTATTACCCCTTGCATACGCTCTATTTGGCCGTGGCTGTCCCGCTCGTGGTCTTCGGCATAAGGGGCGGGATAGGGGCGGCCGTGCGCCCCATCACGGTGAGCAATGCCAACCAATACGTGGCGCATCCCGTGGAAACCGCCTTGGTGCTCAACACGCCCTTCTCGCTGATTCGTACCATCGGGAAGGCCGTATTCCAAAACCCCGGCTACTATTCCGACCCTGCGGAATTGGCGGCCATTTTCGACCCCGAGCGGAATCCGCAGCCCCAAGGCGCTTTCCGCCCGAAGAATGTCGTGGTCCTCATCGTGGAGAGCTTCGGACAAGAATACGTGGGCTCCCTCAACGACAACCGCCGCCTCGATGGCGGTACTTATGAAGGCTTCACCCCTTTCCTCGACTCCTTGATCCAGCATAGCCTCACGTGGGACAACTCCTTCTCGAACGGGCGGAAAAGCATCGACGGCATGCCTTCCATCCTTTCTTCCATCCCCATGTTCGTCGAGCCCTTCTTCCTTACGCCTTCCTCGCTCAACGCCTTGGGGGGAATGGCGCGTTCCCTTGGCGAGAAAGGCTATTACAGCGCCTTTTTCCATGGCGCGCAAAACGGCTCGATGGGCTTCGAGGCCTTTGCGCGGGCAACCGGTTTCCGCGATTACTTTGGGCGGACGGAGTATGATGACGACCCGGATTACGGTGGCGACCGCGATTTCGACGGGACATGGGCCATCTGGGACGAACCCTTCCTGCAGTTTTTCTGTGACCGTATGTCCGGATTCCAGCAACCTTTCGTCACCGCCGTCTTTACGGCTTCGTCCCACCACCCCTTCAAAGTCCCCAAGGAATACGAGGCGGATGGCCGTTTGCCTAAAGGAACCCTGCCTATCCACCGTTGCATCGCCTATACCGACCATGCCTTGCGCCGCTTTTTCGAGAAGGCCGCCCGCCAGCCGTGGTATCGCAATACGCTTTTCGTCTTGACGGCCGACCACTCCAACCAAAGTTGCCATGCGGAGTACCAGACCGACTTGGGCGGTTTCCGCGTGCCGATCGTTTTCTTTGCCCCGGGCGACACGGCACTGTGTGGGCGGAGCCAGGCTGTCGCCCAGCAAATCGACATATTCCCCACCGTGATGGGCTACCTCAACTTTGACAAGCCTTACCTTGCTTTTGGCTGTGACTTGCTCCATACGCCCGAAGAACAGACCTATGCCGTCAACTACCTGAACGGTATCTACCAGTACGTCAAGGGAAGTTTCCTGCTCCAGTTCGACGGGCAGCGGACAACGGGTTTCTATGACTACGAGGCCGACCCGTTTCTCAAGGAAAACCTCGTGGGTAGAATCCCTTTGCAGGGCATTATGGAGCGTGAGTTGAAGGCCTTGGTGCAGCAGTACATGGCCCGTATGCTTGAAGACCGGCTCACGGTGGGTGGAAAAACATGATGATATATGGAAAATCCCTTTGATGTCCGAAAGAAAAGCGCCTCGCCTTTTTGGGAAAAGCCCTGCCGCTTTTTGGGAGAATGCCACGGCAAAGCCCCGGCTTCCCTTGGCAGGAAAAAACGGAAGGAAGGGAAATGGAATGGAAATATAACAACTTTCTTGTTGGTTACATGTGCGTTTTCTTTAAATTTGCAACAGAATAAGTTTAATTACCCAAATACTTTATGGAAACAATCTATTTAGGAATAATCATATTCCTATTCATGTTGGCAGTGTTTGATTTGTCGGTCGGCGTAAGTAACGACGCTGTGAACTTCTTGAACTCGGCCATTGGTGCCAAAGTGGCCGGTTTTAAGACGGTAATGGCCGTGGCCGCTGTCGGAATCTTTTGTGGCGCCACAATGAGCAACGGCATGATGGACATTGCCCGCCATGGTATATTCCAGCCTGACCAGTTCTATTTCTACGAATTGATGTGCCTTTTCCTGGCAGTCATGGTGACGGATATCGTTTTGCTTGATGTCTTCAACACCTTGGGCTTGCCTACTTCTACGACGGTCTCCTTGGTTTTCGAACTCTTGGGCGGGACGTGCTTGCTCGCCTTGCTGAAGATAATCAGTTCCGGCGGGGCGTTGGGTTTTGCCGACCTGCTGAATACGGAAAAGGCCCTCTCCGTCATCCTCGGGATTTTCCTCTCTGTGGCCGTTGCCTTTATCGCTGGTACGGTAGTGCAATACATCGCCCGGTTAATCTTTACCTTCAACTATACGAAGCGGCTGAAATACTCGATAGGCCTGTTTGGCGGTGTGGCTGTTACGGCGATTATTTATTTCATGCTGCTTAAGGGCTTGAAAGGTTCTCCCGTTGTTCCGCAAGAAACACTCGACTGGGTAGACTGCCACATGGGGACTTTGGTTCTTTCTTGCTTCCTTTTCTTCACGGTCCTCATGCAAATTCTCCATTGGTGCAAGGTGGATGTATTTAAAATCATTGTCTTGCTCGGGACGTTCGCCTTGGCTATGGCTTTTGCGGGGAATGATTTGGTCAATTTCATCGGCGTTCCTTTGGCCGGGCTTTCTTCTTTCCAGGATTTCATAGCCAATGGCAACGGGAATCCCCGTGGCTTCCTCATGGCTTCGCTGGATGAGCCGGCCAAGACGCCTTTCATTTTCCTCTTCCTTTCGGGGATTGTGATGATTATCGCCATGACAACCTCCCGTAAGGCGCAGAATGTGATCAAGACATCCGTCGATCTGGCCCGGCAAAGCGAGGGCGAGGAAATGTTCGGCACTTCGGCCGTGGCCCGAAGCCTCGTGCGCGCTGGGACAAACACGGGCACTTTCATTGCACAATACATGCCCAAAGGTTTGGGACGCTGGATTGACAACCGTTTTAACCAAGATGTCACGCTCATCAAGGCGGGCGCGGCCTTCGATTTGGTGCGCGCTTCCGTCAATCTGGTGCTGGCCGGGCTGCTCATAGCTGCGGGTACTTCGATGAAACTGCCCCTTTCCACGACGTATGTCACGTTCATCGTGGCCATGGGTTCTTCCCTTGCCGACCGGGCGTGGAGCCGCGAGAGCGCGGTGTTCCGCCTCACGGGCGTGCTTTCCGTAATAGGCGGATGGTTTATCACTGCCGGGGCTGCCTTTTTCTTCTGCTTCTTGATCACGCTTATCATGTACTTCGGCGGTTTCCCCGCAATGCTTGTCATGATTGTCGTGGCCATCGTGGCACTGATAAAGAGCAATGTTTTGTTCCAGAAGCGTAAGAAGTCGGAGGGTGCAGACGAAATTTTCCTGCGCCTTGCCAACACGCAGGACAAGGGTGAAGTGTTCGATTTGTTGCGCACGCATTATACGCACACGCTCAGCAACAGCGTGGACTTCGCGCTGAATAACTATTTGCTCACTACGGATGCTTTCATGGGCGAAGACTTGAGGCGGCTGCGCAAGGCGTCCTCGCAAGTAGAGAATGCCCGCGAGTTGCTGAAGAAAAACCGCCGTAAGGAATTAATAGGCCTGCGCCGCATAGACCGCAGCCTGGCCATCGAAAAGAACACATGGTTTCACCTGGGCATCAATAGTTGCGAGCAGATGCTGTATTGCTTGAAGCGTATGTGTGATCCATGCAAGGAGCATGTCGATAACCATTTCAATCCGTTGCCCAAACAATGTGCTGAGGAATTCATTCCCTTGCGCAACGAACTGACAAACCTCATGGAGCGGGCGCGTGATATCCTATCCAAGGAGAATTATGCCGATGCGGACAAGGTGCTGACAGAGGGCGACGCCTTGAAAGAGAAGTTCTCCGCCTTGCGCAAGTTGCAGATGAACCGCATACAGGAGGAAGAAAGGTATGAGAATGTGTCGCTTGTCTATTTGAACCTCCTCCAGGAGTCGCAGGAGTTGGTCAGCGTGTGGCGTCATTTGCTGCGCGCCGGCCGCAACTTCCGTTGAGTGTTCCCCCTTTCCTTATTCCCATTTGTCCCCCAGCGGGATGGCATAAAAACGTGCCGCATGCCGGAACCTCATGGGCCGGGATGCGGCACGTTTGCTTTATAGGGCTTCCGCTTGCGCCGGGGTGTGCCTCATGGCTTGCCGGCTTCCTCGTCCAGCGCTTCTATCAGGAAGCTCACGGGGCGGAAACCGTCGTTGCAGGAAATCATGGCCGACTTCGGTTCTTTCATCCAGCCGTCGTAGAAGTTACCGCCTCCGTGTGCCAAGGCCATTACAAAAGGCGACATGCTTTGCCAGGCACTCTCGCACATGCCTTCGGGCTTCTCCCATCCGTTGGCTACGAATACTTGCCCCTCGTGCAAGTCGCATGCGTGTTCAATAGGGTTTTCGTATTGCTCCATCAAGTCAGGGTAGCAAGCCTTCCGCATGACGGTGATTCTTATTTTCTTCACAACCCGTTTCCTCCCTTGTCCTTCTCTATATACATGGAAAACAGGCAAGCCGCATTTCCTCGTACTTACCCGTACAGGACTTGCGGCTTGCCCTTGCCTATTCCAGAGCCGATACCCGGACTCGAACCGGGGACCCACGCATTACGAATGCGTTGCTCTACCAACTGAGCCATATCGGCAATGCAGGATCTCAAAAATCCACGGCGCTTTTCCCGATAACCCGCGACACTTTCATCCAAAAGCGGCAGGGCTTTCCTAAAAAAGCGGGGCAAAGATAAGGACTTTATCGTAGAATCCAAAGAGGAATGGGCTTTTTTTCGAGAAAAGTTCGTTCCCGTTTGCAATTTTAAAAAAGAACCTTTTAATTTGCCCCATAGAAAACAAGACATAGTTACCCCGTTCTCCTAACTGACATTATAGATAGCCTATTGAGTAAATCTACGCTAACGAACCAAAGGATTGGACAAATGAATGTACTCAAGACTCTCGCCGATGAAGAATTGGTGGAGCGCTATGCAAATGGGGAGAACAAAGCGTTCGACATCATCTTGGAGCGCTATCAAAATAGGCTGTATTCCTATATTTTCTACTTCGTGAAAAACGAAGAGCTTACGGAGGACCTTTTCCAAGAGACTTTCGTTAAGGCGATAATGACCATCAAACAGCGGCGCTACACGGAGAGCGGGAAGTTTTTCTCTTGGCTTACGCGTATTGCGCACAACATGATTATCGACACGTTCCGGCAGGAACGCTACGAAAATACCGTCTCCAACGATGTCGACGACCGCGACTTGCTCAACAACTGCCGCCTTACGGACGAGAACATAGAGGAAAAAATAATCCTCAGCCAGATCCATACCGATGTGTGCCGCATGGTGGAATTGTTGCCCGAGAACCAACGCGAGGTAGTCCAGATGCGGTTCTACATGGGGCTTAGCTTCAAGGAAATTTCCGAGCAGACGGGAGTCAGCATCAACACGGCTTTAGGGAGGATGCGTTACGCCATCCTCAACCTGCGGCGCATCGCGCAGGAAAAGAAATTGATCCTTACGGTCGACTGAACGGCTTCCCCTCCGGACGGGGGCGATATAATTTTAACTTGCACATACTAAAAACCAAGGTTGCCGCGTTTCTCAAATAGAAACTAGCCAACCTTGGTCTTTAATTTATGCCTATGAAAAAAACATCTACCCGTCCCCTTTCGTCCGTTTCATCCTCACCCAAGGGAAAAGAACCGCAAGGCCGTATCCGTGGCCCGAAGGAAGCCACGTTAAGTTTCCTCCGCCTTTTTGCCCGTTCCTATTATGCGGATTCCCGCCTGCCCGAAGGGCTGCAGGGGATCATGCTCAGCTAATCCCGGTAAAAGACGACCCTTTTATCCCTTTTCCTACGCTATGAGCACACAGATAGCCCCCTCCCTCTTGGCAGCGGACTTTGCCCATTTGGCCGAAGCGGTCGAGATGGTCAACCAGAGCGACGCCTCCATGCTGCATTTGGACATTATGGACGGAGTCTTTGTCCCGAACATTTCGTTCGGTTTTCCCGTGATACGTTCCATCGCCCCCTTGTGCAAAAAGCCGTTCGACGTGCATCTGATGATCGTCCATCCCGAGAAATTCATCCCACAGGTGAAAGCCCTCGGCGCCCAGGTCATGAATGTCCATTGGGAGGCATGCACCCATTTGCACCGCACGCTACAGGCCATCCGCGACGCGGGCATGCTTCCCGCCGTTACGCTCAACCCGGCAACGCCTGTTTCGGTGCTGGAGGAAGTCATCGGCGATGTGCACATGGTGCTGCTCATGTCCGTAAATCCCGGTTTCGGGGGGCAGCAGTTCATCGAGCATACGTTGTGTAAGGTGGACAAGCTGCGCGCCCTTATTGACCAAAGCCATTCGCGCGCCCTCATCGAAGTGGATGGGGGGGTCAATGCCGTGACCGCGCCCCGTTTGGTGGCCGCGGGGGCAGACATCTTGGTGGCGGGCAGCTACGTCTTCAGCTCGCCGCATCCGATAGAGACGATCCGTGAACTCGCTGCTTTATAGTACTCCGCTTTTGCGGATACTCCTGCCTTATATAGTCGGCATTCTGGCGAGCCGGCTATTTTTGTATGTCCATCTTTCTGCGGGTTTCTGGGTGGCTTCCTTGTTGGGTGCCGCGGGGGTGGTCGGAATCATCTGTGCCTACCGGCTCGATTACCGGCACCGTTGGCTGGGCGGGGCATGGGTCGTCGTGCTCTCCTTTGCCCTCGGCTTGGGTATGGCCTGCCTGTCTTGGCGGAAATCGTGTGTCGCATGGCCGGAAGAGGAGGCAGTCTACCGGGTCCGCCTGCTCGATGCGCCGGAGCGGCGGGCGCGTTCGTTCAGTTGCGAGGTGCAAGTGGCCGGATACTACCCACCCCAGCTCCCCGGTGCGGCCCCGCCGCCTTTCGAGCCCCTCCCGGGCAAGGCGCTTGTCTACCTGGGCCTTTCTAACCCCGACACGTCGCTTTTGGAAGCCGGGCGTGTGCTTTTGCTCCGCATGCGCCTCGAGCCTCCGCGCAATTACGGCAACCCGGAAGAATTCGACTATCGCTTTTTCCTTTCCTCGCGCGGCTTCAGCGCGACGGGCTATGTTTCCCGTTGGGCTGCCACGCCACTCCTGCTCCAGGACAAGGGGCTGGCGGAGAAAGCCCGAAGGCTGCGTGGGCATCTGCTGGCCCGCTACCGCGAAAGCGGCTTCCACAAGGCGGAAGACTACGGTTTGCTGGCTGCCTTGACCTTGGGGAGCAAGGAAAACCTCACCCGCGAGCAGCGTGAGCGCTATTCGGATGCCGGGATAGGCCATATACTTGTCGTTTCCGGCTTGCATGTCGGGCTGGTTTTCTGCATTGCCCGCGCGTTGCTCTCCCTGCTTTGCCCGTTTTTCCTTTACTATGCGAAACAAGCCGTGGCGCTTGCTGCCGTGTGGGGCTTTGCCTTCGTGTGTGGCTTGGCGCCGCCTGTGTTGCGCTCCGCCATCGCTTTGAGTGTATGGGTGCTGGCCAACCTTTCCGGGTATGGGCACAAACCGGGAAACACCCTCGGCTTGGCTGCCTTGGCTCTGTTGGTGTGGAACCCGCTTTGGGTCTTCGATGTGGGATTCCAGCTTTCGTTTGCCGCCGTGGCGGGCATTTTGTTGTGGAATGACTGGATTTTTTCACTCCTCCGCGTCCGGCGTTTCCCGTGGTCGGATGTCGTTTCCCGCTCGGCTGCCGTTTGTATCGCTGCCCAGTTGGGCATCTTCCCGTTGCTTGCCTGCCACTTTTCGTCGTTCCCCACCTGGTTCTTGTTGGCCAACCTGCCCGCCGTTTTCCTTTGCCAGCTGGTCATCGGGGTGGGGGCGCTGTTGCTTTTGTTGGGAAGCCATGCCGCTTTTGTCGGAAAGTGCTGCGTCTTTTTGCTCGGGCACTTGCTTGAAATCCTTGAGGGGCTTGTACGTTTCACGAATTCCCTGCCCTTCGCCACGGTCGACCGCATGTACGTGCCTTGGTGGGAGGGCTGCTGCATCGCCCTTTTCCTATTCGCCTTGTTCCGCACGCTCCGGGCAGTCTTTGCCCGCCGCCGTTGCCGGGTGCTCCCCCTCTTGCTTGTCTCATTGGCGCTGACGGCCTGCGAGGCGGCCAAGGCCTTTGCCTTCCGTCCGCCCCGTGAGGGGCTTTTCTTCTATGCCCTGCCTTCTGCGCCGGCCGTGCAGGGCTTTGCGCCGGGAAGGCCCACGGTGCTCTGGACGGACAGCACGGCAACGGGCTACCCGTTTCTGCGCAGGCAGTTGCAGAACTATTGGGACAAGGTGCGCCTCCTGCGGGAGGAACCCTACACGGCGCACTACGATGGGCGGCGTTGCCTCTTCCGCTGGCAGGGGAGGACTCTGCTCCGCCTGGACGGCGGCTGGGCGGAAGCGTCCCGTGCGTCGGCGGAAGGAGTGGTCGATTACCTGTGGATCGTGCGTGGCTACGGGCGTTCCCTCTCCCAGCTTCCGCAGGGGCTGGAGTTCCGGACGGTGGTTCTTGACGCCTCGCTCGCCCCCGCCTTGCGTAAGCGCTTGGCCGGGGAGTGCGAGGAGGCGGGCATCCCTTATGTGGACTTGGGGGAAAGGGGTGCTGTCTATTTCGACTTTCTCCCCGGAACTGCAAAATAGGCGGGAAAGGATTGCGGCGGCAGGAAGAATCTGTATCTTTGCCGTGGAAAATAATGATATTGCGCGTCACATGCTCCACGCACGTTTTTTGTACGACATAGGATGCCACATCGGGCGATACCGCAGGACGCAGGGCTATGGGATACATTCCCCCCGGCTTTTTTACCTGCTCCGCGAGGTAATCCTCCAACGCGGGGTCTATTATGCCTATGCCCCTCTCGCCGGGGAGTACCGGTCTGCGGCACGGCATGGCCGTGGGCTGTGCCTGGAGAGGAAGGAGTGCGAGCTGCTGTTCCGCTTGGCCAACGACTTGGGAAGCAAGGCGGCGGTGTTGGTGGGATGCCCCACGGGAATAGAGAAGTCCTACTTGGAAGCCGCACGCCCCCGCATCCGTATTGGCGGTAGTGCTTCCCCCGTTGCGGATGCCGGGACGTCTTCCCCGGATAGCCGTCCGGGTTCCTGCCTCTATGTCGTGAACGGGCGCAACGCGGGCGTGCCGCTTGACGTGGCGGTAGGCCGGGCTTTGGAACGGATGGGCGAAGGCGATGCGCTCTATGTGGCCTTGCCCCATGGGCGGAAAGGAGTGGGCGAAGCCGAAAAGGCATGGATTGCCCATCCGCATACGGGTGTCCTTTTCGACCTTTATGGCGGGTTCTTGCTGTTGGGTGGGCCAGCCCGTTTCCGGCAACGTGTGGTTCGGATTAATTTTTAGTTTGCATGATAGTCATGAAGAAAAGCCCTCTTTATACCCAGACTGGCGATGCTGGCGAGACGTCTCTCGTGGGCGGAATCCGAGTTTCCAAGGCGCATCCGCGCATTGAGGCGTATGGTACTGTCGATGAGTTGAATGCCCATCTTGGCTTGCTCTGTACGGAGTATCCCTCCGATGCTCCCCAGCTCGCCCAGATCCGCGAGATCCAGAACCAACTTTTTCGCATAGGTGCTTGCTTGGCTACCGACACAGGACACTCGCCCCGTGCCGCCTCAAGCGGAATCTTGCCTGCCGACATTGCCCGCTTGGAGCAGTGGATAGATGAAACCGATGCCCTGCTTCCGCCGTTGCGCGCTTTCCTTTTGCCAGGGGGGGGGCGCATTGCCGCCCTAGCTCATGTGGCACGCACCGTATGCCGCCGGGCTGAACGGCAGATTATCAGCTTGTTCCAGAAAACAGGAGGTGATGACAACATACAGATTTACATGAATCGTCTTTCTGACTACCTCTTCGTTATCGCCCGGATGGGTAACTTCTCTGAAAAAAGGGAAGAAATTTTATGGGATAATGCGCGCAAATGAATGAAAAGTGATACTTTTGCGCAAATTTCACACCTGACTAAATCATGTATTGGACTCTGGAACTCGCTTCAAAACTCGAGGATGCCCCTTGGCCGGCTACCAAGGACGAACTGATTGACTATGCTGTACGCTCCGGCGCGCCACTTGAAGTCATTGAAAACTTGCAGGAAATAGAAGACGAAGGGGATATTTACGAAAGTATCGAGGA
>CAYTPX010000039.1:0-15758 GCA_964439955.1 uncultured Bacteroidaceae bacterium | reverse complement strand
TACCTGTAGGCTCCGAAGCAGGAAAATCCGTCAATGTTTACATACACATAAAAAACGTGGAGCCAGTCTGTCACTCGTTCCACGCAGTAAAGGCTCTCGCATTGCCCGGTAAGCCGAAACGAGCAACGCTGAAAGCCCCACGCCGATGTAAATATATAGTCACCTTCAAAGGGAAATAACAAGAAATGCCAAACCCATAAGGATTTATATAATACACCACATAGGACGTTCCCGTTGCCTTGTTTTTGACTTACCGTTGAATTTGCGAGATTCTTACTGCGTCAAAACTAAAGCGTACAGTTACGCCATTTATGTATATGTGTCCGCCCAACCTCAGCCCAACAGGGCTTTCAGCATGGTTGCAGACATTGCAAAATTAAAATTTTTCTTTCAAACACCACACTATTAAAAGAGATAAAGCAAAAAATTAGTCTTTCTTGCCACGAAACACAACTTTTCCGGGGATTTACCCGCACTTTCCTGAACAGGGCAAAGGGAAAACGGAAAAAAGGAGACACTCTCCCGTTGAAGCGCGGGACTTTTCGGGAAAACACGCGGCACTTTTGAAACGAGTCTGCAGCACTGCAAAAAAAACGAGCCGGAAGAACTACTCTCCGCGACCCGATGTTTAAAACACTTTTCCAGAATCTTCCACAAAAGCTTACAAGCGGCCTTTGTCCTCCAAATAGGAATCCTTGAAGCCAAGGAAATAGAGCACTCCGTCGAGGCCTATCGTGTTGATGCTCTGGCGTGCATTGGCCACGACCTTCGGCTTGGCGTGGAAGGCTATGCCCAGCCCGGCCACCCCCAGCATGGGCAGGTCGTTGGCACCGTCGCCCACGGCAATGGTCTGGGCTATATCGACTTTTTCCACCTGGGCTATCAGGCGCAACAACTCGGCCTTGCGGCGCCCATCGACGACTTCGCCGACATAACGGCCTGTCAGTTTACCGTTTTCCACTTCCAGCTCATTGGCATACACATAGTCAATACCGTATTTGTCAGCCAAGTAACGGCCGAAATAAGTGAATCCGCCGGAAAGGATGGCTATCTTGTAGCCATAGCGCTTCAAGACATACATCAGGCGATCCACGCCCTCGGTGATGGGCAACGACTCGGCAATCTCACGCATGACTTCCACGTCGAGCCCTTTCAGGAGTGCCACCCGCTCGGTGAAACTCTCAACGAAATCGATTTCCCCGCGCATGGCGCGCTCGGTGATGGCCATGACTTCCTTGCCCACACCTGCCCGTTTGGCCAATTCGTCGATGACCTCCGTCTCGATGAGCGTGGAGTCCATGTCGAAACAGATGAGGCGGCGCATGCGGCGGTACATGTTGTCGATTTGGAGCGAGTAGTCGACGCCCAACTCCTGCGCCAAGTTCATTAAGCGGGCATTCAGCTCCTCCCGGTTGCGGGGAGTGCCCCGAAGGGAAAACTCAATGCAGGCCCGGCTTTTGGCCTCTTCCTTATTTAGGGGGAGGCGACCGGTCAAACGTTTGATGGCATCGATGTTCAAATGCTGGTCGGCAATGATGGAAGTCACGGCGGCAATCTGTTTTGCCGTTATCTTACGCGCCAGCAACGTCAGGATATAGCGGTTCTTACCCTGCATGGAGACCCAGTTTTCGTAATCTTCCACCGCCACCGGTTCGAAATTGACCGTCACACGCAACTCGGAGGCTTTGAAAAGGAGTTCTTTCAGTATGGTCCCGGACTCGTCGGCCCCGACCCGGATGAGGATTCCCAAGCAGAGGGTGTTGTGGATGTCGGACTGGCCGATGTCTAACACATCGACATGGTGGCGGGCAAGGATGTTGCTTACGGAAGCGGTCAGACCCGGACGGTCTATTCCCGTAATCCGGATCAGGATAAGTTCTGTTTCGGAAGTGGCATTATCCATAAGTTAAGGTTTTTGTGAATACAGATTTTGTCTACCGCGGCGCCTTGTATATATATAGGTACAGGGCGATGAAAGAAAATACTATGTTGGGCAACCACACGGCCAACCAAGAAGGCATGCTCCCGCTCGCCGAGAAGGTGGCCGAAAGACTTTGGAAAAGGATATAACTGAAGCTCAAGGCCAAACCGATTCCCAAGTTCATGCCCATACCGCCTTTTATTTTGCGTGAGGAAAGAGACAATCCTATGAGCGTGAGGATGAAGGACGCGAAAGAAGCTGCTATGCGCTTGTGGTATTCGATTTCAAAAACTTTCAGATTCCCTACCCCGCGCCGCGTCTGCTTTTCAATATATTCCAAGAGTTGCGGGCTGGTCATTGTTTCCTGCTGCCCTTTAAGCAAAAGGAAATCCTCGGGCGACATGTCGATGAGGCTGTCAATCAGCACACCTCGTGTGATACGTTCGTCTTCCCCCTGCCCGATATGGCGCAACGTATAGTCGCGGATATGCCAAAGGTTCTCTTTTTCGTCGTCATACTTAATGGAAACGGCCGTAAGACGCGAGACTAACTGTTTCCCCTTAAAGCGGTCGAGAGAGAAGTTGTACCCCGTTTTCCGGCTGCTCTCGTAACGCTCGATGTAAGCCACAACGCCGTCATCGACTTGCAGTTGGATATTGGTCACGTATTCCGACTTTTTCTTTTTTACGTATTGGTCTTCAAAGTCAATGCGTTGCTTGTTTCCCTGCGGGATGATATAGGTGCCCAAAGCGAAATTGAGCAAAGCGATGAGAGTGGCCGAGATAAAATAAGGACGGATAAGGCGGTTGAAGCTCATGCCACATGATTGCATCGCAATGATTTCCGAATTGTCGGCCAAGTTGGAAGTGAAAAATATAACGGAGATAAACACGAACAGGGGACTGAACATGTTTACGATATAAGGGATGTAATTCAAGTAATATTCCGTTATTATTTTATCGACAGGGGCATCATGGTCCATGAAATTGTCTATCTTCTCATTGATGTCAAAGACTACGACAATGGTAATAATCAAGGCAATAGAGAAAATATAGGAGACGATAAATTTCTTTATCAGATAGGTATCCAAGCGTTTCAAGTGGAGGATTTCCCTCAACTTGCACCGCTCCCGCCGGGATTCCCCTAACCTCCCGGGAAAAAGATTCTTCCGGCCAGCCGTTTCTGGTGATTCTTTCCCGTCCGCCTTGCCTCGTTTCCCCTTAAAAGGACGGCGCAAACAAATAAGGACTGATGTAAGCCACGAGAGAGTCATGCTTCTTAGAAGAAATTAGATTAGAGCCTGCGATCCAAAACCTCCAACATTTCCCTCTTCCACGGGAGGAAATCGCCTTGGATAATATGGTGGCGCGCTTCCTTTACCAGCCACAAGTAAAAAGCCAGATTGTGGACAGAAGCTATCTGCATGGCCAAAATTTCACGGGCATGGAACAAATGCCGCAAATAGGCTTTCGTGTACAACCGGTCTACGCACGATGCCCCATCTTCCTCAAGCGGCGAGAAATCGTATTCCCACTTCTTGTTTTTCATGTTCATGATGCCCCGCTTGGTGAACAACATGCCGTTCCGCCCGTTCCGGGTAGGCATGACACAATCGAACATGTCAACCCCGCGCGCGATTGCTTCCAGCAGATTGACCGGAGTGCCTACGCCCATCAGGTAACGAGGCTTGGAGCGAGGAAGGATGTCATTTACGATTTCAATCATTTCATACATTTTCTCCGTTGGCTCCCCTACGGCAAGCCCCCCGATTGCATTGCCCGGGGCCTCCTTCTCGGCCACTCGCTCAGCCGCTTCCCTTCGCAAATCCGAGAAAATGCACCCCTGCACGATGGGGAACAAGGCTTGTTCATACCCGTACTTCGGTTCTGTGGCATGGAAACGGGCGAGACAACGGTCGAGCCACGCCATCGTCAAGTCCAACGAATGGCGGGCATAACGGTAATCACTCGTACCCGGAGGGCACTCATCGAAAGCCATGACAATATCCGCCCCAATACTCCGCTCTATATCCATCACCCGTTCCGGAGTAAAGAAATGCTTGCTCCCGTCGATATGCGAACGGAATTCTACCCCCTCTTCCCGTATCTTGCGGATACCCGCCAGCGAAAAAACCTGAAACCCCCCGCTGTCCGTAAGCATCGGGCGCGGAAAAGAATTGAACCGATGAAGCCCGCCTGCCTTTTCCAGCACATCAATGCCGGGACGCAGGTAAAGATGGTACGTATTCCCCAATATGATTTGGGCGCCAATATCCTCCACCAACTCGGATACCTGCACGGCCTTCACCGCTCCCACCGTACCGACAGGCATGAAAATCGGGGTCTCGACAAGGCCGTGCCCCGTATGCAAAAGCCCGGCACGGGCTTGGCTGGAGCCGTCGGAAGCTATCAATTCAAATGTCATCCTCTTCGCTTTACTTTATTTGCGGCAGCACTTTTCCCGGAAAATAGAGGCACTATCTTAGATGCCATGCAAGACCTTCTGGGAAAAGTGCTGCTGCTTTATTTCGTTTTCTGCTCCTCGGAAGCCCGTATGATGGGAGCTAACAGGTCAATAGGGTCGGCCACCTTTTCGTCCGTCAAAGCGATGTCTATCACATTCTTTATGTCACGCACATAATGGAACGCAAGCCCTTTCAGGTAAATGGCCTGTATCTCATCGATATCCTTTTTGTTCTCTTCACACAATATCAGCTCCTTGATACCTGCACGCTTGGCCGCTAAGATTTTCTCCTTGATGCCTCCGACCGGGAGCACCTTGCCACGCAACGTGATCTCGCCGGTCATCGCCAAGTTCTTCTTCACTTTTTGCTGGGTGAAGGCGGAAATCAAAGAAGTCACCATCGTAATTCCCGCCGAAGGGCCGTCTTTGGGAATTGCACCCTCGGGGACATGGATATGGATATTCCAATATTCGAAAATACGGCTGTCGATGTGGAAATGGTTGGCATGGGCTTTAATGTATTCCATGGCCAAAACCGCAGATTCCTTCATCACATCACCCAACTGCCCCGTCAAAGTCAACTTGCCTCCTGCCCTCGCCGGAGCCTGGCTAAGGCTCGTTTCCACAAACAGGATTTCCCCGCCCACAGGAGTCCAAGCCAATCCGGTAACAACACCGGCGTAATCGTTGCCTTGGTAGCGATCACGGGTGAATTTCTCTGGGCCTAAAAATTTCTCAAGGTCGCCAACACGCACTTCAGGGTAGTCATTCGCTCCTTCACGGGCATAAAAGAAAGCAATCTTCCGGAGTACTTTAGAGATTACTTTCTCTAACTGCCGTACCCCGCTTTCCCGCGTGTACGATTCTACGAGTTTTTCTAAGACTTGCTTGCCGAACTTTATTTCTTTAGGCTTGAACCCGTTAGCTTCCAGCTCTTTGGGCACAAGATAATTACGGGCTATTTCCACTTTCTCTTCCGTGATATATCCGCTCACCTCTATTAATTCCATCCGATCCAGCAAAGGTTGTGATATTGTAGACAAAGTGTTAGCCGTAGCGATGAACATCACCTTTGACAAGTCATAGTCCACATCCAGATAATTATCATGGAATGTACTGTTTTGCTCAGGGTCCAATACTTCCAACAAGGCAGACGACGGATCACCTTGGTTGCCTTGGTTCAGTTTATCTATCTCATCCAATATGAAAACCGGATTCGAACTTCCCGCCTTGTTCATACCCTTTATGATACGGCCCGGCATCGCCCCGATATAAGTCCTCCGATGCCCCCGGATTTCCGACTCATCATGCACGCCGCCTAAGGAGATCCGTATATATTTACGCTTCAGCGCATCAGCAATCGACTTTCCCAGCGATGTCTTTCCCACGCCAGGAGGGCCATATAGACATATTATCGGGGCCTTTAAGTCCCCATTCTTTAACTGCATCACTGCCAAATGTTCCAGAATGCGCTCCTTCACTTTCTCCAAACCATAATGGTCGCGGTTCAAAACACGCTCGGCGTTTTTCAGGTTATAATTATCTTTCGTATATTCCCCCCAAGGCAATTCAATCATCGTCTGAAGATAATTGTACTGGGTGCTATAATCCGGCGATTGAGGATGCAGGCGATCCAAACGATCGACTTCTTTCAAAAAATACTTTTTTACATCGTCGCTCCATTTTTTCTCTTCCGCCTTGGTCCGGAACTCCTCCGCATCTTGTTCCGCGCCCGTACCTAATTCGTCTTGGATAGTCTTGATTTGCTGCTGGAGGAAGTACTCACGTTGTTGCTGGTCAATGTCTTCCCGTGCTCTGGCTTGGATATTCATCTTAATCTCTGCCAACTGTACTTCACGGCTCAGTATCCCCAACAATTTGTACGCCCGGTCTTTTATCGAATCAAGCTCCAAAAGCTCCATTTTTTCATCCTTCTTCAAAGGCAAGTTGGCGCACAAAAAATTAATCATTCCCCGGCCACTGCGGATATTGCGGATAGCAAAAACCGATTCCGGATGGATCATTTCGGAAGACTTGATGTACTGTATGGCCAAATCCCTGCACGAATCAACGATCGCGTCAAACTTGCGGTCGCCGTCCTTAGGCATCTTCTCGGGTATAGGCTCTGCATATCCCCGCAAAGTCGGGAATATCTGTACCAAGTTCTTCAAATGCAACCGTTGCAAGCCCTGCAAAATGACGGTCGTCGTACGGTCTGGCATTTCCAAGACGCGCAACACCCTCGCCGCAATACCTATATGGTGCAAATCGTCATAATCCGGTTCTTCCGTATCGGCGCTCTTCTGGCAAACGACCGCTATCAGCGAATTTTTCCGATTAGCCTCGTTCACTACACGCAACGAACTGCTCCTTCCCACCGAAACGGGCATAACAACGCCTGGGAACATCACCATGTTTCGCATAGGAAGTACCGGCATGCTGTCTTCAAAGGAAAGGTTTTCCTGTTCGTCCCCTCCCTCGATTTCAGCGATCAAGGAAAAACTGCCATCACTGCCCCCTTCCATGTCACTCAACATCCATTTCTGCATCTCTAAAGTCCTCGGTCTTGTCTATTTCGTTATTCTAAGTTTTTGCAAAGATACGCTTTCTTCGCCACTTTTCCTTTCTCCTTGCCTATAATAACAAGGAAAAGACTACTTTTGCTACCTTACAAAAACATATTTCACCAGCAATTCTCATGCCAAATCAGCACTTCACTTTTCGCAATTTCACCCTGAACCAATCCCATTCGGCCATGAAAGCCGGTACAGACAGCGTCTTGCTCGCCGCATGGAGCGATATGGGGAAAGCCCGGAATATACTCGATGTCGGGAGCGGGACGGGCATACTTGCCCTCTTCGCGGCGCAACAGAACCCGGAAGCCCGCATTACAGCCATCGAAATCGACCCGCCGACCGCGAAAGATGCGGCATCAAATTTTGGAAACTCCCCCTACTCCGAACGCATCCAACTACTCAATGAAGACTTCAGGCTATTCGTACAAGACAGGGTAAGACAAGGAACTATTTTCCAGAAATACGACTACATCATATCCAATCCGCCCTATTTCTCACAGGCCGTCCCATCGCCCGATATGCAACGCAGGCAAGCCCGGCACGACACAACCCTGTCCTACCGTGAACTGATGTATGGCATGTCTCGCCTGCTCGCGCCAAAAGGAAAATGCTCACTCATCGTACCAAGCGAATATGCCCCCGCGGCAAGGGCTGAAGCCTTTGCCGAGAAATTATATACCTGCCGGCAAGCCACCGTCTCCGCCAAGCCATCAGGAAACGGAGCAAAGCGTGTCCTCCTTGAGTTTGCCCCCACACTGGAACTCTGCCGCACCGACTCCTTCTCAATCCATGCGGACGACGGTACCTATTCCCCCCGTTTCCGGGAACTGACCGGGCATCTTTATGCCAAAGGGTATTTCGATTCCCATTGAAAAGCCTATATGCAGTTACCCCATACCCTGTCCACGCGAATTACCTTCCAATAAGCCAAAATGGCAGAGTGCGCGGTACACTCCGTCATCATCTACGGAAGATGTCACATAGTCAGCCACGGCTTTCACTTCTTCCCCCGCATTTCCCATGGCAATCCCCAATTCCACGCCACGCAACATCTCTACATCGTTACCGCCATCGCCGAATGCCACTACCTCTTCCAGCCCGATTCCATAGAACCCGCACAGACGGCGTATCCCTTCCGCTTTGCTTGTCTCTTCCGGAACTATGTCCGAAAACGTATGGAACCAGCGCGTAGCACGGCAATGGGGCAGGCATTCCATGAGTTCCCCTTCCTCCTCTTGCCCGAAAAAAGCAATAAACTGCATCACCTCCTTGTCTGCTTTCGCCCGTAAATCGCCCGTTGGCACTTCGATAAAATCAAGCATACGGAAAACTTCGTCCACCCGTCCGTCAGAAAAATTCAAGCACATATCGTGCTCCCGGACAAAAACACAAGGAATGGGATGGCGATCCAAATAGTCGAGCAAAGCACATACATCTTCATGGAGAATAGGCCGTTTATAAATCGCCACCCGTTCCTTGCCGGCATAACATAACCCGCCATTCAATGTGACATACCCGTCAAATTCCAAATCACCCAAATTGTTGATTGCCGCCAAGTGGCGTCCTGTAGCAATAAACACCTTTATTCCTTGTGCCCTCAACTGTCTTATGGCATGGCAAGCAGAGGGGGGAACACGGTGGGTATGGAAACTGACCAATGTACCGTCGATGTCGAAAAAGACAGCCCGCGCCTTCACCGTGCCAAGTCCTCCTGCAAAGCCTCGATGGCACGGCCTGCATCGCACTTCTGTTCCAGCAAGGTAACAAAACGGCTGCCGATGATTCCTCCCCGTGAATAGGCACATGCCGAAGAAAAAGTCGCTTTATTCGAAATGCCGAAGCCTATCATACGCGGGTTACGCAACCCCATACCGGCGACGCGGCGGAAATAGGCCAACTTGCTTGTCTCGAAATCCTTTTGTGCGCCCGTTGTGGCCGCAGATGAGACCATATAGATAAAACCGTCGGTGTTTTCGTCAATAAAGCGAATCCTTTCCTCGCTTGTCTCCGGGGTAATCAGCATAATGACCCTTATGCCATAAGATTCGGCCACAGGACGGTAGGTTTCCTGGTAGTCCCGGAACGGCAGGTCGGGCACAATCACCCCGTCAATACCGCACTTCCGGCAGTCACGGCAAAAGTTTTCGAAGCCATACTGCATGATGGGGTTCAAATAACCCATCAAGATGAGCGGCATGTCGATTCCTTTTTCCCTCACGCCCTCAAGTTGCCCGAAAAGGACACGGAGCGTCATCCCGTTGCGCAAGGCCGTCGTGGCAGCCGACTGTATGACCGGCCCGTCAGCCATGGGGTCGCTGAAAGGAATGCCTATCTCTACCATATCAACCCCATGGTCTTGCAAGGCTTGCAACGTAGTAAACGTACCATCCAACGTAGGATGCCCGGCACAAAAATAGATGGAAAGTAAATTCTCCTTTCCCGTAGCAAATAGTTGGTTTATCCTGTTCATGGATTTTCTCCCTATGTTTTTTTGTTGTTATAAATAGTTCCTTTTTCCTTTGCCCAGAAGGAGTCCGTGCACGAACCCCTCCAACAAGTCCGGGTCTTTCAACCCGGGGACGGTTTCAAAACGGCTGTTCAAGTCGTAACCCGCCAATTTCGGCAACTCCAGTTGCTTCAGTTCCTCCAAGCATTGCATTCCCAAACCGCCACTCAACAGGAAACTGGTATCCCCTGCATAACCCGCCAATATTTCCCAATCGAACGTTCGGCCCGAACCACCGTATCCTGCACATTTTGCATCGAAGATTTTCAAATCGCAGAAGCCGTCGTAGCGTTTCGTTGCCAACAAGTCCTCCCGGGCAGCTATGGGGAACGCCTTGAATATCGCGACTTCCCGCCCCGTCGTCCGCAACAATCCACGCCGCACTTCCCCGCAAAAATCCGGCGATTCATGCCCGTGCAGCTGGACGGCATCCAAGCGGAAATCCATGGCCCGGCGGGCGATTTCATCCGGGGAGGCATCCACGAATACGCCGACCCGCCCCATCCTCTCCGGCAAATAGGCAGGCACGTCTTTCACAAAACGCGGCGACCGGGGATAAAAGATGAAGCCCATCCAAAGCGAAACGCCGGGGCTTCCTGCCGCATCACAGGCAGCGACCAAACGTTCTTCTACCGCCCGGATGTTGGCGGCCTCGCGCATCCCGCAGACTTTCAGCTGCAAAGTCCCCCTTATCCGTTCCATTATGCCTCGATACCTGCTATGAACCGGGCCAAGCTCTGCCCGGGATTATCGGTCTTCATGAAGGTTTCCCCGATGAGGAAGCCACGGAATCCCGCTTTCCGCAAAGCGCCCACCGTGGCGGCATCCGCCAACCCGCTCTCCGAAACCAGCAGCGGCATCCGATCCAACGCCTCGACACGGGTTCTCAAACGGTCGGCCAGGCGGAAAGAATTCTGCACGTCGGTAACAAAAGTCCCGAGGTTACGATTGTTGATGCCCACCATGTCCATCTCCGGGCCCACGTATTCCAATTCCGTCTCACTATGGATTTCCAACAGCACCTCCAAGCCCAGCTCATGGGCGCGGCACGCCAAACGGCGGCACTGCCCCAACTCCAAACAAGCAGCTATGAGCAAAACGGCATCCGCCCCTATGGCGCGTGCCTGGAGGAGCTGGTACTCATCGACCACGAAGTCCTTCCGCAAAATCGGAAGTTCCGTGAGCGGACGCGCCGCCCGCACGTCACCCAACGACCCGCCGAAGAACCTTTCATCGGTCAGTATGGACAACGCACCCGCCCCGGCCTGCCCATAGGCCGGGACCACCAACTCCGGGACGGCATCCCGCTTGATCCAGCCTTTCGACGGGCTGCGCCTCTTGAACTCGGCAATAATGCCTGAAGCGGACCGCGCCAGCGACTCGCGCATGGAACGGGCGGCCGGAGCCTCATCACAGGCGTCAGCCAATATCTCAGGGGCAACGGCTTCTTTTTGGGAAGCCACTTCCAAATATTTATGGGCCACGATGGCCGTCAAGATGTCTTCCATAGGCTTTATCCTCAAGCATTCAGTTCCAGGAAACGGTTCAGCGTCTCTTTAGCCCGCCCGCTCTCCAGCGCCTCGCGGGCCTCTGCAAGACAATCCGCAATACTTTTGTCCGGGCAAATGGTTTGTATGGCAAAAGCGGAGTTCGCGATGACCACGTTCTTCTGCGCCTCCGAGGCCGTCCCGTCGAGAACCCGGTCGAAAATGGCCGCAGCCTCTTCGGGCGTCTCCCCTCCGTACAGTTCCGCTTCCCGGCAACGGGGCAAACCTATCATCTCGGGCGTATAGACTTTCTCGTTGCGCGTATTGACCACCTTGAAAGTCGAGGTGAGCGAAATCTCGTCGTAGCCGTCCAAGCTGTGCACCACGGCATACTGCATGGCACTTTCCTGGTATGTATAGCTATAGAGGCGGAGCAGCGGCAGGTTATAGACGCCAAGCAGTTGATAGGCAGGCATGACCGGATTTACCAAAGGCCCCAAGATGTTGAAAAACGTGCGCACGGCCAAAGCCTTTCGGATGGGGGCCACGGCCTTCAAAGCCGGGCTGAACAGGGGTGCATGCAGGTAGGCAATGCGGGTTTGCTCGATGCTGCGGCGCAAGACGGATTCGTCCTTCGTGAACCTCACGCCGTGCTGCTCCATGACGTTGCTCGCACCGCTCACCGACGTGGCCCCATAGTTGCCGTGCTTTACCACATGGTATCCGGCCGCGGCCACCACGAAACAAGCGCACGTGGAGATATTGAATGTGTTCTTCCCGTCGCCACCCGTCCCTACGATGTCGATGGGTTTGTACTCGTCCAAGTGTACCGGGACCCGCATTTCCAAGAGCGCCTCACGGAAGCCGAGCAATTCTTCCACCGTAATGCTGCGCATGAGAAACACCGTAATCAAAGAGGCAACCTGCTCGTTGCTATACCGTCCGGAAGCAATGTCCTGCAATATCTTGCATGCTTCGCCTCGACCCAAGAACTGATGGTCGAACAGTTTATAGAGAATGTCTTTCATCTCTCGTTGTAGTTTGAAGTTGGTTTTCGTTTAAAGTCATTGGGCAAAAATCCTTGCCCGGAAAGAAACCGGCAAACCCGGTACAAGGGAAATGCGGAAAAGATGCAGGGCAAATCAGGGAAAGACACAAGGGAAATCCCCAAAAGGCGCAAAGGGATTTCCCCGGCCTCCTGCCCCGCCCTTGATCCATACCGCGAGAAAGTTTCATTCGCTCTCCAGCCAGTTGCGTATGATGAGCATGCCTTGCGGCGTGAGTACCGACTCGGGATGGAACTGGATGCCACGCACACGGTAGAAACGATGGCGCAAGGCCATGATCTGGCCGTCCCCATCCTCAGCCGTCACCTCCAATTCGCCGGGAAAGTCCGCGCGGGAAACGACCCACGAATGGTAGCGCCCGGCCGGGAAAGGCGAGTCCACGCCCCGGAAAAGGAGGTCGTCGCCGACCACCCGTATGGGAGTTTGCACGCCGTGGTACACGTTCTCTAGGTTCTCCAGCCGTGCCCCGAAGGCCTCGCCGATGGCCTGCTCGCCCAGACAGACGCCCAGAATGTTCTTCTGCGGGGCATAACGCCGGATGAGGGGGAGCAAGATGCCGGCTTCTTCCGGGATACCCGGCCCGGGAGAAAGCAGGATTTTGTCGTACTTCGCCACCTCGTCGAGCGAAATGCGGTCGTTGCGATAGACTTCGATGTCATGGTATCCCAGTTCATTCACCGCATGGAAAAGGTTGTAGGTAAACGAGTCGTAATTGTCGAACAATAATATTTTTCCCATATCGATTGCGCTTTATCCGGTACACTACTAATTTTTCAGTTGGGAGGCGACCTCGATGGCACGTTTCAACGCCCCCAATTTGTTTTTAACCTCCTGCAGTTCGTCTTCCGGGCGGCTCTTGGCCACAATGCCGGCTCCCGCCTGGTACCACAGCTCGCCGTTGCGGCTGACAAAACTGCGTATCGTTATTGCCTGGTTGAGGCTTCCGTCCAGCCCGATGAAGCCGATACACCCGCCATACGCCCCGCGGCTTACGTTTTCAATCTCGCTGATCAGCTGCATGGCCCGAACCTTTGGCGCGCCCGAAAGCGTACCCGCCGGAAAAGTGTCGGTAAAGACTTTGACGGGGTTGGTCCTTTCGTCCTTCAGTATGCCGCTAACGCGGGAAACAAGGTGGATGACGTGGCTATAGAACTGGGGTTCTTTATAAAAGTCCACCCGCACCTGCTCGCAATTCCTGCTCAAATCGTTACGGGCCAAATCGACCAACATCGTGTGTTCGGCATTTTCTTTCGGGTCATACAACAGCCGCTCGGTAGCCTTGCGGTCTTCTTCTTCGTTGCCCGTGCGGCGGTACGTCCCGGCAATCGGGTCGATACAGGCGCGCCGTCCCTCTATTTTGCAGTGCGTCTCAGGCGAAGAACCGAAAATACGGAATCCGCCGAAATCGAAGTAGAACAAATAAGGAGAAGGGTTGATGCTCCGCAAAGCGCGGTACACCTTGAAGTCGTCACCCTCGTACTTCTGCACGAAACGGCGCGAGAGGACTATCTGGAAGACATCGCCCCGCTGGCAATGGCGGATACCCTTGCGGACATACTCCATGTATTCTTCGTCGGAAACGTTGGAGGTTTCCTCGCCTACTTGCCGGAAGTTGTAGCAAGGGAAGTTGGTGTTTCCCAAAATAGCCAGCAGGTTTTCAATCTGGCTGTCCTCGCCTTCGGCCAAAAGTTCCACCAGGGTGAGCGTGTTCTTGAAATGGTCGAGCATGAGAATGTATTTATAAAAGGTGTAAAGCATCTCGGGCGCATCGTTCTCGTCCGCATGCGTGTCCTCAATCTCTATATGCTCGAAGTAGCGCACAGCATTGAAAGAAGTATAACCGAAGAGTCCGCACGACTTCGCACCCGCCCCTGTGACCTCCAACGTACCCAAAAAACGCATGAGCGCGTTGCTGATATCGGTACCGTCCGCCACGGGTATTTTCTCCACGGTACGGTCGGGATACTTCATCGTACAGCGTCCGCTGTTCACCCCGAAGGAAGCCAATGGGCAAATACCTATGTAAGAAACGGAATTCTCCGAAGAGTGGAAATCCGAACTCTCCAGCAAAACGGACTCCGGGTACAAGTCCCTCACTTTTAAGTAGAGGCTGACCAGCGTATGGAGGTCACCCAAAACCTGGCGGCTCACTGCCTGAAATCGAAATGTGTTCATTATCCTTTATTTTATTGTTCCACGTGTTGTTTGCTGTCGCGCCGGTGTTCTTCCATCCAGCGTATGAATGTTTCCATGTCTTTGTCGCCGCGGCCGGAGACGGTGAGCACCACTACGTCAGAAGGGGCGAAATGGATCTTGGGCAAAGCGCCCAAGGCGTGGGCCGACTCGATGGCCGGTATGATTCCCTCCAGGCGCGTCAGTTCCATGGCAGCCTGCATGGCTTCGTCGTCATTGATGGCAAGAATTTCCGCACGGTGCGAAGCCGAAAGGAAAGCATGTAGCGGCCCTATGCCCGGATAGTCAAGCCCGGCGGAAATGGAATACGGCTCGGTTATCTGCCCGTCTTCCGTCTGCATGACTAACGTGCGGCTTCCGTGAATGATGCCAAGCCGCCCACGGTGGATGGTGGCCGCCGTATAGCCGGAATCGATGCCCAAGCCTCCAGCCTCGGCCAATACGATTTTCACCCGCTCATCATCGATATAATGATAAATGGTGCCCGCCGCGTTGCTCCCGCCGCCCACGCAAGCCATGAGGTAGTCGGGGTAGTCACGCCCTTCCTGCGCAAGAAGCTGCTTTTTGATTTCCTCGGAAATCACGCTCTGCAGGCGCGCCACCATATCGGGATAGGGGTGCGGGCCCACCGTGCTCCCGATGATGTAGAACGTATCCTCCGGATGGCAGCACCAGTCCCTGATGGCCTCGTTCGTTGCGTCCTTGAGTGTCATGTTCCCACTCGTGACCGGACGGACTTCCGCACCCAGCATTTCCATTTTCTGCACATTGATATGCTGGCGTTCGACATCGGTTTTTCCCATATAGACGACACACTCCATGTCCATGAGGGCGCATACCGTGGCCGTAGCCACCCCGTGTTGGCCCGCCCCGGTCTCGGCGATAATCCGTTTTTTGCCCATGGCGCGGGCCACAAGTATCTGCCCTATGGTATTGTTAATCTTGTGTGCGCCCGTATGGTTGAGGTCTTCACGTTTCAGATAGATGCAGCATCCGTATTTTTCACTTAGCCTCTGCGCGAAATAGAGGGGGGAGGGGCGGCCCACATAGTCATGCAGCAGGCGATCGTACTCGCGCCTGAAAGACTCGCTTTCCAAGATTTTGAGATAGCGCGAGCGCAAATTCTCGACACAGGCATACAGGATTTCGGGCACATAGGCACCTCCATACTCGCCGTAAAAGCCGTTTTCGTCCGGCCGGTTGCTTTTTTCCATTGTTTTCTCCATATTTTGTTTTGTTCCTATCCTTCCAGTCCCCACCTGCCCCCAAAGCCAAAAGAAAAAGCCTTGTCGCAAGTGCGGCAAGGCTTTTCGTATCTTTTTCAAATCTTGATGGGACACACAAAAGCGACCTCCCCTTACGACTGCTGGAGTAGTAAGTGTCGCCACCAATATGTATTCATCAGATTTGCCATTTTGACTCGTTCCCTTATGATTTCCGGGGCAAATTTATGACGTTTTCCCGTAACTGCCAAACAAAACATGCAAAAAGATTATCTTTTTCTTCCGCCCTTATATTTAAAGTAGGTGGAGGGATAAAGAAAAA
>CAYTPX010000038.1:0-16197 GCA_964439955.1 uncultured Bacteroidaceae bacterium | reverse complement strand
AGGGCATTTCCCCGTACCATAACAAGCCGTACATTGCATATAAAAAGGAGCCCAACTGATCCTTCCCAAACCGTGGCAAATGAAGCATTTCCCATCTGTATGCTCACACGTCTTACACGATTGGAAAGTCGGATTAGAGTCAATATTGCCTTGTGATTCTTTCTTTTCTACTTGATGTGAATTATGGTTGCTTGCTATCTGGGAAGTAGTTTCGTTTGGTATCGAAGCATATTCTTTAGTAGATGATTTTTGCTCAAACTTTAGGCCATCCATAGTCATACACATTCCTAAAGTTATTTCTTTCCCATCTACAGTTTTTGCTTGGAATCCAAAGACTGGTGAATGATATATGTATTTATATTCTGGCGGTATAATTTGTAATCCCCAAATTAGACATACCCCATATAGGCCGTTTTTTAAAACGCTAAACCATGTATCTTTGCTATATATACCATATCCTTCTGGCCGAATATAGTCATATCCCTTATCTGTTCCTATTACTTCATTACCATAAGCATCATATAATCCGTATCCAAGATCATCTCCTACTAAGAAATAACCTTTCCGTCCGTATGTCCCCAAATTAGTGTGACAATCGGTCCTGTAACGCACAAATGTGAACTTATTGGGAGGTATAACCTCTCCCCATGCGCGAATATAAGCTCCTTCAAATCCATTCCTAGATACCAAGAACCAATCACCACCATCACCTCCATCCATAGGCAAGATATAGCTATACCGTCCTTTCCCATCAATTATTTTCCGTCCATTGACATCATAACACTCTTTATATCCTTTTTTGGTTTCAACAATAAAATATCCATTATCATCATAGCGTATATATGTATATTTAGCAGGAACAATAGTTTTCCCATCGAGATTCTTTACACCAACATATCCCCTTTTTTCTATTTCATACCATTTGTAACCTTCTTGTGAAGTCTGTAGTTGTTGAGCATGAATATTCACTCTACAAAATAAAGAGAATAAGAGGATTAAGATTATCACATTCCGTGATATTTTAAACTTTAAAAATACCCTCGATTGAAAAGGATTCATTTGTTTCATTGTTATTATTGCACTAAGTTCTTTTGCTAAAAATAGTTTCAAAGAAGAATGAAAACAAGGAAAAAGAAAGAGCCATTGCAACATAATAGCAAACGCTCTTTCCTCGAAAAGATTATGTAATTTCTATTTAATCCTTTTGTCCATTAAATGTATACATCAAGCCTCCACCTGTCAGATAACTTATATTAATAGTATTCCCATAAACCGTTATGCTTATATTCGGTTGCGCTTCATTAACTAAAGTATAGGTTCCATTACTTTGAGATACATTGCAATTCAGTCCTTCATCGTAGACTTTATCTAGGAAACCGGCATAAACTGTCACAACTGATGAGGTCACCCTACTGATGGTTACGATATAAGCATCTTCAACGATCGTCGTACCATACGACAACCGTCCGGAATAGGTACCGGCAACAGCTGTTCCATTGTCTGTTTGCGGTTCATCGTCATCATCGCTGCAAGAAGTCATAACTCCCACAGAGAAACACAGGGTGAGCAACATGAAAAGGTAACTTAATTTTTTCATTTTAGTAGATTGTTTTTGTGCCTTTCGGCGGTTAATAAATTAGGATTGATAAATAATTCATTTCTTAGGGAACAAGCTTCCGAAAAGACGCTTGTACCACGGCTCGGAAGCAACTTGGTAAACGCCTTTGCCTGCCAGCGGAGACACAGCTTTCAGGGCCTCCAAGTCCTCCGGCGTGGCCTTGCGGAAGTTTTTGAACGTGGCAGGATAGCCCGTCACGGTAAGGGTACGCTTCCCAAAAGGAATTTTCGTATAGACAATCTGCGGCTCAAGCAATATATCGGCCTCCTGCTCCTGTATGGCATCAGCCAAGAGGTTCTGTTTGCGATTCTCGAGAGAAGGCTGTCCGAGGTTGAAAGGGACAAAGCCCCACTCCACCTGCTTATTGACTTTTCCCGCTTTCACTTCCAAGTCGACAACCGTGGGATACTGCTGCACGGAAGACTCGATAGGGAAGGCCGTAGAACTGCTTTTCCGCAACGTAGAGCACGAGGTGACGGACAGAAGGCCGCACAAGGCCCAACAGATAGAGATTTCGCGTATTTTCATAGGCCTATTCCCCAGAAATTACCGGTTCTACTTGGCGAAAGTTCCTATACGTACCAGGATAGCCGCTGACGGTGACGGACTTAATCCTCCGAATCAAGCCGAAAAACCTGTATTTCACGATAGCTTGATATTGCCTTTCGACCAATACGTCCGCATTGCCATTCTCTTTCAAGGCAGCAGCCGTGGCATTGGAAAGGCAGTGCTTCATGCCTTCCTTGCGATCACGCTTGTTAGGCACATAGGTGTAGGAAATTTTTTGGCCGGAAATTTCCAAGTCGGCCTGCGTATAACTGTTCAGAGAAGAATTGACCGGCTTGGCCGTGGAGCTAGCAATGCGGAGCGAACAGGACGATACGCCTGCGACCGCCGCAGCCAAAAAGAAAACAATGAAAATCTGTTTCATCCGATATGCACAGAGAGTTTTACATGTGCCTTCAGACTCCCCGGGGAAGACAGATTTTTTCTTCAACTCATGCACATAAAAAAAGAAGCGCGGGAGTCTGTACCTGTTACTCGTCCCACGAATCGAGGCCTTCGCATTGCCCACCTTGTCGAAACGAGCAACACAGAAGCCCACGCCGATATGTTTATTATGAAACCGCGAAAAAATCCGCGCGGATGGCTACGCACGGATAGGTCATGGCTGTATAAAACATACCCATGAACATCTACTGTTGCTTTGTCTTTGACAAGGTTGAAAGTTGCGAAGTTTCGATTCGTCAAGATCAAAGCGCCCAAGTAAACGCCTTTTTGAATGTGCATTCCCCACTCCTACCCCTTCCTTCATTATGGAAGTTCGGCGTGGGAAACGTGGCAAAGGTATAGATATTTTTTAAAGTTGCAAACCAAATTACTGATTTATCCGGTTTCTTACTTAAAAAATGCACTTAATTGCCTAATAAACCCATACAAATCGCGAAAAAGCCAAATTATTCCCGGCCACCCCCTACCCCGGCGGCATGGGCGGGCAAACTTCCCCGCCCCGGGGGAAGGCCGCAAAACACCCCTTCCCCGGGCGTCCGCCCGGATAGGGGAAGGACTTCCCGTAAAAAGTCCCGGCACTTCCCGGGAAAAGGGGCAAGGGGGACAACAAAAAGCCTTGCCGCTTTTCCAAGTTTGCGGCAAGGCAGGTTTCTTACGGCGGCAAGGGAAGCCAGCGACGGTGGCAAAGGCTCTGCCCCAATGCGGACAAAGCAAAAAAGAACCGGGGCAGGCCTGTTGGAAAAGGCTTGCCCCGGAAAAGACTATGGATTGCGCCACAAAATGGCGCAAATTAGGGACGGAATCAGTCTACATCGCTGTAGTCAAGCACATTCTTGCGGTTGGCAAGGATGCGGTCGTACTCCTCTTTCGAGCCGACGATGAGCTTCTCGAACTCGCGGAGGCCGGTGCCTGCGGGAATCAGATGCCCACAGATAACATTCTCCTTCATGCCCTCGAGCTTATCGACCTTGCCGTTGATGGCGGCCTCGTTGAGCACCTTGGTCGTTTCCTGGAAAGAAGCTGCCGACATGAAGCTGGACGTAGCCAAAGCGGCACGGGTGATGCCCTGCAAAATCTGGGTAGACGTGGCAGGCAGCGCATCGCGCGTTTGCACGAGCTTCAGGTCGCGGCGCTTGAGGAGGCTGTTCTCGTCGCGGAGCTTGCGGGCGGTAACAATCTGGCCGGGCTGGAGATTCTCCGAATCACCGGCATCGGTTACAACCTTCTTGCCCCAGATGCGGTCGTTTTCCTCCATGAACTCGAGCTTGTCCACTACCTGTTGTTCCAAGAAACGGGTGTCGCCCGGCTCATCGATCTGTACCTTGCGCATCATCTGGCGCACGATAATCTCGAAATGCTTGTCATTGATTTTCACGCCCTGCAGGCGATATACATCCTGAACCTCATTGACGATGTACTCTTGCACCGCCGTGGGGCCCTTGATGGCCAAGATGTCGGCCGGCGTAATGGCGCCGTCGGACAAGGGAGTACCTGCACGGACATAATCGTTCTCCTGTACCAGAATCTGTTTGGAGAGAGGCACAAGATATTTCTTCACCTCGCCGGTCTTGGAAGTCACGATGATTTCGCGGTTACCGCGCTTGATTTTGCCCATCGTTATCTCACCGTCGATTTCGGATACGACTGCAGGATTCGACGGATTGCGAGCCTCGAACAATTCCGTGACACGTGGCAGACCGCCCGTAATATCACCGGCCTTGCCCACAGCGCGGGGAATCTTGACAATTACCTCGCCGGAGCGGACCGCCTGTTGGTCTTCGACTACGACGTGCCCGCCAACAGGGAAGTTATAGGTACGCAACACTTCGCCGCTTTCGTCCAAGATATGGGCCGAAGGCACCTTGGCCTTGTCCTTCGACTCTATAATGATGATTTCACGCAAACCGGTAGTTTCGTCGGACTCCACTTTGTAGGTCACGTTTTCAATCATGTTCTCAAACTCAATACGGCCGCCGACTTCGGTAATAATAACTGCATTGAAAGGATCCCACTTACAAATAAGCGTACCTTTCTTCACCTTGTCTTTATCGCTGACATAAAGCGTCGAGCCATAAGGTATATTATACTGCGAAAGGGCAATCTTCGTATTCTCGTCGATCACACGCAGTTCCGCCAAGCGGCCTACCACCACTTTCACGTTGGAGCCATCCTCGTCTACGTAATCCACAGTGCGCAATTCCTCGAACTCAAGCACTCCGTCATAGTGTGCCATGATTGTCGCATTTGCGGCTGCGTTTCCGGCAATACCACCGGCATGGAAAGTACGAAGCGTAAGCTGGGTTCCCGGCTCACCGATAGACTGTGCGGCAATCACACCTACTGCCTCACCCTTGTGGACCATCTGGCCGGTAGCCAAGTTACGGCCATAACACTTGGCACATACGCCGTGCTTGGCCTCACAAGTAAGAACGGAACGGATTTCGACGCTTTCAATGGGCGAATCCTCAATCTCTTTGGCTATCGTCTCCGTAATCTCTTCCCCACCGGCCACGATCAGTTTGCCCGTAATAGGATGGATTATGTCATGCACTGACACGCGACCCAAGATACGTTCATATAGGGAAGCAATGACATCCTCGTCATTCTTCAATTCAGTACATACCAAACCACGCAACGTGCCGCAGTCTTCTTCCGTGATAATCACGTCGTGGGAGACATCGACCAAGCGGCGGGTCAAATATCCTGCATCGGCCGTCTTCAACGCCGTATCGGCCAAACCCTTGCGGGCACCGTGGGTGGAAATAAAGTATTCCAATACGGAGAGACCTTCCTTGAAGTTCGACAGAATCGGGTTTTCGATAATCTGCGCCCCCTCGGCACCGGCCTTTTGGGGCTTGGCCATCAAGCCGCGCATTCCGGAGAGCTGCCGGATTTGCTCCTTGGAGCCACGGGCGCCTGAGTCGAGCATCATGTACACAGAGTTGAAGCCTTGGTCATCGGACGAAATGGTTTTCATCAGAATGTTGGCCAACTCGGAGTTTACATGCGTCCAAATGTCGATTACTTGGTTATAACGTTCGTTATTAGTGATGAAGCCCATGTTATAGTTGTTAATGACTTCTTCCACCCGCTCGTATCCTTTTGCCACAAGGGCTTCCTTTTCTTTCGGAATGATGATGTCGTCCAAGTTAAAAGACAATCCTCCCTTGAAAGCCATGTAGTATCCCAAGTTCTTAATGCCATCCAAGAAATCTGCCGCCTTGGATACGCCACACACTTTAATTACGTCGCTGATGATTTCACGCAACGATTTCTTGGAAATGATGCGGTTGATATAGCCGACTCCCTCGGGTACTATCTGATTGACGATGACACGTCCCACTGAAGTCTCTTTCATCATTACTTCCACGGGATTGCCGTTCTCGTCCACATCCTTCACTCGTACATTTACAATGGCGTGGATATCAACGCGGCCTTCGTTGTAGGCGATGAGGGCTTCCTCCGGGCCATAAAATGTAAATCCTTCCCCTTTTGCCCCTTGGCGCAGCTTAGTAATGTAATACAGCCCGAGCACCATGTCTTGGGAAGGCACGGTAATCGGCGCACCGTTGGCGGGGTTCAGGATATTATGGGAATTAAGCATCAACAACTGCGCCTCCAATACGGCTTCGTTGCTCAACGGAAGATGGACGGCCATCTGGTCGCCGTCGAAATCGGCGTTGAATGCCGTACAAGCCAAGGGATGCAACTGTATAGCCTTACCTTCAATCATCTTAGGTTGGAAAGCTTGGATACCAAGCCGGTGCAATGTCGGGGCACGGTTCAGCAACACGGGATGCCCTTTCATGACATACTCCAAAATATCCCAAATGACCGACTCTTTACGATCTACGATTTTCTTAGCCGACTTTACCGTTTTCACGATACCCCGCTCAATGAGCTTACGGATAATAAACGGTTTGTAAAGCTCAGCCGCCATGAGCTTGGGAATCCCGCATTCGCCCATCTTCAATTCTGGCCCAACGACGATGACAGAGCGGGCAGAATAATCGACACGTTTACCAAGCAAATTCTGGCGGAAGCGGCCTTGTTTTCCTTTTAGGCTATCAGAAAGCGACTTGAGGGGACGGTTTGCATCGGTCTTGACCGCGCTGGATTTGCGGGAGTTGTCGAACAAAGAGTCCACAGCCTCTTGCAACATGCGCTTTTCATTGCGCAAGATGACTTCGGGCGCCTTGATTTCTATCAACCGCTTAAGGCGGTTGTTACGGATGATGACGCGCCGATACAAATCATTCAAGTCAGAGGTGGCAAAACGGCCGCCATCAAGCGGAACCAACGGGCGCAATTCGGGCGGGATGACCGGGATGATACGCATAATCATCCACTCCGGACGGTTACGCCCCTTGGAAGCACGGAAAGACTCGACGACCTGAAGGCGCTTGAGCGCTTCGTTTTTCCGTTGTTGGGAATTGTCGTTGTTTGCCTTATGCCGCAATTCGTAGGACAAGGAATCCAAGTCCAAACGGCAAAGCAGGTCGTAAATAGCTTCAGCGCCCATTTTGGCGATGAACTTGTTGGGATCCGAATCTTCCAAGAAAGAATTGTTCTTCATCTCGGGCCGCTCAACAATGTCAAGATACTCGTCCTCCGTCAGCAAATCATAGGGAGCTACATTCTCTACATTGCCGGATTGGATTACGATGTACTTCTCGTAGTAGATAATCGAGTCAAGTTTCTTGGTAGGCAGGCCAAGCAAATAGCCGATTTTATTGGGAAGCGAACGGAAATACCAGATATGGGCCACAGGAACGACCAGCTTGATGTGCCCCATACGTTCGCGCCGTACTTTCTTTTCCGTAACCTCCACGCCGCAACGGTCGCAGACAATGCCTTTGTAGCGGATGCGTTTGTATTTTCCGCAATGGCATTCATAGTCTTTGACCGGGCCGAAGATACGTTCGCAGAAAAGGCCGTCGCGCTCGGGCTTGTAGGTCCGGTAGTTTATAGTCTCGGGCTTCAACACTTCACCATAAGAAGCATCGTAAATCTCCTCGGGAGAAGCCAAACCGATAGATATCTTCGTGAAGTTGTTCTTTATTTTTGATTCTTTTCTAAAACCCATTTTATTCTTGATTGAAAAGAGTTGTTGTTTTTCTTGCTTGTTATTCTCGGGAAAAAGCCTTTCCCCTCTTTGGGAAAAGGGGAGGGCTATTCCAAATGAATGCTTAAGCCCAAGCCGCGCAACTCATGGAGCAACACGTTAAGCGACTCTGGAATTCCGGGGGTAGGCATCGGCTCACCTTTGACGATAGCCTCATAGGCTTTCGAACGGCCTACCACATCGTCCGATTTGACGGTAAGGATTTCCTGCAAGATATGGGCTGCGCCAAATGCCTCCAGCGCCCACACTTCCATTTCTCCGAAACGCTGTCCGCCAAACTGTGCCTTACCTCCGAGAGGCTGCTGTGTGATAAGCGAATAAGGGCCGATGGAGCGGGCGTGCATCTTGTCTTCCACCATGTGGCCCAGCTTCAGCATATAGGTCACGCCGACCGTAGCCGGTTGGTCGAAACGTTCGCCCGTACCGCCATCGTAGAGATAAGTTTTCCCATAACGGGGCAGGCCTGCCTTGTCCGTCCATTTGCAAATATCTTCCAGCGTGGCACCATCAAAAATGGGAGTGGCAAACTTAACGCCCAACTTCTTACCCGCAGCACCTAAAACGGCCTCAAAGATCTGGCCAAGGTTCATGCGCGAAGGCACACCAAGCGGGTTGAGGATGATGTCTACCGGAGTCCCGTCGGCCAAGAAAGGCATATCTTCCTGACGCACTATACGGGAAACAATACCCTTGTTACCATGGCGTCCGGCCATCTTGTCACCGACGCCAATTTTACGCTTCTTGGCAATATACACCTTAGCCATCTGCATGATGCCGGAAGGCAGTTCGTCGCCGATGGTCAATGCAAACTTCTCGCGTTTGAGGGCTGCGTCCAATTCCTTGTACTTCTTCAAGTAATTTACAATCAAGGCATGCACGAGTTCATTGACATGCGCGTCGGCCGTCCACTGGCTGACTTGCACAGAAGCGAAATCGACATGGGCCAAGTCTTTCATCGTAAAGGGGGCACCCTTGGAAATGATATCGACACCCATATAATCTTTCACGCCTTGGGAGACCTGTCCTTCTGTTATCTTCAGGAGCTTGGACAGCATTATTTTCTTCAACTCCTCGGCCTTGTTCTCATACTTCTCATCAAGTGCCGCCAAACGGGCCTTGTCGCCCATCTTCTCGCTGCGGGTCTTGATGACGCGGGAGAAGAGTTTGCGACCGATGACCACGCCCTTCAGCGAAGGAGAAGCCTTCAAAGAAGCATCTTTTACATCACCGGCCTTGTCTCCGAAGATAGCCCGGAGCAGTTTCTCTTCGGGAGAAGGATCGGACTCGCCTTTCGGAGTAATCTTACCGATCATGATGTCACCCGGTTCAATACGCGCACCAATACGCACGATACCGTTCTCGTCAAGGTCTTTGGTAGCCTCTTCGCTCACGTTAGGGATATCCGAAGTCAATTCTTCCATGCCCCGTTTCGTCTCGCGCACCTCCAAGGAAAATTCTTCCACATGGATGGAAGTCAACAAATCCTCGCGGACAACACGTTCGTTAAGCACTATGGCATCCTCATAATTGTAACCCTTCCAAGGCATGTAGGCCACCAACAGGTTTTTACCTAAAGCCAATTCTCCATCTTGCGTGGAGTATCCCTCGGTGAGGATATCGCCGGCTTTCACGCGTTGCCCCGGTTCACAAACGGGACGCAAATCGATGGTCATATTCTGGTTGGTACGGCGGAACTTGGGAATAGCATATTCCTTAACAGCGCTCTCGAAACTTACAAAGTCTTCATCCTCGGTACGGTCATACTTGATGCGGATGGTCGTAGCATCCACGTATTCTACCACACCGGAGCCTTCGGCTGTAATCTGTGTGCGGGAATCACGCGCCAACTGGCGTTCGATACCAGTCCCGACGATGGGGGCTTCCGTGCGAAGCAAGGGGACGGCCTGGCGCATCATGTTCGATCCCATGAGCGCGCGGTTTGCATCATCATGCTCCAAGAAGGGTATCAATGCCGCTGCGATGGAAGCGATTTGCTGTGGGGCAATATCCATCAGTTCCACCACCTTCGGGTCTACCACGGGGAAGTCGGCATCCTGACGGGCTTTGATGCGGGAAAGCAAGAAACGCCCGTCATCGTCCAATTCACTGTTCCCTTGGGCTATGATTTTCCCTTCTTCTTCTTCTGCCGTAAGATAAACGACATTGTCCGGGTTCAAATCGGCAACACCATCCTGCACCTTTCGGTAAGGAGTCTCGATAAAGCCCAAATCATTAATCTTGGCATAGATGCAAAGCGAAGAAATCAACCCGATATTCGGGCCTTCCGGGGTTTCAATCGGACAAAGACGGCCATAATGGGTGTAATGCACGTCACGCACCTCAAATCCTGCCCGTTCACGGCTCAAACCACCAGGGCCAAGGGCTGACATTCGGCGCTTGTGGGTAATCTCCGCCAAAGGATTCGTCTGGTCCATGAACTGGGAAAGGGCGTTAGTGCCGAAAAACGTATTGATGACGGACGATATCGTCTTGGCGTTAATCAAGTCAATCGGGGTAAAGACTTCATTATCCCGCACATTCATCCGTTCGCGAATCGTACGCGACATACGTGCCAGACCAATGGCAAACTGATTGGAAAGTTGTTCACCCACGGTACGCACACGACGATTGCTCAAGTGATCGATATCGTCGACTACAGCATTCGAGTTGATCAGCTCTATGAGATATTTGATAATTTCAATGATGTCTTCTTTTGTCAAGACAGAGACATCGATGCTCGTACCCAGATTAAGCTTACGGTTAATACGATAACGGCCAACCTCGCCTAAATCATAACGCTTCTCCGAGAAGAAAAGATTATTTATGACTTCCCGTGCACTGGCATCATCCGCCGGGTCGGCATTGCGCAACTGGCGATAGATATAAAGGATAGCTTCTTTCTCCGAGTTACTCGGGTCCTTCTGGAGTGTATTATATATAATCGAATAATCACTCTGCCCCGGCTTTTCGCGGTGCAAGAGGATATTCTGTATTCCTGATTCCAAGATGTCTTGGATATGGGACTCTTCAAGAACTGTCTCCCGGTCGATGATGACTTCATTGCGTTCGATAGAAACAACCTCACCCGTGTCCTCATCGACGAAATCTTCCACCCATGTTTTCAACACACGTGCTGCCAATTTCCGGCCAACGACTTTCTTCAGGTTGGTCTTGTTCACCTTAACTTCTTCGGCCAAATTGAAAATTTCAAGAATGTCTTTATCGTTTTCGAAGCCGATTGCACGCAAAAGGGTCGTTACCGGAAGTTTCTTCTTACGATCGATGTAAGCATACATCACGTTGTTTATATCCGTGGCAAACTCAATCCAAGAACCTTTGAAAGGAATGATACGGGCGGAATACAACTTAGTCCCGTTAGCGTGGATGCTTTGTCCAAAGAACACACCCGGCGAACGGTGTAATTGGGAAACGACTACGCGCTCAGCACCATTGATAACGAACGTAGCCTTATCAGTCATATATGGAATCGGCCCGAGAAAAACGTCCTGGACAACGGTATCGAAATCTTCATGTTCAGGATCAGTACAATAGAGCTTGAGTTTTGCTTTTAATGGTACACTGTACGTCAACCCCTTCTCCAAACACTCCTCAATGGTATAACGGGGAGGATCGATATAATAATCCAAGAATTCCAAAACGAAATTGTTACGCGTATCGGCTATAGGGAAATTCTCGGCAAAGACCTTATATAAACCTTCTTTTTTACGCTGCTCAGGAGGAGTATCGAGCTGGAGAAAATCTTTGAACGACTTCAGTTGTACTTCCAGAAAGTCCGGATATTGCATCGGGCTCTTTGCTGTAGCGAAATTTATTCTCTGGTTCTGGGTGGTTGAAGACATCTGTTTGTGGATTAAGTGAACTTTTTGGAATAGACACAAAAAGGTTAAGAATCCCTCACAGAGGGAATTCTTAACCGGAGACCTGACAAGCAGGCGTTTTTACTTCAGTTCTACTTCAGCGCCAGCCTCCTCAATAGCTTTCTTGAGGGCTTCTGCGTCAGCCTTGGAAAGGCCTTCCTTCAGAGTGCTGGGAGCACCGTCCACGAGATCCTTAGCGTCCTTCAGACCCAATCCGCATTGTTCTTTAACTGCCTTAACAACTTGGAGTTTGTTAGCTCCGGCAGCTTTCAGGACTACATCGAAAGAATCCTTCTCCGCAACAGCTTCAGCAGCGGCAGCGGGGCCAGCAGCAACAGCTACGGCAGCGGCTGCAGGTTCAATACCATATTCTTCCTTAAGGATTGTAGCCAGTTCGTTTACCTCTTTAACCGTCAAGTTAACCAATTGTTCTGCGAATGCTTTTAAATCAGCCATTTTCGTATTGTTTTTTGATTTATTTGTTACTGTTTTATTGAAAGGGTTTAATTATCTTTCTGCCAAAGTCTTGAGAACTCCATGCAGGGTGTTTCCACCAGATTGAAGAGCAGATAGCACATTCTTGGCCGGAGATTGGAGCAAAGATACAATTTCTGCGATAACTTCATCCTTGCTCTTGATGGCACACAATACATCCAACTGCTCTGCGCCTACGTAGAACCCTTCTTCCACGTATGCGGCCTTCAACACAGGCTTACCCTCCTTCTCCATGCTCTTCAACAATTTGGCCGGAACATTTCCCGTGTTGCAGAACATGATGGCAGTCGAGCCCTTCAGGCAGCCATACAAAGGAGAATAATCTATTTCCAGAGACTCCAATGCCTTATGCAAAAGCGTGTTTTTCACCACCAAGAGTTTCACCTCTTTCTGGAAACACGTGCGGCGGAGTTTGCTCGTTGCTCCCGCGTCCATGGCTTCCACGTCTACCAAGTAGAAGTGCGCATAGTCCTTAATCGTAGAAGCAATTTTCTCTACAGCTAATACTTTATCTTCCTTTCTCATTTTTTTCGCCTCAAATATTAGTTTTCATCCACTGACTTCAGATCCACTTTGAGACCCTTACTCATGGTGCTGGAAAGATAAATGCTCTTAATATAAGTGCCCTTTGCCGTAGCAGGTTTCAATTTTATCAACGTCGTGATGAACTCCCTGGCATTCTCTGCAATCTTCTCAGGCTCAAAAGAAACTTTCCCGATAGAAGAATGGACAATTCCAGTTTTGTCCACCTTGAAGTCAATCTTACCTTGTTTTACTTCGCGTACAGCCTTGGCCACGTCCATAGTAACCGTGCCGCTTTTAGGATTCGGCATCAAGCCCCGAGGACCCAATATTCTGCCGAGGGCACCGATTTTCGCCATGACGGAAGGCATCGTGATAATCACGTCAATGTCTGTCCATCCGCCCTTTATCTTCTCAATATATTCGTCCAGTCCGACATAATCGGCACCGGCCTCCTTGGCAGCAGTTTCCTGGTCGGGCGTGCAAAGCACAAGTACCCGGGTCACTTTACCCGTTCCATGAGGCAGGGAAACTACACCGCGTACCATCTGGTTCGATTTGCGCGGGTCAATACCCAACCGCACGTCGATATCCACAGAAGCGTCGAACTTGGTAAAAGTAATCTCCTTCACCAACTTCGAAGCCTCGGCCAAGGTGTAAACCTTGCCTGCTTCAACCTTACCGGCAGCCAATTTCTGGTTTTTTGTCAGTTTTCCCATTACAAAATTAAAGTTTTTAGTTATTACCGGGGAATTCACCCTTTACCGTAATACCCATACTACGAGCCGTCCCCGCTACAAGGCGCATGGCACTTTCCAGCGTGAAACAGTTCAAGTCAGGCATCTTGTCCGTAGCAATCGCCTTGATCTGGTCCCAAGTCAGCTCGCCCACCTTGCTCCGGTTAGGCGCAGCCGAACCACCCTTAATCTTGCAAGCCTCCATCAGCTGCACGGCCACGGGCGGGGTCTTGACCACGAAGTCGAAAGACTTATCGGTATAATAAGTAATAACAACGGGCAATACCTTACCCGCCTTGTCTTGGGTCCTGGCATTGAATTGCTTGCAAAACTCCATGATGTTGATACCCTTCGAACCCAGCGCAGGTCCGACGGGAGGAGAGGGGTTTGCAGCACCTCCTTTAATCTGTAGCTTGATTAATCCAGCAACTTCTTTAGCCATTTCTAATTAATTTATTATTTGCGTTATATGCGAAAAAGACAGGAGCACCGCGTAACAACATCTGCCCCTATTCCTTCTCTACCTGCATAAAGCCCAACTCCAAGGACGACTTGCGTCCGAAGATTCTCACCATGACCTTCAACTTCTTTTTTTCCATGCTCACTTCTTCCACCGTGCCGCTGAAGCCGCTGAACGGCCCGTCGGTGACCTTGACGGTCTCTCCAACCACATACGGAATCATTTCCGCATCACTCTCTTGGATTTCATCGACAGTACCCAAGATTCGGTTAACTTCAGCTTGGCGCAAAGGAATAGGATTCTCCGAACCACCCAAGAAATTTATCACATTAGGCACATTGACCAAGTGATGGATTACTTCGCCAACCAAGTGGGCTTCAATCAACACATAACCCGGCAAGTAACTCCTCTCCTGGAGGACTTTCTTGCCATTACGCACCTGATACACCTTTTCCGTGGGAATCAAGACTTGGGAGACATATTCAGAAAGGCCGCCATTCTTGATGTCAGCTTCCAAATATTCCTTCACCTTCGACTCTTTCCCGCTGATGGCGCGAAGGACATACCACTTTTTATCTACCTCAGACATGATACTTTTCTGTAGGAGAAGATTAATTCGGGTAAACGATACCCGTCATTACAAAACGGAACAAAGAATCCATAGCATAAACCACGATGGCGATCAGTATGGAAGCTACCGACACGACCATCGCGCTGCTCGAGACATTAGCATATGAAGGCCATGCGACTTTATGGACAAGTTCATCGTATGACTCCTTACAGTATTCAATAAAACTGCGTGCTATATTTTTCATTTCTGGTTGCTTAGGCACGGAAGGAGAGGCTCGAACTCCCGACAGCCGGTTTTGGAGACCGGTACTCTACCAACTGAGTTACTTCCGTGTTAAGTACCTCCCCGGGAGCGGGGAGGTACTGGATTTATCCAAAATCCGGACTATTCAATGATTTCGGTAATCTGGCCAGAGCCTACCGTGCGGCCACCTTCGCGGATAGCGAAACGCAAGCCTACGTTCAAGGCTACCGGATAAATCAGCTTAACGGTGATTTCCACGTTATCGCCCGGCATTACCATATCAACGCCTTCGGGCAAGGTGATTTCACCCGTGCAGTCCATCGTGCGGAGATAGAACTGGGGACGATACTTGTTGTGGAACGGGGTATGACGGCCACCTTCCTCTTTCTTCAGCACATAGATAGAAGCCTTGAAAGTAGAGTGGGGCTTGATTTGGCCCGGGTGGCAGAGCACCATACCGCGGCGGATTTCGTTCTTGTCGATACCGCGGAGGAGCAGGCCGACATTATCACCGGCTTCACCTTCGTCCAGAATCTTACGGAACATCTCAACGCCCGTAACGACCGATTTCTTATCTTCGCCAAGGCCAAGGATTTCCACTTCGTCGCCCACTTTCACCTTACCAGCCTCGATACGACCCGTAGCAACAGTACCACGACCCGTGATGGAGAACACGTCCTCTACAGGCATCAGGAACGGTTTGTCTATGTCACGCGGGGGAAGAGGAATCCAGTTGTCCACAGCGTCCATCAACTCCATTACCTTCTCTTCCCACTTCTCCACGCCATTGAGTGCGCCGAGGGCGGAACCACGGATGATGGGGGTGTTGTCGCCATCGAAATCGTAAGCGGAAAGGAGTTCCTTCATTTCCATTTCCACGAGTTCGAGCATTTCCTCGTCATCCACCATGTCACATTTGTTCAGGAACACTACCAAACGGGGCACGTTCACCTGGCGTGCAAGCAGGATATGTTCGCGCGTTTGGGGCATCGGGCCGTCCGTAGCGGCCACCACGATGATGGCACCGTCCATCTGGGCAGCACCCGTAACCATGTTCTTCACATAGTCGGCGTGTCCCGGGCAGTCCACGTGTGCATAGTGGCGGTTTGCAGTTTCATATTCTACATGGGCTGTATTGATGGTGATACCACGTTCCTTTTCTTCCGGAGCGTTATCAATCTGATCAAAAGACTTTACTTCGTCAGCTTTGGTGAAACCTCTTGAAGCCAACACTTGAGTGATGGCAGCAGTCAAAGTTGTCTTACCGTGGTCAACGTGACCAATCGTACCAATGTTAACATGCGGTTTGGTGCGTTCAAATTTCTCTTTAGCCATAGCTTTTACTTATTTTTTTTATTTTGATTAACAATCAACTTTTACTCTCAAATTCACGAGCTGTTACCGGGACTTGAACCCGGGACCTCTTCCTTACCAAGGAAGTGCTCTACCGCTGAGCTATAACAGCAGAACAAAGAAGAAAAGAGAGCGGAAGACGGGACTCAAACCCGCGACCCTCAGCTTGGAAGGCTAATGCTCT
>CAYTPX010000037.1:0-16459 GCA_964439955.1 uncultured Bacteroidaceae bacterium | reverse complement strand
TACTTTTAAGTGTCGGCACAAATATGGTACAAATATACAATAAAAAAACCGAGAAGCAAGCAAATCTATCAGAAACTGTTAAAACAAAAATAGGGTGTAACTTATTGAGCTACACCCTATTTTACTATTATTAGTTATCGTTGTTTAGCGATACTTACTTCACTTCCTCGAAGTCTGCATCTTGCACATTGTCATCACTTTTCGTTTTGGACGAAGAAGATTGCTGGTTTGCACTACCGGCACTCATGTCCGGGTTGGCTTGTTGTGCATTTTGAGCCGAACTTTGCGCATACATCTCCGCACTGGCTGCTTGGAAGGCTGAATTCAACTCGGCGATTGCGGTATCAATCGTGGAAAGATCCTGCGCCTTGTGAGCATCCTTAAGTTTCTGCAAAGCAACCTCAATTGGAGCCTTTTTGTCTGCGGGCAGTTTATCACCCAATTCTTTCAGCTGATTCTCGGTCGTGAAAATCATACTGTCCGCTTGGTTGAGCTTATCTATTTTCTCACGCTCCTTCTTGTCTGCCTCTGCATTAGCGGCAGCCTCAGCTTTCATACGTTCGATTTCTTCCTTGCTCAGCCCACTGGAAGCCTCAATACGTATTTGCTGCTCTTTGCCTGTAGCTTTGTCTTTTGCCGTCACCTTCAATATACCGTTGGCATCAATATCGAACGAGACTTCAATCTGGGGCACACCACGACGTGCAGGAGCAATACCTGTCAAATTGAACTGTCCGATAGACTTGTTTTGCGCAGCCATGGGGCGTTCACCTTGCAGCACGTGGATCGTAACTTCCGTTTGGTTATCTGCAGCCGTGGAGAACACTTCGCTCTTTTTACAAGGGATTGTCGTATTTGCATCAATCAACTTCGTCATTACCCCACCCAAAGTCTCAATACCCATTGACAGCGGGGTTACATCCAACAGGACAACACCTTTTATCTCGTCGGTCAAGACTGCGCCCTGCACGGCAGCACCCACAGCAACTACCTCATCCGGATTGACACCTTTGCTGGGCACCTTGCCGAAGAAGTCTTCCACTAATTTTTGTACTGCCGGGATACGGCTGGAGCCACCAACCAGAATTACTTCATCGATATCCGAATTATTCAACCCCGCATCGCTCATTGCCTTTTTGCACGGTTCCAAGCAAGCCTGTATTAGGTTGTGGGCCAACTGTTCAAACTGGGCACGAGTCAAGGTCTTTACCAAGTGCTTGGGCACACCATCAACCGCCGTGATATACGGAAGGTTTATCTCACTTGTCGTCGTGCTTGAAAGCTCTATCTTAGCCTTCTCGGCAGCTTCCTTCAGGCGCTGGAGTGCCATCGGGTCTTTACGCAAGTCGATATTTTCATCCTTTTGGAACTCAGACGCCAACCAATCGATAATAACCTGATCGAAGTCATCACCGCCCAAATGGGTGTCACCATTAGTGGAAAGCACTTCAAACACTCCGCTACCAAACTCAAGGATCGAAATATCAAACGTACCACCACCTAAGTCGAAGACTGCGACTTTCATATCCTTCCCCGATTTGTCCACGCCGTATGCCAGCGCGGCGGCAGTCGGTTCATTAACGATACGTTTCACGTCCAATCCCGCAATCTGCCCGGCCTCTTTCGTAGCCTGACGTTGCGAGTCGCTAAAGTAAGCGGGGACGGTTATCACTGCTTCTGTCACTTCTTGTCCCAGATAGTCTTCGGCAGTCTTTTTCATTTTCTGCAAAATCATGGCAGAAATCTCCTGCGGGGTATAAAGCCGCCCCTCGATATCTACCCGGGGAGTGTTGTTGTCGCCCTTCACTACGGAATAAGGTACGCGTTGTACTTCCTTTTGCACTTGATCCCAAGTCTCCCCCATAAAACGCTTGATGGAGAACACGGTCTTCTTCGGGTTGGTAATTGCCTGCCGCTTAGCCGGGTCGCCAACCTTGCGGTCACCCCCATCGACGAATGCAACCACCGAAGGAGTCGTACGCTTTCCTTCGCTGTTCGTGATTACTACCGGTTCGTTTCCTTCGAACACTGCAACACACGAGTTAGTAGTACCTAAATCAATACCAATAATCTTTCCCATAATCGTTATCTTTATTTTTATTCATTATTATTTTTCGGTTCTGCCTTGCGTCCCTCCCACCCTCTTTTCAAGGGAGACAAACACGCATAAAGGAATAAACAAAGCACGTGCCAAATACAAGGAACAAGGGTATAAAGTGCCATTCTGTCAGTCATTGCCGCAGACTTGTCCACAACTTCTTCCAAAATGCAGAGCCTCATCCCAGGCTTTACGGGAGGATGACCGCCCGCCTGCCAGTGTTCCAAAACGCAAAAGCCGCATCCCGAAAGAAGCTGGCGACAAAAGTCTGCTTCTCCCGGGACGCGGCTTTCGGCTTACCGGTTGCCAGCGGTCAGTTATGGACCAAAGTGCCGATGGGCTTCCCTTCGATTACCTTACGCAAGTTCCCCACCGTATCCATATCGAACACGATGATGGGCAGATTATTTTCCTTACACATGGTGGTAGCCGTCAAATCCATTACTTTCAGGCCGCGCATATAGATTTCATCATACGTAATGTCTGCAAACTTCACCGCCGTTGGGTCTTTCTCCGGGTCTGCCGTGTAGATGCCATCGACACGCGTCCCCTTCAGCATGACGTCCGCTTCGATTTCGATGCCGCGCAAAGAGGAACCCGTATCGGTCGTGAAGAAGGGGTTTCCCGTACCTGCGGAAAAAATGGCTACCTCCCCTGCTTCCAGCACCTCGATGGCACGCCATTTATTGTAGAATTCCCCGATAGGTTCCATGCGGACAGCCGTGAGCACCCGCGACTTCACCCCCAGCGTGCCGAGCACAGAGCTCAAGGCCAAGCTGTTGAAGACCGTGGCAAGCATGCCCATCTGGTCGCCCTTTACCCGGTCGAAGCCTTTCGAAGCCCCGCTCAAGCCACGGAATATATTGCCTCCCCCGATAACAATCCCGATTTGCACGCCCATCGAATGGACTTCCTTTATCTGTTCGACATATTCATGCAAGCGTTTTTCGTCAATCCCATACTGTTTTTCGCCCATCAGGCTTTCGCCGCTGAGCTTCAAGAGAATACGTTTGTACTTCATCGCATAATGATTTTTATTGGATTTGTATTTAAGTGTTTTCTTCTCCCCCAAGCAGGTACTCGACCTCCTTGAAGTAATAACCGCACAGCGACCCGTCTTCTTTCTTCAGGAACAGCCTCCCGTCGGGTGCCACATGGCTGATGGAAGCCCGGAACGTGCCTCCCTTGCTCAAAAAACCGTGCAACTGCCCGTCGTTGCGATACAACCGGCGGGCATACAACCCATCAATCTCTCCCGAGTAATGCCCGCCGGAATAATCAGCCCGCAGTTGCTCGTAATGATGCTTCAACCGGGCGACAAGATGCCTCAACACAAGATCGGCCTCCACTTCCCGTCCCATGATTTGGCATAGCGACACCGGATTCGGAGCATCGCCGCGGAAAACTTCCTGGTTCACATTGACCCCTATCCCGACAATGCTTTGCTGTATGGAAGCGGAAGCCCCCAAGTCGTTTTCTATCAGTATCCCGCATACTTTCTTATCCCCAAAGTAAACGTCGTTCGGCCATTTCACGGTAAACCCCGCACCCTCCCGGGCTACCTTTTCCAATGCCTCGGCCACGGCCACGGCCACCACTTGGGAAAGCCGGAACTGTTCACCCGCCGGGAGAAAAACGGGGCGCAACAAGGTACTCATCAACAGGTTTTTCTTCGGTTCGCTTTCCCAAGAATTACCCCGCTGCCCACGGCCTGCCGTCTGGTAAGAGGCCGTAATCGTGAAATATTCGGGCAATTCTGGAGAGCCTGCACCCGGTTCGCCTATCATGCCGGGCGAAACGCTGTCTTCCAATGCTTCGCGCAAAGAAAGGTTCGTAGATTCCACTTGCAGAAGGTGGATACGAATGAAATCAGTTTGGTCAAAAATGCAACTCATCTTCTTCTTTTTTTCATCGGGGCAGTGACTTTTACCCCATTCATGAGGGACTTTCTTCCCATTCCCTTTCCGTTTCCTTCAGCACAACGAGGCGGTTTTCAGCAGACGCCTTCCTCCGTCATCCGTTTCCTCTATCGTCACCCTCACCGTCCCCTCGGGAAGCAGGTCCTCAATGAGCTCCGGCCATTCGATAAAGCATAAGTCGCCACTGTAAAAATAATCCTCATACCCGAAATCATAGGCCTCCTCCAGCCTGTTGATGCGATAGAAGTCGAAATGGTAGATTGGCTTCCCGGTCGTATCCGACCGGTATTCATTGACCAAGGCGAAAGTAGGCGACGTAACCGGGTCGGAAACACCCAGCACTTCGCATACGGCCCTGATGAAAGTAGTCTTGCCCGCCCCCATTTTCCCATAGAAGGCAAACAGCGTATGGCCGCCCATCCCTTGGACGAAGCGGCGAGCCGCCGCGTGAATCTCGTCGTGTGAAAAAAGAATATCCATAATCAGTTGAAAAAGAATCCATGGTTCGTTTGTTGCCCCATTCCCCCGCGTCCGCGCCTCACCGTTCCTTGGGCTGGAGCGTGATGAAGGGGATGATCATTTCTTCCATCGATATCCCCCCGTGCTGGAACGTGTTGGAATAATAGGAAACATAGTAATTATAATTATTCGGATAAGCAAAGAAATCCCGCCCCCCTGCAAAAATATAGGCCGTGCTTACGTTGAGCCGCGGAAGTTCCGCCTCGAGCGGGTTGCGGATCTCGAACACTTGTTTGGGGTTATAACTCAAATTCTTCCCCAGCTTATAACGGAGGTTGGTATTCGTGTTGCGATCGCCAATCACCTTGACCGGGTTATTCACGCAAATCGTGCCGTGGTCGGTGGTCAGCAGTACCTTATACCCGCTCCTGGCCATGGCCCGGAACAATTCCTTTATCGGAGAATGGCGAAACCACGAACGGGTGATAGAACGGTAGGCCGCATCAGAAGAAGCCAGCTCACGTACCATGCGTGAATCAGTACGTGCATGGGAGAGCATATCGATAAAATTAACGACAACCACATTCAGGTCGTTGCGTAACAGCTGGCGGAAATTCCCCAAAAGTTTTTCCCCATAGGACGAATCGTTGATTTTATGGTAAGAAAAGGTATGCTTTCTCCGGTAACGGTCTATATGCGTGCGAATCAAGGGCTCTTCATTCAGGTTCTTGCCTTCCTCCGAATCTTCATCGACCCATAACTCCGGAAACATTTCCGAGATTTTGTTGGGCATTAAACCCGAAAATATGGCGTTACGGGCATATTGCGTGGCCGTCGGCAAGATGCTGTAATAGAGTTCCTCCTCAACGGTAAAGTCTTCAGCCAAGTCTTTTCCGATAGAGCGCCATTGGTCATAACGGAAATTGTCAATGACCACCAAGAAGAGCTTCTCCCCCTTGTCCAAAGCAGGAAAGATTTTCCGCTTGAACAGGTCGGGGCTCATCATTGGGCGGCGGTCGGGATACTTGATCCAGTCTACATAGTTCCGCTTTACGAACTTCACAAAGGCAGAATTCGCCTCCGTTTTCTGCATGGCCAGCAGCTCATTCATCCCGCCGTCCGTGGCAGTCTCGAGTTCCAGCTCCCAATATACCAACCTTTTGTAAACCTCCATCCAGTCTTCGGCCGTGAGGGAATCATTGATCTGCATGCCAATTTGCCCGAAATGCTGTTGATAACCACTATTTATGGCCTCGGTTACAATCTCCTTACGATGCAAATTCTTCTTTATCGTCAGTAAAATCTGGTTCGGGTTTACGGGTTTTATCAGATAATCGGCAATTTTCGCCCCGATCGCTTGGTCCATTATGTTTTCTTCCTCGCTCTTCGTAATCATCACCACAGGGACAGCCGGACGGACTTCCTTTATTTTTTGCAGGGTTTCCAATCCGCTCAACCCTGGCATATTCTCATCCAGGAAAACCAAATCGAAGTCCTCCTCCCGGCATAAGTCTACGGCATCGATTCCGTTGGTAACCGTTGTGACATCGTAGCCTTTACTTTCCAAAAAAAGCACGTGGGGCTTGAGGATGTCAATCTCATCATCTGCCCATAATAACCGTTCTTTTGTCATAGCCTTCTTCCTCCTTTTTCTTTATGATATCTCGCACTTTTCACCATACCTGCGCCCGGTCAGTCGATGAAGACATCCTCCTCTACAACCTCTTTCTCCGGTTCATATTCTTCTCCTTCCGGCAATTCCGGCAAGTTCTGCAACGGTTCATCGAGCGTGTCGCCTCCCTCGGGCATCTCCAATTCCTCATCCAAAGAGGGCAACTCCCCGAAGTTCTCCTCATAGAAACGGGCATAATCGTCAAAGCTATAATACTTCATCAGTAATTCGAAATTATGTTGTGAAATAACCACAGGCCTCAGCCCGCTCAACTTGGCTGCCATGTCCCCGTTCTTATAAAGAAGATACATATAGTACCGCACTTCGTCGAAAGAGTTGAAAGGCTGTATCTCCATCATGCGCACCGGGCCCAACTCCGTGAAGGACAAATCAAAATCTTTCACGATGAAGCTGGAGAAATTGAAGCGTGCCATCTCGTACAGCATGCGGTCTTCGTCCACTTCACCTTTAGGGTATGCCAACAGGAAAAGGTAAGGTTCTTCTTTTCCCGGCTGGAAAGCGATGGAAAGCGTATCGACCAATGTCGTATCCCCTGCCAACTCCCGGGCACGTAACGACCATATCGAACCGAAATCACTTTCAGCGCTCAAAAAACGGCCTTCTTCCAATCCCTTCATAATGTCTGCGGCAAGAGCCGTAATCTCGTCGTCCGGATAATTTTGCGTCACATCTTTCAACTTCGCCATGAAATCCTGTCGGTCACCGGCCTTCAGGGAAGACATTGCATGGAGGAACAAGAATTTTGCCCGGTGCTTGCCCATTGCGTATTTCTTTGTCGCATATTCATCATTCCGAATAACTTCTTCAAAACGCCCTTCCTTGAAAGCCTCATAGGAGAGGGCATACAAAGAATCCTCGCGTTGGGCGCCATAAAGAGCGTTATCCAAAAAATCCGGGTCAGAAACAGTAAGCGCATATTTGCTTTCAGGGAACAACAGCAAAAGCTGTGCCTTTGCCCATTCGGCGTCCGCATCTTTTTCATAACGGAGGTACATCAGATACATATTATAATAGGTCTCGTCCAACCGCTCAAAACTCGGGAATTGTTGAACCAGCCTAGTCCAGACTTGTGTTGCAAGAGACGGGTCTTCCAATTTGTCTTTATAAATAAGCCCCATATTGAACAACCCATCGCTCAGTATGCGGTTCGATTCGGCCATCTGTTCCTCAGTCACAGGTATTTGTTTCAAGTAATATTCCCTTTGGTGCGGATCGTTTTCCAAGGAGTCCATCCTCATTTGCGCTTGGGCCAAAGTGTCATTCATCAAGGAATCCGCCAACATGGCCTGCGCCAACGCAATCGAATCCTCCGCAGCATAATCAATCTCCTCATAGTCGCTCGTAGCCACGGTCGTCTTGTTTCGCCGACGCCAGTTGTCTTCCAACTTGCGACTTCCCCATTGGTTTTGGAACACCGTCTTCCCTTGTTGTACCGTCTGCGAGTTATAGAAATACCAAGAGCGGCTTCCAGCCCCCACGGCGACGGTGGGAGCCACCGTTTGTTGCTGGGCCAGCGTCGGGGCATTGGCGGCTTGATCCGCTTCGTGCTGGGCCAAAAGGTCAGCCTCCGCCTGTCTTTTCCGTTCTTCTTCCTCCTTTTTATTGAGCTCCTCTATGATCTTGTCAATGATGGCAAGCTGTTCCGCCTCCGGCAATGCCGCCAAATGCTGCAAGCTGTCTTGCAGTTGGACAGCTTCGGCATAACCCACCAGTTCGTCCAACACTGCCGAGCGTGCCGAGAGCATCTCGAAACCCGGATACTCCTTGTCGATCAAGCCGAGAGCATCCTGATAACACTGTTGGGCTTCGGTATATTCGAAACGTTCCCAACACAACTGGGCCAAAGTCAGCAAAGCCACCGCCTTATCCTTACCGCCGCGCGTGCTTTTCTCCGCAGCCAAACGGTACTGGGCCATCGCTTGGAGCGTATCCTGTTGGGAAAGATAGATATTTCCTATGGCGTAATAAATCTGATCCAAATAGTCCTTGTTTTTCTGGCTTCGCGCCATCCGTTTCAGTTTACGCTCTATTTTCTTGGGCGAGCCGGAAAGTACTTCCGTCTGGCGGATTCGTGCGTTAAACTCCATTTCATACGGAGGATTCTTGCGCAGCAACCGGCCATAGGCATCGTAGGCCTCCTTGTTCCTGCCCAAGTGTTGATAGAGTTGCCCCAACAGGAACAGCTCCCGATGTCGCTGGTCTTTGTTCTTTTCCTTCTTGATGACTTGCCGCAACAAGGGGATGGCCTCTTCATAACGCTGCTGCCGGAGCAGATAATTGGCCTGCGTATAATTGAAATCGCGCTGGTGGCGTTTCTGATAGCCCTCGGTTTGGGTTTGTGTCAGTATGTTTTCCGCGTCGTAGAACCAATCCAGTTGTGAATAGCACCGTGCCAGCCAAATGCGCGCGCTGGGCAAAACCTTCGGGTCGTTCTCGTATAGCCGCGACACATAGCTGAACGTAGAGGCGGCCTCCAAATATTCGCCTTTCCAGTACTGCGCCTGCCCGATCATCAGCCAAGCCCGGTAAAGAAAAGGGTTATATTCCTTCTGGCTGTACCACAATTTCTTCTTGGCCGACAGGCGCCCCGGTTTCTTCTTCGGCTTCTTGCGGATGGAATGGAGCTTTACCCCCTTCTCGCTTTTCTCAATGGCCCGGTCGAAATTGCTGCTCCCCTGCCCCACCGTACCGTTGTTCCCCAAAGGCTCCAACGGGATGATTTCCCCATAGTAATCCTTGTTCCCGTTCATTACGGCCTCCATCCCCTCTTGAAAAGCCACGGAGCCATTATAGAAGACATTGTAGCGCGTGGTAAACGAATGATAAAAACGTGACCAGCGCGTGTTCTTCTTCACCGAGCAACCACTTGCCACCAAGAAGAATACGCACGCCCACAAAAAGAGGTGCAAACGGCACTTATGCTTCATCTCGTCGTTTTTCCTAATCCGTCGCGCTAAAAATTTACCTATATAACGCAAAGAAGCGGGATAAAGTGCCTTGCAGCCCTACTTTTTCTTTTCCCCGGAAATAAGGAAGACTCCCGGGCAATGGCCGGTAGCCTCCCGGCTTCCCACATTAAAACCGCAGCCGAATATGAGGGAAAGTAGCAGGACTTGCCCGCAAAAGCGGAGGCGTTTTTTTTAAAAACACTTAATATAGGGGATAAATCCCCATCCGCAAGCAAAAAATTATTTCATGAAAGCCGTATATTTGCGGCCAAATTTAGGACAAATACATTAGCAATTATGAGAAACCTGAAAATCTGCGCACTCCTTTTGAGTGCTACCATTTTATTAGCAAGTTGCGGCATGAACAACACAGCCAAAGGCGCACTCATCGGCGCAGGCAGCGGGACTGCCTTGGGGGCGCTGATCGGAAAATGGTCTGGCAACACTGCTTTGGGCGCTGGCATAGGCGCCGTGGCCGGTACGGCCGCCGGGGTAATCATCGGTAAGAAAATGGACAAGGCGAAAGAGCAAGCCGCACAAATCGAAGGCGCAACGGTAGAGGCCGAAACCGATTCGGAAGGAAATACCGTGGCCGTGAAAGTCACGCTTGCGGGCGATGTGACTTTCGCTACCAACGAAGCCACCCTGAATGCCACTTCCAAGAGCTCTCTGGCCTCTTTTGCACAGCAACTGGCAAGCGACGTAGACTTGGCGGTAATCGGACATACGGACAATACCGGCACGGACGCAATCAACAACCCCCTTTCCGAGAACCGCGCTTTGGCCGTGAAGAACTACTTGGTAGAACAAGGCATTGCCTCGTCCCGCTTCCAGTCGGTAACCGGAAAAGGTTCTACCGAGCCTGTCGCCACGAACAGCACTGCTGAAGGCCGCGCACAAAACCGCCGTGCCGAGATTTACCTGCTGCCAAGTCAGACGATGATAGACAATGCCAACAACGGAGTGGAATAAATCCACTTCACCGTGAAGAACGGATTTGGACAAACATAATTATTAAAACCGGCTCACGCAGGCGGACTATTTCAATAGGCGATAGTCCGCCTGTTTATTTACACCAAACGAACGGATAAGACCATGAGCAAGAAGAGACACACCGGCGCACACAGCGTGGGGAAACGCTTCGCCGCTTTCCTTTTCCCCTTCCTCCTCCCCTTCTGTACCTATGGCCAAAACAGCGAAATCAGAAGCCCGTACATCAAAACCCTGCTCGTATGGGCCAATGACGACTGGAGCAGCCTGCCCGTCCTGTCGTTGGGCCAAGGCAAAACACTAAGCATCCGCTTCGACGAGCTATCGCCCGAATACCGCCGATATGCCTATTCTATCAAACACTGCAATGCCGACTGGAGCGATTCCCATCTTCCCGAAACGGACTACATGATAGGATTCAACGGGAATACCATTGACGAATACGAGCATTCGATGAACACACTCGTGGAATACGTACACTACCATCTGACCCTGCCCAATGAGGATGTACGGATTACACGGGCGGGGAACTACGAAGTAACCATCTACGACGAAGAAAAAGGAGTCCACGAACCTGCCGTGATAGCCCGCTTCAGCGTCCTCTCGTCCAAGGTATCCATTGATGCCACCGTAACCTCGAACACTGATATTGACCTAAACCGAACCCACCAGCAAGTCAGCTTCAGATTGAACTACAAGGATTTATCCGTAAACGACCCGATAAGCGAATTTACGGTCTACGTGCGCCAGAACAACCGCACGGACAACCAGGTAACCGGCCTGAAACCAAGCTATATCATGGCTTCCGAACTCCGGTATGAGCACAACCGGAGCCTCATCTTCGACGCAGGAAACGAATACCGCCGTTTCGAGATGATTTACTACAACCAGCCAGGAATGGGCATCGAGTCCATGGGCAGGTACGACAACTACTACCACGCTACGCTTTATGCCGACGCGCCACGGAAGCAATACGTGTACGACGAAGACCAAAACGGGGCATTCCTGATCCGCAACAACGACACCCGCACTTCTGTATCCAGCCCGCATACGGAAAGCGACTACCTGCTCGTACACTTCACCTTCCTTCCTGAAGGTGAGTTGGGAAGGCTACAAAGCGGGGAAATATACCTCAACGGGGCCTTCACCCACAATAGTTTCTCACCCGACTACCGGCTCAACTACAATCCTGAAGCCGAACTCTACGAGAACACGTTGGCCATGAAACAAGGATATTACAATTACCAATACATTTTCATACCCGGCGGAATAGCCCCGGAGCAGCCCTCCTCGCCCGAAACGAACCTCGTCCCGACCGAAGGGAACTTCTATGAAACGGAAAATGAGTATCAGATTTACGTGTACCACAGGGGATTCGGGGAAAGGTGTGACGAGCTGGTAGGCTTCACACAAATACAAACCCGCAGATAACGCCTCCTCCCCGGTTATGAATAATACAGCTTTTCCCCACAAAAGGCGATTTATTTTTTTGCCATGCCAGCATATTCCGTACCTTTGCACAATACTAAAAACTATAATATAAACACACACAATGAGCGAGAAAGCACCTTTTTTGGTTTTTTCCGGGACTAAATCCCGGTATTTGGCCGAAAAAATATGTTCATGTATTGGCTGCCCTCTGGGTAACATGAACATTACCTACTTTGCTGACGGGGAATTTTCAGTCTCTTACGAAGAATCGATACGCGGTTCCCATGTGTTCTTAGTCCAATCCACCTTTCCCAACTCGGACAATCTCATGGAACTCCTGCTGATGATCGATGCCGCGAAACGCGCTTCGGCAAAAAGCATCGTAGCCGTGATACCTTACTTCGGCTGGGCCCGGCAAGACCGGAAGGACAAGCCACGCGTATCAATCGGGGCCAAGCTCGTAGCCGACATGTTGAGCGTGGCGGGTATCGACCGATTGATTACGATGGATTTACATGCCGACCAGATACAAGGTTTTTTCGACATCCCGGTAGACCACCTCTACGCCTCTTCGGTATTCTTGCCCTACATACAGTCGCTGAACTTGGATGAATTGGTTATCGCAACTCCTGACGTAGGAGGTTCGAAACGCGCCAACACGTTCAGCAAATACTTGGGCGTACCGTTGGTATTATGCAACAAACAAAGGTTGAAACCCAACGAGGTGGCTGCCATGCAAATCATAGGCGACGTGGATGGGAAGAATGTCATTCTGGTAGACGACATGGTGGACACCGCAGGAACCATCAGCAAATCGGCCGATCTCATGATGCAAAACGGTGCAAAATCAGTGCGGGCTATGGCCAGCCACTGCGTAATGAGCAACCCGGCCTCCGAGCGCGTGGATAATTCCGCCCTTACCGAAATCGTGTTCACCGACAGCATACCCTACCACGGGAGCAGCAACAAAGTAAAGCAGCTTTCCATTGCCGGAATCTTTGCCGAGACAATCCGGCGCGTGGTCAATAACGAATCAATCAGTTCGCAATACCTCATTTAATTTGGAAATGCAGGCCAAGATTGGAAAAATACAGGACTAACAAGAATCAGAAGGCCGCTTTTTCTTGGAAAGCGGCTTTTCCTTTTTCGCAAACCCTAAATACTACCTCATGAAACAATTCATCATCCCTCTCCTTTTCTTCTGCGGATGCCCCATTGCCCATGCAGCGGAAACAGGAAATCCGGGTATTCAAGCCCGCGAATTCACCGAACAAGCCAAAAGCTTTCCGGCAGTGAACCTTCTGGACAGTACAGCCGTGGACATACAAGACAATGGCTCGGGGACATTCTACATACGGCGCATCGTACAGATAAATAACGCGCAAGGTGCTCTGGAAAACCGTGTCTTGGTCTACGACTATGACCCTTTTACGGCCACGGCTTCATTCCAAAACGTAACAATCTACCGAACTTCGGGCGATACGATACAGGTAGACATCACAAAAGCACAAGACTACGTAGCGCCTGCACGCATGATTTACTGGAGTGCCCGGCAAATCATGATTGAAATCGGAGCGTTGCAGCCGGGCGACATCATTGACTACACCATCTTTAAAAAGGGCTTCACCTACGCCTTGCTGGCAGCTCCGGGGACGAATGCTTCCGGAATCACCGGCTCACCCAATAGTGGCGAGACAGACGACGAAAGCCGTTTTATCCCGCCGATGGAAGGCGAATTTTATGATATCATCCCTTTTTGGAGTACAACGCCTACCCTGCGGAAAGTGTACCGCATGGCTATTCCCAAGCACCGGGACATGCAATATAAAGTATACCAAGGGAATTGCGCCTTATCTGTCCTATACGAGGGAGAAAAAAAGGTCTACTCTTTCTCGGAAGACTGCATGTTTCCGCCCAAAAGGGAACCGAATTCGTTGGATTATTTCGACTATGCCCCCAAAATCTTGGTATCTTCCACCAATGACTGGAAAGCCAAATCCAAGTGGTTCTGCAAGGTAAACGAGGACTATGGCAGTTTTAACCCTATCCCCAAAGCAGAAAAGAAAGTAAAAGAACTGTTGAAAGGGAAAAAAAGCGAGATGGAAAAAATCTCCACCCTTTCCCATTGGGTTGCAGACAACATACGCTATTCCGGAATCCACATGGGCAAAGGCGAAGGATACACGCTCCATAATCTAAAAATGAACTATACCGACCGCTGCGGCGTATGCAAGGATATTGCTTCCACATTGGTCAGTTTCTTGAGGATAGCAGGCTTCAAGGCATATCCGGCAATGACAATGGCCGGAAGCCGGATTGAAAAAGAAATCCCCGCCGACCATTTCAACCATTGCGTTACCGTCGTACAACTTTCCGACAGTACTTGGATGCCGATCGACCCGACATGGATACCTTTCAGCCGGGAGTTGTGGAGCAGTGCGGAGCAACAACAAAATTATCTCCCCGGCCTTCCGGAAGGCTCCGACTTGTGCGTCACCCCTATCTCTGCGCCAGAAAACCATTACCTCCGCATGAAAGCCAAAACAGCCCTTGCAGAAGATGGGACATTGACAGGCGAAATCCAAATTTCAGCAGAGGGTTATACCGACCTCGGGCTACGCCGCCCTTTCACACAAGGCTGGGAAAACCAATGGTTCAACGCCATGGAACAACAATTCAAGGCAGTATCGCCCCGTGCCCGCCTCATAAAAGCTGACTGGGGCAAGAATCCCCGCGATTATATGGCAGCCCCGCTCTCCTTATCTTTCCGGTTCGAGATCCCTAGTTATGCACTTGCCACCGAAGGGGGGAACGAGTTCTTGGTGAAACCTTTCCTGATGAGCCAACTGTTTGCCCGTAACCGCGCCGAAAGCCGCTTGGATATCACCCAAGAACAGCGCGAGTACGGCTTCCAAATATCCTGCTCGCAACTGCTGGAACTAGACGAAACCATGACCCTGCCCACAGGATACCAACTAATCGACGGCGCGAAAGAGAACAAGACAGAAGACGGCGGCAACGTCGCCAACTCCCGTGGAAGCCTGCAAGCCACAGGCAACACACTCAATTTCCACCAAGAACTTTCTCTGGACAAGCGGGTATTCACTGCAGAAGACTGGGAACAAGTGCGGACGGCAGTGCAGAATTACCGCAGTTTCAATTCCTATTTGGTTTTTCAAAAGAAATAAAATCTGAAAATCACACAAGGCTATGATACAAAACAAATGGGGAATCCTCCCCCTTCTATTTTTCCTCTTTCTCCCTACGATTGCCACGGCATCGCCCGAAGCATGCTTCCATTTACTCCAGATGGACTATAAATTGAACGAAGACGGAAGCCAAGAATTCCACTTCCGCAAGGAACTTTCAATCTATACCCATCCCGCGATGAACAATACATACGGTGAGACGTTTATCATATACAACCCTGAGTTCCAGACGCTCACGATTAACGAGTCCTACACCCGGCAGTCTGACGGGACAATCATCAAGAATCCGGAAAATGCCTTCGTCAAACAGTTGCCTTCTGCCGCCGCCCGTGCCCCTTATTACAACGGGCTCACGGAAATGGCCATAGTACACACCGGGCTCGACTTAGGCTGCACCATTTATTTGGACTATACCATCAGCACCAAGCCCGGCTACCTTCCCGAACTCGACGTGTACCTCCCCATTGAAGAGCGGGCACCCATCGAAAAATGCGAAATAACTATCGGCATCCCGGCCTCACGTACCCTGCAATTCCAAACCTGCGGAGCATTCCATTTGAGCAAGAAAGATGACGAAGAAGGCCGGACAACCTATTCCTGGTCGCTGAAAAACCTACCCGAAGCACTGCCCGAACCCTATGCACCGGCCAGCACCGTGCTGATAGCCTCCACATGGAAAGACACGGATGAAGCCATCGGCTACATTGGGGCGCAATGTGCAAAACAGTCTCCGTCCGCGATTCCGGCAGACTTACAAGCCATCCTCGACACATGCCAAGATACCCGGACACGTATAGCCTGCACCGCCCAATATGTGCAGTCCCACGTAGAAACCTGCCGCCTGTCACTCGCCGATTGCGGATACCGCATCCGGCCTTGCCAAGACGTGCTGGCCACAGCTTACGGCACAGCGGCCGAGAAGGCATCCCTGCTCTATTGCCTGCTCCAATCCTGTGGGATAGAAACCGTACTATCGATGGAAAGCGAGCTACCTATTGACATGATCGGGAAAACGGACGCATTGTCCACAATCTCCGGCATAAAGGTACGAACCAAAGACGACGCCGGCGTTTGGGAAATCGACCCCGCTACGGGGAAAACCTCCCTCGTCCGGACAGAAACGAACGGGGTACAAATCATGCAATATCCGGCAAGTTCCCCAATAACCGCCACGGGCACTTCTTTCGAATACCACAAAGACTTCCGACTGGCACTCTCCCCGGATGGAAATATCACTTCCGAAGGCGAACTGCCCCCCGTCCAAATCGATTCAACAAGGCAATACCGACTACTTAGCCTCCCGCTCCCGGACGATGCCGACAGCAAGGTCCTCACCCTGTTTGCCTCGCAAAGGACCCGCCCCGTCGTGCTCCCTGCGAAAATCGACGAAGCCCTCACTTATTCCCTCACCCTCCCCGAAGGATGGGAATTATGCAACGGGGGTGAAAAGGCGCGGCTGGAGAATCAAGTAGGCACGGTGGAAATCCACATCAGCAGTAATGGCCGGCAAGCCATATTGCGCCGCAGTTTGAAAATAAACGCCACGGAAATCCCGGCCAAGCAATACGCCGAACTGAACGGACTACTCACCTTGTGGCACGACGCTAAGCTTTCCACGCTGCTCCTCAGCCACTGACCACGGTGGGGGAATACACACAAAGGTAAGCATTCGAAGAAATGCACCTTTTACACTTTGAGGTTTGGTTGTAGCT
>CAYTPX010000036.1:0-17819 GCA_964439955.1 uncultured Bacteroidaceae bacterium | reverse complement strand
CGGTATGCCATGTAAAATGAAACCTCCACCATCATGAAAGGATTGGTGGAGGTTTCATTTTTAGGTGCCTATTAACGGCAATTCCTTGAATTTTGCAGTGGCAAACGCGGGCTAAAATATATCGTCCCGTATGCCCCCTGTTAAGGGTATACGGGACGGGGAGAGGTGCTGCCTGCAAAGGAAACAAGGTTTATTTGAGTTTCATCCGCCCTAATTTCTGCTCTTTCTCGCAATAGTGGCAACGCACCGTCCCTTTCTCTTTGTCGGTCACGTGGAACACGCTGGCCATCGGCTCGTTGTTGGTAATGCATTTGGGGTTGGCGCAGTATACGATGTCGTGTAGCGTGTCGGGAAGCGTTACATGTTTCTTCTCCACGACCCCGTAGTTTCGTATGATGTTGAGCACGACGTTGGGGGCTACGACCGAAATGCGGTTGATTTCTTCGTCGGTGAAAAACTTGTCCGAGATCTTGATGATGCCTTTCCGGCCCATCTTGTGGCTTTCCAAGTTGTTGCCGATGGCTATTTTGCAGTTCAACGATTGCAGGTTGAGCAGGGAGACTACTTGGAACACTTTTCCGGTGGGGATATGGTCGATGACTGTACCTTGCTCGAGGGCTGTGACTTGCAGTTCTTTTTTCATGAGTGGTTGCTGTTTTCTTGTGGTGGGGTCATTTGATTTGTTCAAGCCCGATTCCGAGCGCGTTGCAAATAATGGCTTCCCGGGCAAAGAGCCCGTTGCGCGCCTGTTGGAAATAGTAGGCCTTTTCGTTGTTGTCCACATCGTATGCGATTTCGTTCACCCGGGGTAGGGGGTGCAGGATGCGTAGGTTGGGTTTGCTTTTGCGGAGCATCTTGTTGTGGAGGATATAAACGTTTTTCACGCGTTCGTATTCCATCAGGTCGGTGAAGCGTTCCCGTTGCACGCGGGTCATGTAGATGATGTCGGCTTCGGCTATGGTATCTTCGTTGAAGTCGCAGTGTTCTATGTAGCGGATGTTGTGTTCCTTGCAATAGACTTTGTATTCTTCGGGCATGGACAGTTCCTTTGGCGCGATGAAGTGGAACGTGGGGTTGAAGTGCCTCATGGCTTGGAGGAGGGAGTGTACCGTCCGGCCGTATTTTAGGTCGCCGACGAGGTGGATATTCAAGTCGTCGAGTTTCCCTTGCGTCTTCAAGATGGAGTATAGGTCGAGCATCGTTTGCGAGGGATGCTGGTTTGCGCCGTCGCCGGCATTGATGACAGGCACGGGGGCTATCTCGCTGGCATAGCGCGCCGCCCCCTCCAAATGGTGGCGCATGACGATGAGGTCGGCATAGTTGCTTACCATCATGATCGTGTCTTTCAGGCTTTCCCCCTTGGAGGTACTGGTGTTGGCTGCATCGGAGAAGCCTATGACCCTTCCGCCCAAGCGGTTGACGGCCGTTTCGAAACTCAGTCGTGTGCGGGTGGAAGGTTCGAAGAACAAGGTGGCCACGACTTTTCCTTTCAGTAATTCCTGGTTGGGGTGTTCTTCGAAGCATCGGGCCATTTCTAACAGGTAGAGCAATTGCTCGCGCGTATGTCCTGCAATGGTAATAAAGCTATTCATTTCCGTAGAGAGTTTACCGTTTCATCCCCAAAGATAGGGATAATCGGTGTAATATGCGAAGAGTGTGGAAAAAATGAGCGGTTTTCTCCGGCTTGGACAGCCATTTCCCGTGCGGGCGGGACGCCAAGGCGGGATGGGTTCGCGGGGGGAAGGGGGGAAAAGGCGGGGCTGTTTCCGCTGAAAGTGGCGGCACAAACAAAGGAAAGTGCCGCCGCTTCCGGGATTCAGGGTTCGAAGAATAGCTCCCAATTCTCCGGCTTTATGATTTCTTGGTCGTAGCGGACCAAGTCGATGTCCAAGCGGATTATTTCGCGGGCTTTCTCCTCTGTCGTCCGTCCGGAGGCATGTTCAACGTGTTTTAGCAGCGGGCGTATCTCGTCGGGGGTCAGTATGGTCTCAAAGCGGGCTGTCTGGTTGGTAAAAGGAGCGGGGTTGTCCAAGCCCATGGGGAGGGTTTGCAGCTCGATCCCGAAGCTGATGCCGGGGAACAGGCGGGTCAGCCGCTCGCGCGCCAAGCGTACATAGGCGGCGCTCACGTTGCTCCCGAGCGTAAGGTAGCAGGTGTGTTGGCTCATGATGTATGGCTGTTTGGCGACAAAAGAAGCGAAAAAAGCGAAGTTTTCCAAATGAAATACTTACTTTTGAAGCCAAAAAAGATGGAAGGTACGGTGAGATATTTGGGAATCATACCCGCCCGTTTGGCTTCGTCGCGTTTCCCCGCCAAGCCGTTGGCCATGTTGGGCGGTAAGCCGGTAGTGCAGCATGTGTATGAACGGGTTTCTAAAGTCTTGGATTACGTGTGGGTCGCTACGGACAGCGAGTCGATTCTCCGTGCTGTGGAAGCTTATGGCGGGCGTGCCGTGATGACTTCCGAGACGCACCGGAGCGGGACGGACCGTTGCCGGGAAGCCCTTGAGAAGATCTCCGCATTGGCCTTGGAGCAGGGCGGCGGGCCTTTCGATGTGGTGGTCAATGTACAGGGCGATGAGCCTTTCATCGCTCCCGGGCAGGTGCGTGCCTTGGCCTGCTGTTTTGACGACCCTTCCACGGAAATAGCCACTTTGGTGAAGCCCTTCCGCCCTGGGGACGGATGGGAAGCGTTAGCCAATCCGAACAGCCCGAAGGTAGTAGTGGACTGTAACGGGTATGCGCTCTACTTCAGCCGCTCGGTCATCCCTTACATGCGGGACAAGGAGCGCGGAGAATGGCTTTCCGGGCAGCAACGGCAGATTTACTACAAGCATGTCGGAATCTATGCCTATCGTGCCGATGTGTTGCGCCGGATTACGGAGTTGCCGCAGTCACCCCTCGAGTTGGCCGAGTCGTTGGAACAGTTGCGTTGGCTGGAAAACGGCTTGCGCATCAAGACGGCGCAGACCGACGTGGAGACCATAGGCATTGACACTCCGGAAGACCTTGACCGGGCTGAAAAATATTTGAGGGAACACCCATGGATATAGACCGTACGCAGCAACCCGTGGTGAACGACATGGAGCCGTTCCCCGTGGCGCAACCCAAGCGGAGGATAATGGCCAACGGCGTCCCCCTCTCGGTGATTGCGCAAGGAGACCAGGAGGTCGTGCGCCTGGATATCATAATCAATGCCGGGCGGTGGCAACAGTCTAAGCCTTTGCAGGCCACTTTCACGACCCGCATGTTGCGCGAAGGGAGCAAACAGCTTTCCGGGCGGGAGGTGGCCGAACGGTTGGACTTCTACGGTGCCCGTTTGGAGCTATACACCGGTGTGTCCCACTCCCAATTGACGCTCTATTGCCTATATAAATATTTTGACCAGACGGCGGCGATAGTGGAATCCATCTTGAAGGAACCGGCTTTCCCGCAAGACCGGGTCGATACCGTCTTGCAGGCCAACCGGCAGCAGTACCTCATCAACCAGAAGAAAGTCTCCTTCCTCGGCCGGAAGGCTTTGCGCCTGGCGGCTTTCGGACCTGGCCATCCGTTGGGGATGACGGAAGAAGAATGGGATTACGACCGGCTTACACCCGGAATGCTACGGGAGTTTTATACGAAGTATTACCATTCGGGGAATTGCTCCGTGTTCCTGTCTGGTTTTGTGGGGCGCGATGTGGAAGAACGCGTGGAACAGCTTTTCGGAAGAGGCGCTTGGGGCGAAGTCCGTCCCTATGAAGAGCCGGAAGCCTACCCGATTTGCCCGACGAAGGCGCGGCGTACGTTCCTCGAAAAGGCCGACGCTTTGCAAAGTTGCGTACTGCTGGGCTGGCATACATTGCGGTGGAAAGAACCAGACTTCCTGAAGTTGCGTGTCTTGATTACGGTCTTCGGGGGCTATTTTGGCAGCCGTTTGATGTCGAACATACGTGAAGATAAGGGATACACCTATGGCATCTCGGCGCGCATACTTGACTTCCCGGATACGGGGATGGGGATTGTGGCTTGCGAGACGGCCACGGCCAATGTGGAGCCGCTGATTGGGGAAGTTTATCGTGAGATGGAACGCTTGCGCACGGAACTGATTGGGGAAGAAGAGTTGGATATGGTGCGCAATTACCTGCTTGGCGAGATGGCGCGGAGCTACGAAGGCGCGTTTTCATTGGCTGATGCATGGATTAATTTCGAATGGGCTGAACTCCCGGCTGCTTATCCTGAGCGCTCGATGCGTGCCGTAAAAGACGTAACCGCAGAGGAACTGCGCGGCTTGGCCCAGAAGTATTTGACGGAAGAGGGTGTTTTCGAGATTGTAGCCGGGCGGTGTAACCCTTGACCTTTGCCCGGTCTCAAAAAATACGGGGGAGGGTTGTCAGGACAACCCTCCCCCATGTGTATATTCACCGGAATCGGGGAATGGCTATTTGTCGTGGTTGCGTATTTCTACGCGGCGGATTTTCCCACTGATGGTCTTGGGGAGTTCATCGACGAACTCTATGACGCGCGGATATTTGTAGGGTGCCGTGACTTGCTTGACGTGGTTTTGTATTTCTTTGACAAGGCTTTCTCCTGCTTTGTCCTTGTACTCCTTGGCAAGCACGATGGTCGCTTTCACCACTTGTCCCCGTATATCATCGGGAACGCCGGTGATGGCGCATTCAACCACGGCGGGATGAGTCATGAGCGCACTCTCGACTTCAAAGGGGCCGATGCGGTATCCCGAACTCTTTATGACATCATCGTCGCGGCCCACGAACCAATAGTACCCGTCTTCGTCGCGCCAAGCGACATCGCCGGTATAATAGATGCCGTCATGCCAGGTTTGTTGTGTAAGTTGTGGGTCGCGGTAGTATTCCTTGAACAGTCCGAGGGGCTTGCGGCGGTCGGTACGCACAACGATTTGCCCCTGTTCCCCATCTTCGGCGGAGCGGCCGTCGGGAGTAAGCAGGTCTATGTCGTATTGCGGGTTGGGAACACCCATACTCCCCGGCTTCGGTTCCATCCAAGGGAAAGTCGCGATGGTCAAGGCAGTCTCCGTTTGTCCGAAGCCTTCCATCAATTTGATGCCGGTAAGGCGGTAGAACGTCTCATATACGGCGGGATTCAGCGCCTCGCCCGCTATCGTGCAGTAGCGCAGGGAAGAAAGGTCATATTTCGTCAGGTCTTCCCGGATGAGGAAGCGGAATATGGTGGGAGGCGCGCAGAGGGAAGTGATATGGTATTCGTGTATTTTGTTGAGGATGTCTGCGGGTGTGAACTTTTCGTGGTCATAGACAAAGACGGTAGCGCCTGCGATCCATTGCCCGTAGAGCTTGCCCCAGACGGCTTTGCCCCATCCGGTATCGGCAATGGTGAGGTGGATGCTGCCGGGGGCGAGGTTGTGCCAGAAGGCTCCAGTGACGATGTGTCCCAACGGGTAGGTGAAGTCGTGTGCGACCATTTTGGGTTCGCCCGTGGTGCCGCTGGTGAAATACATGAGCGAGATGTCGTCATTGGCATTTGCCCGGGCGGGACGTTGGAAAGGTGCGGCATCCGCAATCCCGGCCTGGAAGTCCAGCGTCCAGCCGGGTACTTCGAGGCCGGTGCTTATCACGCATTCCACCGTCGGCGACTCGGGCAAGGCTGCCGAGATGTGCTCCAAGATATTTTTTTCGCCTGCGGCCACTATGGCCTTGATGCCGGCGGCATTGCACCGGTAGATAACATCTTTCTTGGTCAGCAAGTGGGTGGCAGGGATGACGATGGCGCCCAGTTTGTGGAGGGCGATGATGGAAAACCAGAATTCGTAGCGGCGCTTGAGGATGAGCATCACTTTGTCGCCCCGCCCGATGCCCAAGCTCTGGAAGTACGAGGCAGTGCGGTCGCTGGCGTCCTTCAGTTCCCCGAAGGTGAACTCGCGGTGCATGCCGTGGTCGTTGGTCCATATTAGCGCCTTTCGGGCGGGTTCTTCTTGCGCCCAGGCATCAACCACGTCGTAGCCGAAGTTGAAGTTCTCGGGCACCCTTATGCTGAGGTTCTCGCGGAAGTCCTGCATGGAGGAGAACCGCGTTATGGGTAGGAAACGCTCTATCATGGGTTAAAAGATCATGGCTAAGAATTTTACCGTCTTCCCGTCGAGCGCTTTCATGCCGTGGGGTAGGGCGGAATTGAAATACAAGCTGTCGCCCGTATTGAGGGTAAGCTCCTTCCCGTTGATTACGAGCAGCATGCGCCCTTCCAACACGTGGTTGAATTCCTGTCCCTCGTGGGCGTTGAGCTGCAAAGGCTCGTCGCCGGCCTTCGGCTCGACGGTAACGATGAATGCGTCCGCCCGCCGCCCGCGGAATCCGGATGCCAGCGACTGGTACTTGTATGCGGCACGCCGTTCCACCGAGACCCCTGTCCCGGCACGGGTCAGGAAGTAGGAACCCATGCGGGGCTCCTGGCCAAACATCAAGACGTCAAGTTCAATCCCGTACCGGTGGGCTATGGTTTGCAGGATGCTTACGGTGAAGTCGGTCTTCCCTTCTTCCATTTGTTCGTATTGCTCCAAGGGGATATGGCACGTGTCGGCCATTTCTTGCGGGCTTATGTCAAGCACTTCGCGCAATCCCCGTATGCGCTGGGCTATCTGCTTCAAAGGGTCTTCTGTCGTATTCATAAAAAGAGGTTGTTGGGAAATGGGGGCAACCAAACAGTGGATTGCGCTCTTTCGGTAGACAAAGGTATGCAAAAAAAAGTAGGAAGTGGCATGGATAAATGGGAAAAACGCTGCCGCGGATGGTGAAAAGTGGTCGGGGAAGCACGAAAAAAGGAGGGCGCACCTTCCATCCCTCCGGTGCGCCCCCTTTTTCCAAATCGTGCAAAAGGACTTTCTTACTTCAAGGATACGTATAATTCTCCTTCCACTTCCGAGGTCAGGATCTTATCCTCGCGCAAGAGCCAGCCTAATCCGAGGAACAAATCTTTATCCACGCATTTGATGGCCTTCTTCAGCTGTTTTTGGGTCATGCCTGCATTGCCGTTCAGTGCATGCCAGATTGCACCGGCGATGACGCCTGCTTTTTCTTCTAACATTTTCTTGTTTTGTTTTTAATTATGTGGAACAATTGGGGTTTCTCCAAGGTTTTCTTTTAGGTTCGCGCGGCAAATTTACTTATATATTATGTTATATAGCATATAAACGGTTCCCTTTTTCTCCCGGGTTATGAAGATTTAAATTTGTCCCGTTTCGCTTTTTTCTGTTTTTAACAGATACTCGCCCACTATCCGGGCGGCCTCCTTTATTATTTTGGGGCATGGGCGTTTGGCATAATAAGCGGCATCGCGCTCTTCGGGCATGGGCGGACGGGCAGTCCCGCCGCGTATGCCCAGCAGGTCGGCGCAACGCAGGGTCCCGTTGCGTGCCACAAATTCTTGGGCGAGGCTCTGTACCGTTTGGTAGTTGCGCCCTTTGGCTTCGCGGTCGGCAGGGTCTGTCGTCCCGTTCTCCAGCCCGGCTATTATGAACATGCCGCATGCTGCCCCGCAAATCTCCCTCATGCGCCCGATCCCGCCCCCGAACGAGGCGGAAACGCGGAGCATCAGGTCTTTGTCCATGCCGTACACGTCGGCGTAGGCCGCGGCCACGGACTGGGCGCAGTTGTACCCTTGCCGGAATAGGCTTTCGGCCAAGCATGAACGTTCCTCGGGATTGATTCTCTCTCTCTGTTTTTCCATGTGGGAAGGGGTGTATGCCCCGCGTGTGGCCCGGGCGGTATCTGTTTCTTGGGAATCCCCGGGCTTGTCCTTTATTTAGGGGTGTTCGTTGCGGAACTCCCCGGGTGTGGTGCCGGTCAGGCGTTTGAAATATTTTCCGAAGAAGGTTTGTGAGGAAAAGTTCATCGCCCAGGCGATTTCCTGTATGCTCGTGTTGGAGAAGCGCAACATGGCTTTGGCTTCCCGGATTACGTAGTCGTTGATCCAATCCATGGGGCTTTGCCCGGATATCTTTTTGATGACGGCGGAGAAGTACTTGGGCGTGACGCATAATTCATTCGCGTAGAAGGTAATGCTCCGCTGCTCCTTGTGGTGGGTTTGCAGCAATTCCAGGAATTTGCTGAACAGTTCCTCCTGCCGGCTGTTGGGCTGGTATGCGTGGGCCGGCGCTGCGTTGATGCGGGCCTGTATGATGTTCCTTAGCTTCAAGAGGAAGATTCCTGTCAGCAGTTTGCGCATTATGTCCGCATTGGTCTCGCTGTCCGAGATAAGCCCGTAGATGTTGTCCATGATGCCCATCACCCCTTTTTCTTCCTCGTCCAAGGACAAGATGGGCGTTTCCTTCAGGTATCGGTAGGCGGGCATGTCCGCCCCTATGAAGTTCGTCTGCCGGAGAAAATCGATAGCGATGAGCAAAATGTCGCAACAGGTCTCTTCGTCTGATGATTCATAATCAATCTTAATGATATTCTCGGGGATGTTTATGAACAAGTCATCCGCTTTCACTATATGCCGGTGTGCATTGACAAAAAGGGTATATTGCCCTTTTTCGCAAAAAACGATGGCCACGAAATCAAGGCGCAAGGGGATGTCATAATGCCGCATTTGGGACAATTTGACGTCCTTCAGGTATATGATTCCGCCGGTGTCGTTGTTCCCGGAATCGCCTTTTATCAAATTGTCGTAAGTAAGTTCCTTTATTTCCATAATTAATGTCTGCCCGTGTTTGCATGGGAGGCAAAGATAATACAAAAATGCGAGATATTGGGAAAAAAGGTTATGCGCTTTGTCCCGTAAGTGCCGGTACTTTTCCCTACTGGTGCTGCCGCGTTCAAAAAAAACGTCAAAGGCTTGTGGCGGTGGCCGCATCGGGCCGCGCAAGCGGGACGCTGCGTAGGATCGCGTGGCCTTTGTTTTTGGGACATAGGCCCTTAGGGCGAAAAGTGCCACGATTGGGGAAGAATGGGAAACCGCAGGCGGAAAAATTAAAGGACGGATGTTTGTTTGTCCTTATTATTTGCGCTACTTTTGCACGCGATTTGGTACTGCGGTACGGCACTCTGTGGGTTACGTTCCCTTATACAGGGTTCTACCGTGTGGGCCAAACCCTTCCGGCTTCCCCTTTTCCCCATTTCCCGTGCCGCCATGCGTTTGCCGGGAGGAGGGGGTGGCGTCCCCGGGGAGGATGCCGGATGGAAAGTGAAAACCAGTTTATCCCTTTTTATGGCCTTTTACCCAGCTTCCCAACCGTCCCTCCCGGCTTCCACTTGGTACGCCCTGCGTACGTTCTGGTGCAAGGAAGAGCACTTGGCTTCTTTCCTCAAGGGCGAAGGGCTGGAGGTTTTCGTTCCGATGCGTTATGCGGAGCAGGCCGGAAAGGAAGGCAAGGTGCGCCGGGTGCTGGTTCCCGCGGTGCATAACCTGTTGTTCCTGAAGAAAACGTTCATCGCGTCCTTCTTGGGCAAGTTGTCGGCCGCTTCCCCCGTCCCTTTCCGCGTGTTGGAGCGGGCCGACAGGAGCGCTCCCGCCGAAATCCGCGACTGCGAGATGGCCAGGTTCCGCGCCGTGTGCGACCCGGAGTACCGGGGTACGGTGTACTTGGGCGCAGACGAGGCCGAAGCGCGCCCGGGCAGCCGGGTGCGGGTCACGCACGGGGCGTTTGCCGGCCTGGAGGGGAAGCTGACGCGCTACAAGGGGCGTTACTACGTGGTGGTGAGCTTGGCCACGGTCGGTGTCCTGGTCCACATCCCCAAATGGTACTGCGAGAAGCTCGACCCCTGACGGGCGGATGCCGCACCCGTTGCATCCTGAGCTCGGAAAAACGGAGATTTTAAAAACAGAAGCGGGGATTGATTTTCTTTTCCCATAATAGACGAAAATTTCTTTTCGTCCAAAAGCCTAAACCTATACAAGTAAGTGGATATACGCGGTAAACTCCGGAACAATAAGACCCTATTTGCAAACTTCTCGTATTTGAGTGTCTTGCAAATCTTCATTATAGCTTTCCCGCTCTTGACCTATCCTTATCTTGTCCGGGTGGTTGGCTTGGAATTGTATGGGGTAGTATTGTATGGGCAGACTTTGATGACTTATGTGTCGTTGCTCATCAATTTCGGGTTCAATATGTCCTCTTCCCGCGAAGTGGCCGTCCATCGGGACAATTCATACGAGCTGTCGCGTATTGTTTCCACCACCTATTTCTGCAAGTTTCTCCTGTGGTTGCTTTGTGCCGTGGTCTACTTTGCGGTGATTTCCACAGTCCCGTTCTTTCAGAAGCATTATTGGGTCTATGCACTTTCTTATTTGCTGACAATAAATGAGTTGCTTCTTCCGATTTGGTTCTTTCAGGGAATCGAGAAGATGAAGTATATAACATTGGTCAATGTTTCTGCCCGTTTGCTTTTCGTTGTAGCCATATTTGCGGTAGTCCATCGTCCGGAAGATTATCTTTATGTTCCGTTGCTGAATGGGATAGGTTCTTTGGTGGGAGGAATGATGGCTCTCTATATCGTGAAGCGGAAAGAACACATCTCTTTTCGCTTGCCTAAAAGGTCGGAAATAGGGGCTGGCTTTTCCGCCAGCCTGCCTTTGTTCGTGTCCACGCTTTCTGTCCAGCTCTATGCGAATGTGAACAAATTGGTGGTCGGTGCGTTCCTCGGGATGAGCGAGGTTACGATATACGACTTGGGCGAGAAGATTGTCCGATTGATCAAGATACCCGTTTCAATGGTTTCGCAAGTGACTTTCCCGCGTATCTCACGCGAACGGAACATCCGATTCCTGAATCGTCTGATGAAGGGGATAGGGGTGATAGTGACGGTAGTTTACCTTATATTGTTCTGCTTGAGCCCATGGATTGTAAAAGTCTTCACGGGACTGGAACTTCAGATGGCGACCGACGTTATGCGGATCTTGGGAATCTCGGTTATCTTCTCTTCGCTCAATCTGTTTATGGGCGGCAACCGTTTGGTTCCTTTCGGTTATTCCAAAGTCTATATGCGCGTAATGGTGCAAAATTGCATTTCCTATTTCGTAGGTCTTGCAGTCTTATATCTTTTCGGAATAATAAATGTCTATACGATTTCCGCCTTGTCTATAATGGTGGAGATAGTTTGTTGTGGGCAGTTGGTGTATTGGAATAGTCGGTTGAAGTTAATTAGTTTTTTGTTTTTAAAAGCGAATGGAAATAAGGTCTCATAAAGAATTCTTGTCGCAGGCGAGTATTATATTAGCTTTTATCGTTATTCTTCAGTCTGCTGGACCTTGGTTTTTATGGGGAAAAGCGGTAGTAGGTTACGTTGCGATAATTCTTTTCCTCTGTTTTCGCGTGATGTTGGAAAGGAAAATTTCATCTCGTTTTGTCGCTTTTGCTTTCTCGCTTTTTGCCTTTTATGTTTGGATTGGAATTTATCACGCGGAACATCTGCAAAATTTGGCAATCGTATTGGTTAAGTATTGTTTGCCTTTTTTTTGTATCTTGACTATGAGAACAGAGGAATGTTATCGGCTGAAAACTATAACGATTAATGTCTTTTCTTTGATTCTTGCAATTTCTCTTGTGGCATATCTTATTTGGTTATGTGGTTATTCTTTTCCAGCAGTTAAAATAAATCATCCAAGTAATACTTGGTATCCACCATTCCTAAATTATTACTTTTTTATTACAGAATATAGGCTTGGAGAATTTTTGCGTTTCCGTAGTGTATTTACAGAGCCAGGGCATTTAGGAATGTATTGTGCTTTCTTTTTATATATCAATGGGTATGTTTTAAAAAAAGCTCAAAATATTATTTTTCTTTTATCTCTTGTTTTTAGTTTATCATTAGCTGCATATATTTTACTTTTTGCAGGTTGGCTTCTTTATAATTTAATGTCGGGAGTTTCCTTGAATCGTATATGTCGTATATTACTGATAATTTGTTTATTTGCTGGAATGGGGTGGCTCTATATGTATAAAAGTAAAAATGAAGTGATTCAAACTTTGATAATAAATCGTTTGGCTTATGACAGTGAGAAAGGGGTAAAAGGGAATAATAGAAATACATATGATTTCCGTCGGACATATGAACAGCTAAGTGGGTCTGAATATCTTGTCGGAAAAGGAACAAGTTTTATGAAAGATCACTTTAATAATACCGCAAATAGTTCTTATAAAAATTACGTATTAATGTATGGAATTATTGGAATGCTTATAATATTCCTTTGTTTTCTTTCTGCTGTTTTTGTTTTCCCGTCTCGGTTAGGTTTAGGGTTGTTCTTTCTTTATGTCATATCTTTTATCCAACGTCCTTATTGGTTATGGGAAGTAGAATCTTGGGTATATTTGTGTGCTGTTCCTTTGTTTTATTATCGTAGAAAGAACTGATCATTTGTTATGTCGAATATGGTCTCTATTGTAATACCGGTATATAATAATACGGAATATGTGAGGATAATGCTTGATAGCATTGTTAGTCAGGAATATCAAGATTGGGAGTTGCTTTTGGTGGATGATGGTTCGGAAGAACAAACGATGCAATTATTGTTGCAGTTTTCGAAAACAGATCGTCGAATTCATGTAATTTCTCGGAATCGTTTGCCGAAAGGGGCGCAAACTTGCCGTAATATAGGAATGGATATGGCAAAAGGGAAGTATATCATATTTTTTGATTCTGATGATTATGTTGCTCCATTTTCTTTGGCTCAAAGAGTGGCATATATGGATAAGTACGAGGAGTTGGATTTCGCTATTTTCCCTTCTAAGATTTTTCGTGGTTCTGATTACAATAATGGTAAACTGTTTACAGGTGTTGAGCCCTATTTTTACGATGATCTTTTTTGGTTTTTACTTCCTCGGTTACCGTTTGTCGTATGGAACAATATATATCGGTTGGAATATTTGAGGCAATGGAAAATCCGTTGGGATGAGCAGGTTCTTTCATGGCAGGATTCAGATTTTAATATCCAGAATATATTGGCGGGAGCACATTATAGGTATGCGAAATCTCCGTGTATCCAGGCGGATTATTTTTATCGACAAACGAATAGTGATTCTATTAGCAAAAAAATGAAAGATGAAAGGCATTTTTGTTCTCATCTGTATTTGTATGAAAAAATGATATGCCTAGTTCGCGCAAAACATGGGAGTAAATACGATAAAGTGTTAAAGAAACGAGCAATCACTTTTTTTGTTCTAATGTCTCGTAGAGGAATGGATACATGCTATATCGAAGAGTTGAAGAAAATACTACGGAAGAATTTTGGATTTACATTCCTTATAATGATACAATGTCGGTTGTTTTCTTTTTTTTCTTTCTTGTTTAATTATCATTGGGCAAAGTATTTATCTTTTCCTTCGCTGATTTATTATTATTTTTTGTATATAATTGCTCGCAAAATTTCTGTGGTACGATATTACGATAAGCATAGTTGAATTATGGTTTCAGTTTGTATGGCTTCTCATAATGGGGAACTTTATATACGTCAGCAAATAGAATCTATATTGTCTCAGCTGGAGGAAAATGATGAACTTATCATTTCAGATGATGGTTCTACAGATTCAACTATTTCAATAATAGAATCGTTTGCAGATCATCGTATTCGTCTTTTACATTATACAAATAGGGAAAAGAAAATATATCATTATAGTCAATTGCATTATAAGGTGACTGCTAATTTCGAAAATGCGCTTCTCCATGCAAGAGGGGATTATATCTTTTTATCAGATCAAGATGATATTTGGATGTCTAATAAAGTTGCGGTCATGCTGTCATTGCTGTATAAATTTAAGTTTGTGAGGAGTAATAATGCAGTGATTGATGCTAAAGGAAATGTGGTGATAGAAAAGGAATATAATTATAATCCTTTAAAAATTAGTCGAATGTGGAGATTTCCATTTCGTGGATGTTGTTGTGCTTTTCGACGTGAAGTATTAGAAAAGGCCTTACCCTTTCCTAAGGATTGCATGATGCATGATGCATGGATTGGTTTGGTTGCTTTTGCAATGTGTAGGCCGATATATTTTTTTAATCAGAGTTTAATATTATATCGTCGATATGATAAGAATGTTACATCAGAGAAAGGAAAGAGCAGTAACGAGTATTGGTATCGGATATGGTATCGATTAAAAGCTGTGCTACAACTACTTAAACGGTTTAGTAGTCATAAACTTGGTTGTTTATGGTCATGATAGGTACATTATTTATTAGGAAGAATATTGTCGATGAGTAAGGAACTTACTTGGATTAACACGGTACGTGCAATTTGCATGGTATGTGTTTTTATTCTGCATTCAGAATCCCGTTATGGGATTGATTCATTTCCTTATAGTTATTTCTTTAAGCCTTTCTTTTTAACTTCTTTCTTTTTTGTCTCTGGGTATTTGTTTTTTAAGGGGGAGGAAGTTAATTACAGACATCGAACGCGAGCAATCTTTTCAAAACTTCTATGGCCATATTTTATTTTTTGTACTTTGATTTGGATTCCTAAGATGGTATATAGGAGTCGCGACATAGATTTTTCTAGTTATCTATGGGATTTGTTAGGAGGTACTGCCTCATGGTTTGTTGCAGCTTTAGTTGTAGCCCAGTTTCTGTTAATGCTGTTTGTTTGGATAGGTTATAAATGCTGCAAATCCGATTTCTGGAGTGCGTACTTTATTGTCGGATTGATTTTATATTTTACGGCTGAATATTTAGAGATGAAAGGATTCCCTGCTTATCCTTGGCATTATAAAGAGGCTTTCCGGGCTATACTTTATATGTTATTAGGTGGAATTTTTAGAAAATATGAGCAACGGTTTTCTTTTCTTCTTTCTGCAAAAATATGTTTAATTTCAGGGGGGGGGGGGTATTTGATTATAATGTTATGGACAATGAAGATTGATGTAGTTTCTTCCCTATATGCTTTGGTTGTCTCTATTTTAGGGATTCTTTCTCTAATTAGTTTATGCCATCATATTCCTAAAATCGGATGGTTGAATTATATAGGAAAAAACTCAATAATCTTTTATTTTCTATCTGGTGGTGTTCCGGCTATTTGGGGAATAATATTTAAATATATCTTCCCTGATCCTTCATATATAGTCTCTATATTAGTTGCTTCCATAAGTGTAATAACGGTATTCCCTATTACTTATTTTATCAATCAATATTGTCCTATTGTTACTGATTTATTTTATAAAAAGAAGTGACGAATATGAATGCAATATCCCTCTATTCCTCTTTGCCTTATTGGTTGCAGAATGTGGCTGTTTCTTTGCATGGATATAAATTGAAGAAACAGCGTTTTAATGATGAGTTCTTCCGAATTCTGGACTTCTTGGATTCAACACAAGGGTGGAGTTGTGAGCAAATACGGGCTTATAAGGAGAAACATCTTTATAAGATTATTGAGCATGCCTATAATCATTGCCCCTTTTATCGGAAGAAGTATTCGGATGCCGGTTTGTCGCCTCAGGATTTTAAGGGCTTGGAGGATTTGCAGAAGTTCCCGATTCTGACGAAAGAGGAGGTGCGTGCTTTCGGAGAGGGGATGGTTGCGGATAATATCCGGAAAGGGGATTTAGTGCCGTTCCATACGAGTGGTTCTACGGGTAAGCCGCTTAATTTCTTTTTGACTAAATACAGTGTGCCTTATTATTGGGCAGTTGACCAACGATATAAGAACCGTTTTGGCTTTGACTTTGGGAAGACTTGTTTGAATTCCACAGGGCGTCCTGTTGTCCCTGTTACAACCCGTCGCCCTCCTTATTGGCGATATGACAGGGTGTTGCATCGTTATTTCTTGAATGCGCAACAGATTTCAGCAGACAAGATCATGATGATAGCAAAGTTCTTAAACCAAAAAAATATAGAGTACTTTATCGGTTATCCTTCCATCATGACGGCCTTGGCAAGTGAACTTGAGGAGGCGGGTTTGGCTTTGCAGGATCCTCCCAAACATATCTTTACGGGGGCAGAGAAGATTTATCCGAACCAAGTGGAGACCCTGCAACGCGTGTTCCAAGGGGTGCAGATTCATGAGCTGTATAGCTTCTCAGAACAGGCGGCCATTGCCACACACTGTAAATGCGGGACGTATCATGAGGATATTGAGTTTGGCCACATGGAGTTGGAAAACCCACAACAGGTGAAGGGTGGCATGCAAGGAAATATATTGGCTACTGGTTTTATGAATTATGGAATGCCTTTTATTCGTTATCAAAATGGGGATACGGCTATGTTTGCGGAGGAGAAATGTGCTTGTGGATTGAATTCACAGGTTATTAAGGATATATTGGGTCGTGTGGAGGATTATATAATAACACCGGAGGGTGTTCATATTCAACGTTTCGCTTCAATATTTACTAATGCTAATGGGATAAAGGAAGCTCAAGTAGTACAACGAAAATTGGGCGAAATAGTAATCCGTATTGTCCGAAGAGGTTCTTATCTTGCAAATACCGAAAAGGCTTTACTTACCAATGTTGCCCAGTGGATTAGCCCGACAATAGAAGTAAAATTCGAATACGTGGATGAGATTCCTCGCACGAAGGCGGGCAAGTTTAAAGCGGTAGTTTCGGAATTAAACAAACAACAGAAGAGCGATGAACAGCCTTGAATCATTTGTCTACAATTTGGTACGGAAGAATCCGGCCTTGAAGCAGGCGGTGAGGAATGCGTATCAGGGGGTATTCGATTTGTTGCCGCGCAGGAAAGAGTATTTTGCGGGGGAGTGGAATTCTCGGGAAGACTATTTCTTCGGTTTCCACGACGTGAGCCCTTTCTCTTGGGATGAAACCAAACTTTTGGCTTGCCATAACTCGTTTGACTTGCGGATGCCGAAGCCCGGCGAAGGCTTGGAGGTTGGTTATTTTGATTTCCGGGACGGTGTGATGAGCGAGTGGCATCCGTTGGGATTCTCGTATGCTTGGAACTATCATAAAGGATGCCGCCTGCAGTGGCTGGACTCCACACATATTATATACAATACCGCAATGGATGGTAAGCCTGTTTCCAAGATTATGGAAATAGCTACCTTGTCAGAGCGGGTGATTGGTTTCCCCATTGATGCGATACATGTGGATGCCAATGCCTGTTTGGCCACTTCGTTCAGTTATGAACGTTTGGAGCGTTGCATGCCGGGATATGGCTATCCTTATCCGGACGGAGGATTGACTGATGAGGAATACCCTTCGGCATCGGGTTTGTTTTTGGTTAATCTGAAAACAGGTGAACGGGAATTATTGGTGTCTTTGTCCGAATTGGCTCAAACGGTTGATTCCAATTGCCGGAGTGGCTATTTGCATTTTGTGACACATTCGGAGTTTTCCTACGATGGCCGCTACATTTCGTTTCTCTACCGTAGGATTCCCATGAAAGGAGATTACATGAAACGGTTGACAAAGATAATGGTGTACGACCGCAAGGAGGGACGGTTATTTGCGTTGCCTACGCAGGAATCGGGGTCGCATTATGTGTGGAACAAGAAAAATCAGTTGATTACTTCTTGCATTATCGACGGACATAGTTGTCATGTGCTGTATGATATGGCCGATGTCAATAGCTATCGGATCATAGCGAGCGATAAGTTGAATTCCGACGGACATCAGTCTTTTGTTTCGGACGTGGAGTTTGTGACCGATACTTATCCCGACAAATACCGAATGGCGAAACTCTACAAAGCAAATGTCGAGAATCTCGAGGTTTCGCTTTTGGCCAGTGTATATTCGCCTAAGCGGTTTCAGACGAAAGACTTCAAGTGCCATATTGCATGCGACCTTCATCCGCGTGTTTCTCCTTCGGGAAAGTACGTATGTTTCGACTCGCCCCGCAGCGGAAAACGGGCACTCTATGTCATGCTACTTTAATCTCTAATCCAAAAATTCCCATAAACTTTTGGGAT
>CAYTPX010000035.1:0-18542 GCA_964439955.1 uncultured Bacteroidaceae bacterium | reverse complement strand
CAAAAGGACAAAAGATGGTTATCCCTTCTTATTACGCCTGTCCTTTACGAAAGGACGGAAATTTTCTCAGAAGCGGCGGGACTTCCACCTGGAACCGCAAGGGCTTCCGGGCAAAAAATGCGGCACTGTGTGGGGAAAGGCGCGACGAAATCGGCTCCGGACGCAACGGCCGGGCACAAAGAAAGCGGCCGCCGGCAGCGGCTTCGCCAATGGGGGTGGGGCGAAGCGGGCTGCCGGCGACCGGTAAAGGATAATGGACCGGGACAAGGGAAGCGGCTTTCAGAAGGGGCCTCCGCCACCTCCACCACCGAAACCGCCTCCGCCACCTCCACCACCGGGAGGAGGCCCCATGGGGACACTACCGCCATCCGGGCCGCGGTTGTTGCCCCGGCGAGCCGACCGGTTACCAAGGGTGTTGAACTTATAGACGAAGTTCACCATGAAGTAGCTGCCCAACGTGTTGTACTCCGTATCGGTAATCGTGATGGAGCTGATGTTGCGGCTCACGTTGCTCTGCTCGCGCAGGATGTCGTATATCTTGAACCGTATGGTGGCCGCATTGTTCCGCAGGAAACTCTTGGAGATTTGCGCGTTCCACATGACCATGTTGTTCTGGAGGCCGGAGCTGTAACCCTGCCGGTGCGTGTAGTTGCAGTCGGTGGAGACGTAAATTTCCCACGGGAGGGTAATGTTCGTGCTCGCCCCGGCACGGTAGTCAAAGGTTTCGCGGTTGTTGGTCGTCTGTGTGCTGTTGGTGACCTTGTTGTAGCTTATGCTCCCGTTCACACGGAACTCAAACCATTCGTTCTGGTAGCTGCCCGTCAGGTTCTGGCTCAGCGTGAGGCTCCGCGTCTTGCTCTCGGGGGCGGAGAACCAGTTGATTTGGTCGCTCGTAAGGTCGGTCACGCTGGTCACGTTCTCAGTGCTTGCCCCGTGGTTGGCCAGTATCTGCTGGATGTCCTCAAGTTCCAGGGTGGCATTGTCAAGGCTCACGCTCTCGCTGTAATTTCCGCGGGTAAAAGTGTTGATGTTGAAGCGGTTCTTCCGGTCGAGCGGGGAGTTGAAGCCGAAGTTCGCCCCGACGTTCCAGTTTCCGTTCACGTTCATTATCTTTGTCACGCGCGCACCGGTCGTGCGGTCATAAAGCGTCATGTTCGCCGTGTTGTTCTGCGTGAGGCCGAAATTGACAAACGAAATGAAGCTGCGGCGCGTCTCGGTGTCGTACTTGTTGTAGTCGATGTTCACGTCGTGCGAGAAAGAAGGCTTCAGCGTGGGGTTACCGTAGCGCAGGTTCTGCGGGTCGGTCATGCTGATCACGTCCTGCAAGTTCTCGATGCTCGGCGCGCTGCTGCGCCCGCGGTAGTTGACACGCAGGCTTTCCTGCTTGTTGAAGCGGTAGCGGAAGCGCAGGTTCGGCGACCAATTGACCACGTCTTGCGTCATTTTACCCCGGTCCATATTGGGGCCGAACAGGTTGTTCGTCTCCGAATGCTGGGGTATGACGGTGATACCGTAGGAGAGGTTGTACTTCTCGCCTATGTGACGCATGTTCACACCGATGTTGTGCGTCATGTAGATATTCTCATAACAGCTGCTCAAGGTGGTATCCGGCGAGAGGGAAGACCAATCGACGTCATACCAGCTCGCCGGGTCGGTTTCGTCGCCAGCGTAGTTGTATTCGTAACCGTAGCGGTCAGACGTGGCCTTACGGTAGCTGAACGTATAGGTAAATTGCAGGAAACTGCGGTTGAAGACCGGCTCGGAGTAGGAAACACCGACGCTAAAGTTGTGGTTGCGGCTTTCCCCGTCGTCAAAGCGATTGTACCTGTTGATACTGTCAAGTTGGAAATATTGCAAATTGGAGTAGCTGTAATTGTCGGAAGTGCTGCGTTGGTAGGTATAGTTCAAGTTGATCGAAAAGTTACGCCCGCGGCTGTTCAGACGGCGTATGTAGTTGAAGCGCCCGCCGGCTTGGAAGTTTGAATAATTGTCTTCGGAACTTGACTCGTTGCTGTTGACGTATGAGTTGTTCAGCGTATCCATCATCTGGGAATAGTCGAAGCGCCGTTCCCAACTGTCCGTACTTGAAGTGCTTTCGCTGTAAGCGTCCGTCTTGGAAACGGAAAGGGTAGGACGGAAAATGATGGTCGTCATCGAGTCCGGCTTCCATTCCAACCGGAAATTGACGTTAAACTCGTCACGCCTCCGCGACGACGCATTCCACGAATCGGACGATTCCCCGGTGGAATCATTGAACTGGGTTTCAGAATGCCGCACCGTCCGCGTGTCCGTGTCCGAGTGGCGATAGCCGAAGTCGCCCTGTATCTTGAACACTTCGCCCCAATCCTTGGCAAACCCAACCTGGGCGTGTTTCGAGGCGGTAACGCCGCCGTTGTTGTCATCGCGCCCCCGGCCGCTGTCGCCCATCTCGCGGTAGCCCTGATTGTTCGTATTGTTCAGGTTGGCCACTATCGACAGGTAAGAATCATCAAGGAAACGGTTCGCGCTCAAGGCGGCCTCGTAGCGGTCTTCGCTGCCCAACCCGCCAAAGATATTGCCGACCCAACCGTCCTTCATGCCTTTCTTCACCGAAAGGTCTATCACGACTTCTTCTTCCCCGTCGTCAATTCCCGTGGCCCGGGCGAAATCGGACTGCCGTTCGTAGAACTTCAGCTTATCCACCATGTTGGCCGGCAAATTCTTGGAGGCGACATTCGGGTCGTCGCTGAAGAATTCCTTCCCGTCTACCAGGATTTTCTTCACTTCCTTGCCGTTTATCGTAATCGTCCCGTCGTCGCTGACTTCCGCGCCGGGGAGTTTCTTGATCAAGTCTTCCAGCATCGAGCCTTCGGGCACGCGGAACGCATTTGCGTTGTAGACTATCGTGTCTTCCACGACGGTAACCTGTATGGCATTGGCCGTTACCCTTAATCCATCAAGCAGAATGTCGGAACTGCCCAGCATGATTTCGCCCAAATCGGCGGCACTTTTCCCGGCAACCAGCTGCACGTCCAGGTACTCCGTCTCGTAGCCGGTCATGCTGACCTCCACCGCATAGTTGCCCAATGCCAAGCCCTTGACGAGGAAGTAGCCTGCCGAGTCTGTCGCCGCCCCGTCCACGTAGGCACTGTCCGGGAGGGAAAGTACCCGCACCGAGGCTGCTTCCACAGGCGTCCCTCCTTCGTGTATATTCTCCAACACGCGTCCCTCAACCGAACCGTCCTTCTGTGTCTGTCCCAATGCCTGCGGACCACAGGCCAACCCACAGCCTGCCAAGGCCACGAGGCATAACAGGGTTCTCACTCTCTGCTTCATTCTATTTCAATTAGTTTGACCTAATTTTAAGACACCCGAAAACCCGTTTGGTTTAAGCCTCCCAGTCGAGGAAAATTGCATAATCGTCGGGAAAAATTGTCATTTTAAAGAATTTGGGGTATGTTTGCCTTCCGAAAACACAATCCAAACTCCCTCCAACCCATGGAAAAGCAAGAAATCAAACTTTGCTGCGACTTGGGCAGCGAACTCACCGGCATACTCCGGGGGAAAGACTACGACCGCCTGTTCGTGCTCACCGACGAAAACACCGGACGGCACAGCCTCCCCCTCCTCAAGGACACGCTGGAAGGCACGGCCTTCACCCACATTTCCATCCCGCAGGGCGACATCCACAAGGATATCGACTCGCTCTGCCACGTCTGGACCGCCCTAAGCACGCAGGGCGCCACGCGCAAGTCGCTCCTGCTCAACGTGGGGGGCGGGATGGTAACCGACCTCGGGGGCTTCGCCGCGGCCACCTTCAAGCGCGGAATCCGCTACGTAAACCTGCCCACCACGCTGCTCGCCATGGTCGATGCCGCCGTGGGGGGGAAGACGGGCATCAACTTCAACGGGCTGAAAAACGAAGTGGGAGCCTTCAGGCCCGCCGACGCCGTACTCATCTGTACCCAGTTCCTCCACACCCTCGACCGCCAGAACCTCGCCTCCGGCTACGCCGAAATGCTCAAGCACGGGCTCATCAGCACCCGCGCCCATTGGGCCGAACTCCTCAAGCGGCAGCCCGGGGAGACCGGCGACACCCGGCAGCTGGCCCGGCTCATCGGCGAATCCGTCCGCATCAAGGAAGGTATCGTGGCCCAAGACCCCTGCGAGCAAGGGCTGCGCAAGGCACTCAACCTGGGGCACACCGTAGGCCACGCCTTCGAGAGCTTCTCCTTCCAGACCGGCCGGCCCGCCCTCCACGGGTACGCCGTCGCATGGGGCATCGTATGCGAGCTTTACCTGTCGGCCAAACTCACCGGCTTCCCCCACGAGGCCTTGCACCAAACCACACGCTTCATACGCGAACACTGGGGACACTGCACCATTACCTGCAACGACTACGACACGCTCTACGAGCTCATGCTCCACGACAAGAAGAACACCGCGGGCACCATCAACTTCACCCTCCTTCGCGACATAGGCGACATAGCCCTCAACCAAACGGCTGGCAAGGAACAGATTTTCGAAGCACTCGACTTCTACCGCGAAACTTGCGAATAAGCCCCGTACAGATGGACATCGTAGTCACGCCCGAGATACGCGCCCTCTGCCCCGGCTTCTGCGGGGCGGCCCTCGAAGCGCAAGCCCGGAACACGCCGTACTGCCCCGGGCTCTGGCAGGAAATCGAAGCCCTCGCCGGAGGACTGCGCGCCCGCTTCACCCCCGACAGCCTCAAACTCTGGCCGCCCATAGCCGCCACGCGCCGCGCCTACCGCCTCTTCGGCAAAGACCCCAGCCGCTACCGACCCGCCGCCGAAGCGCTCATACGGAGGGTGCTGACCGGGCGCGGGCTCTACCGCATCCACACGCTGGCCGACCTCGTGAACCTCGCCTCCATGGCCTACGGATACAGCATCGGGGGCTTCGATGCCGACAAAATCCGCGGCACGCGCCTCACCTTGGGCATAGGGCGCGCCGGGGAACCCTACGAGGGGATAGGGCGGGGCAGCCTGAACATCGAGAACCTGCCCGTCTACCGCGACGAAGAGGGCGGGATAGGGACTCCGACCAGCGACCACGAGCGCACGAAACTCTGCCCCGAAACCCGCCACATACTTATCCTAATCAACGGATACGACGGCAACCGCGACGGCGTGCTCCGCACCGCGCAGTACGCACAAGAGCTCCTCGTCCGCCACGCCGCCTCCGACGGCGGACAAATCACCACCTACTGACACCGGAGCGCCCCCGGTCATCCATCGGAAAGCCTTGCCGCAGGGCAGCGGGTATGGCAAGACTTTTTCGTGGCCGATGCATGGTTTTTCCCGGAAACATGCAGGGCTTTTTTGCAGAAGTGCCGCATGTTTCCAGAAAAATATGCGGCGCTTGTTTGAAAAACCTCCAAATCTCCATATATTTGGGGCATCTGTTCCATCTCCCAACCCCTTGTGCGCCATGAAAAGAACGTTGCCACCCTTCTTCCGTTTCTTCGTACCAGCGATGTTCGTGTGCCTCACCGCCTGCTCATCCGACGGGCCAGAAGCCGCCCCTGGGGGCGGCGGGGGCGGGGAAACCACGCCCGAGGCCGTCGACCTAGGGCTGTCCGTACGCTGGGCGAGCTGCAACATCGGCGCCAACGAGCCCTACGAGGCAGGGGGGCTCTACGGATGGGCCGACCCCCAGGGAACGGCCACCACGGCGCAGGTGCATGACAGCGCCGGGAACTGGATCTCGGACCTTTACGGGGGGACAGACCCACTGCCCGACATCTGCCGCACAGTCTACGACATGCCCCATATGCAGCTGGGCGGGTATTGGAAACTGCCCACCGAGGCAGAGGCCAGGGAACTGCTCGAACGATGCTCCTGGAGGAAAGAGACCTTGGACGGAGTGGAAGGATACCGGGTGACAGGCCCCAACGGGAACAGCATTTTCCTGCCGATGGCGGGCATGAGGCAGGGAAACAAATACTACATGCAGGGACAACGCGGATACTACTGGACCGGCACGAGGCAAGCGGACGGGGTGGGCGCCACCTCACTCTGGGTGGGCACGGGCGGAAAGGGGCAGGTCAGCAGCGACTACCGCTACCAGGGCTGTTCCATACGGCCCGTGTTCGGGACCGATTCCACCACCGTGCGCTACGACTCCCCGCTCGACACCGTAGACCGGCGCGTGGACATGGGCATACTTTCCGACGGCGGGAAGACGCTCTACTGGGCAAGCGGGAACCTCATCGTACGGCGCTACGCCCGAGCCTACATCGCGCACGAGCCCACCTTCGTCCCCGGCACGCGCCTCTTCTCACAAACCGCCTTGGAGTGGGACTTGTTCGCATGGGGCGATGCGTCGGGGCGCATACAATACTACTCGACCGAATGGGAGGCGCTGGACGTAAACTCCCTGCCGGAGAACATCAGCGGCGACCCGCGCTACGACATCGCCCGAACCCAGTTGGGGGATAACTGGCGACTGCCTACTGAAGCGGAATGGTGGCGGTTAATCTTAAATTGCGAGCAAACTTATGATACCCTCCTGGGGCATCACCGCGTGTGGCTGACCAGCAAAATAAACGGCGAGATGCTTTGTTTCGACGATGTACAGACTTATGGATATAGTGCCAATGGAATACTTTATCCCAATAGCTCTAATGCTGCATATCTCAGCGGAACTAAATGGGCAAGCGCCCAAATTACCACGTTTGCAGGAGGTGATTATCAAGGAACTCATTTGCAACAGCGTCCGGAATTAACCATGGGTGGTACGAGAATCAATAACATGTTTTTAGTCCGACCGGTAACGGAGTAGACGGCAGGCATCGTGCGATAAAGGAACAACTCCTGCCCGTATGTGCAAAAGCCCCTGATATTTTCTAATTGAATATCAAAGGCTTTTCCGGAAATTATAGCTCGCTTATCTTAAAACATGCAAGGCTTTTGGCCGGAAGTGCCGCAAGTATTTACTCCCGCCGCTGCCTGCCTTGGAAAGAAACACGCCAGAAACAAGCCCGCCGCATGGGGGAAACGAAGCCCGAAAGCACCCAAAAGCCGGAAAGAAACAAAAAACACAGCAAAAAATACCTCATCCTTTTTGGAAAACACAGAAACAGTCACTACCTTTGCCCCGCTTTTTAAGAGAAAAGCAATGCCGGATTTCAAAATTCGGGGTGTAGCTCAGCCCGGTTAGAGTACGCGTCTGGGGGGCGTGTGGTCGCTGGTTCGAATCCAGTCACCCCGACTGGTGAAAACGAAGGAGTTAGGCAACAGGCTTAGCTCCTTTTTCCATTCCCATATGGCATCAACCCCGAACACAGACTATGCCTAAAACGAAAAGACCTACCATTGCCCTCATTTATGACTTCGACGGCACCCTCGCGCCCGGAAGCATGCAGGAATTCGGGTTCATACAAGCCATCGGAAAAGGGAACGAGGAATTCTGGGCGAAAAACCGCCAGCTTGCCGAAGAAAACGACGCCAACGGGATATTGACCTACATGTTCCTGATGGTCGAAACCGCACGCAGCAACCGGATTTCCCTGCGGCGCGAATCGTTCCGCAGTTTCGGGTCGAAGATAAAGCTCTTCCCGGGCGTGCGCGAATGGTTTGCCCAAATCAATGAATATGGCGCATCCATAGGGTTGGACATACGCCACTACGTCAATTCCTCAGGGCTGAAGGAAATGATAGAGGGAACGCCCATTGCCCACGAGTTCGAAAACATCTACGCTTGCTCCTACCTCTACGACGTGGACGGCGTGGCCTATTGGCCCGCCGTGGCCGTCGACTACACGGCCAAGACGCAGTTCCTCTTCAAAATCAACAAGGGAATCCGGGAAGTAAGCGACAATAAGAAAATCAACGAGTACAAACCCGAGTCCGAACGCCCCGTACCCTTCGAACGCATGCTCTACTTCGGCGACGGGGACACCGACGTGCCCTGCATGAAGATGGTCAAGGAACACGGCGGGCATTCCATAGCCGTCTACGGCCCCGAGGAAGGCAAGCGGGAAACGGCCCTGCGGCTGATACGCGAAAACCGCGTCAATTTCGCCTGCCCGGCCGACTACCGCGAAGGGAAAGAGATGCACATGGTCGTGCGCCGGGTGCTGGACAAGATAAAAGCCGACATCGACTTCAACCGCCTCCTCGAAGTACACCAACGGAAAGCCCAGCGGTAGGGACGCCAAGCCCCGTATTTCCCCGCCTGGCGCCGCAAGGCGTTAAGCGGCAAACCGTTGCATCCCCGTTCCCCCTCCCGTGCGGCAACTGGGGAGTAGGGCAGGGCAAGGCAGTGAAAACGGGCACGAAAAAACCCGGCCTCCCTTTCGGGAGACCGGGTTTGAATCACCCGTCAAGCGGACAAATCCTTATACTTCACACGGGAAAGCGCCGCCCCTCCCGGGGGAAAAGGCGGGCGCTTCCTTAGATTCAAGCCACCTTCTGTTTGCGCTCCTTGCGCGTGATGAGGCGATAAGCCACGGGCGCGGCAAGGAAGAGCGAGGAGAAAGTGCCGATGATGACACCCACAATCATGGCGAAAGAGAAGCTACGTATGCTCTCCCCGCCGAAAATAAAGATGCAGAGGAGCACGACGAGCGTCGAAGTACCCGTATTCAAGGTACGGGAAAGGGTGGAGTTCAACGAATCGTTGAATATCTGCATCTTGCCACGCATGGGGTAGAGGCCGAAATATTCGCGCACACGGTCGAAGATGACCACCTTGTCATTGATGGAGTAGCCCACCGCAGTGAGGACGGCGCCGATGAATGCTTGGTCCACCTCCATGGAGAAGGGCATGAACTTCCAGCAGAGCGAATAGACGCCTATGAGCATGAGGGCGTCGAAGGCCAAGGCCACGGTGGAGGCGATACTATAGGCCACGTTGCGGAAGCGTATGAGGATGTAGAGACCGATACCGACGAGGGAGAAGATGACGGCCCATACGGCATCAACCTTCAAGTCGTCGGCCATCGTGGGGCCTACCTTTTGCGAACTCAGGATGGTGCCGCCCGTGTCGTCGGCACGGTCTACGAATTGCTCCAGCGTGATGTCGTTCGTGAGCAACGGCTTCAACCCCTTGTAGAGCAAAGCCTCGATTTCGGAATCCACCTGCATGTTGTTTTCATCAATGCGGTAGTTCGTACTGATACGGGCCTTCGTCCCGTCGGTACCTACGGCCAAGACTTGGCTGAAGATATCGGGGCCTACGTTCTCATCAAGGCATTTGCGTATTTCCTCCACCGAAACCGGGTTCTCAAACTGTACGACGTAATTCCGCCCTCCGGTGAAGTCGATGCTCGGGTTCAGTCTGTTGAAGGCGAAAGATACGAGGCAGACAAGCACGAGGATGCCGAAGATGGTAAAGTAGCGCTTCGAATTCTCAATAAACTTGTAGTGCTTATCGACCAACACGTCCTTCCACAGCCCACTGAACGTGAGGTTCTGGAATTTGCCCTTGGAAAGGAAGTGTTCGTAGGTAAGGCGGGTCATGTAAACTGCCGTGAAGAACGAACAGCAGATACCGATAATGAGCGTAGTGGCAAAGCCACGGATCGTACCAGTACCAAACCAGAATAGGATGACACCCGTGATGATGGACGTGACGTTCGCGTCGAAAATCGCGGAAAAAGCGTTCTTATAACCGTCGTGTATGGCATCGCGTATGTTCTTCCCTGCGCGGAGTTCTTCCTTGGCACGCTCGTGGATGAGCACATTCGCATCGACTGCCATGCCCAAGGAGAGCACCAGACCGGCAATTCCGGACATCGTGAGCGCCGCTTGGAAAGAGGTAAGGATTCCCAAAGTGAAGAAGAAGTTGAGCAGGATGGCTGCGTTGGCAATCATGCCGGGAATAAGCCCATACATGAGGCACATGTAAATCATCAAGAAGATGATGGCTATGACGCAGGAAACGATGCCCTGTTGGATGGATTCCGCGCCGAGGCTCGGGCCGATGACGTCTTCCTGTATGATGTGCGCCGGGGCGGGCATCTTTCCGGAACGCAGCACGTTGGCCAAGTCCGCAGCCTCTTCAGGCGTGAAGTTGCCGCTGATTTCGGAACTCCCGCCCGTAATTTCGCTGTTTACCACAGGAGCCGAATATACATAATTGTCAAGCACGATGGCAATGCAACGCCCTATGTTGCGTTTGGTGAGCTGTGCCCACTCGCGGGCTCCCTCTGTGTTCATGCGCATGCTGACGACTTGCTGGCCGTGCTGGTTGAAGTCGGCTTTGGCGCTTACGACCACGTCGCCTTCCAGCGGTGCGCGCCCGTCACGCTCGGTGCTCTTGATGGCATAGAGCTCGAAGATTTTCCCCGTGGGGTCGAACTCTGCGGGTTTCACGCTCCACTTCAGGCGCAAATCGCGGGGCAATTGCTTGACAACCTCGGGCATGGCAAAGCATGCATTCACCGCCGCCGTGTCGCGAGCATAGCCGATCAAGCTGCTTGCCGAGCCCTGCACGGGCTGGAAGTAGTAGAACAAAGGGTGTTCCTCAGCCGCTTGCGCATCCGTGATACCTGTGCTTTGCCCGCCGGAAACGGAAGACCTCAAGATGGACGCCAGCCTGCTGCTTTCAGAGTCGGAAGCCGAGGAGGAGTCCGCGTCCGCGCTTGTTTCGACCCCGGCCTGCGCCACCACGGTGGAGTCCGCGTCCTTCTTCCCGCTCCGCACGGAGCGTACGATGTTTTCCACCGTCGTAAGGTAAGGCAATATTTCGGACGATTGGTACGTTTCCCAGAACTCCAAGTTAGCCGAACCCTGCAAAAGGCGGCGTACACGCTCGGGGTCTTTGATGCCCGGAAGCTCGATCATGATGCGGCCCAAGCTGTTTTCCAACGTCTGTATGTTGGGCTGCACGACACCGAAGCGGTCGATACGGGTACGCAATACGTTGAACGAGTTATCGATGGCCGCCCGTGCCTCTTCGCGCAAAGCGCGTTCCACTTCGGCATCGGAACTTTGCGGCGAAATCTTGCCGCGCATCTGCCGGGTGGCGAAGATGGAAGCCAAACCCTTGCCCGGCGCCAGTTTCTGATACTCGCGGATGAAGAGGGTGATGTAGTCCGACTGGCTGTTCTCACGTGCTTTTTGGGCATTTGCGATAGCCTGGTTGAAGGCTTCGTCGGAACTGTTGTCGGAAAGCGACTTCAACACGTCGGCTACCGACACCTCCATCACGACGTTCATACCGCCTTTCAGGTCGAGGCCCAAGCTGATTCCCTTTTCGCGGCACTCCTTGAGCGTATTGCCCAACCACACTTTCTCATTGGCTATGGAATCCAGAAATGCCTCCTCCCGGGCGGGATCCCCCTGCCCGTAAGCTTCCGCCTTTTTGTCATAGGAAGAAGCTACGAACGAGAAAGAGAGATAGTAAAGGCTCGCCAGAATCAGCAAAACCGAGAATAACTTTACAAATCCTTTGTTTCTCATTTTTTACTATTTGCTTTTATTTCTATATTTGTTTTTGCTTGTGATTTTACGAAAATTAGCGCGCAAATATAGCTTTTTTCCGTACTTTCCGGAAAAAAACGGCTGGTTATTTGCCATTAAGCCTTGTTTTTATGGGTTTCCCATGGACAAATAGGCATAAATGGGGTAATGGTCCGAATCCTTTATGCTGTTGTCCACCCGGCAACGCAAGGCCGTGAAGCGCCCGGAGTAAAGGATATTGTCGATGCGGAAGTAAAACTTATTTTGGTTGTACGAGATTCCCGGGCCGGAACCCGCGTCGATATAGGCATCACGCCTGTCTCCCTGCATGACACGGTGGGCATAGGAGACGGGTATGTCGTTGAAGTCACCGCAAATAATGACGGCAGGCCGGGCCTCGTTTTGCAATATTTCCGACAAGGTATCCACCTGCGCGGCGCGCACGGCTGTCGCGTCGGCCAGCTTGCGCAACAGGGTACGGCCGCCCGCCGAGACGGTTTTCTTGTTCGGCTCGTTGAGCATCTCCTCATAGAGCTCCTTGTCGGCCTTCGTCAGCTTGTTCGATTCCAAATGGTTATTGACCAGCGTGACCGTGTCGCCATAGACCAGCAACTCATGCAGCACGGAAGCGTTCATCGACTCGCCATACTCTACGTTGCGGGAAGAAAGGATGGGGAAGCGGGAAAAGACGGCCAAGTTCACATAGCCCCCACCTTTGCTCCCCCCGTACGCATGGTAAGGGTATTTAGCCAGTACGGAACAGATATCTTCCTCCGTCAGGCGGCGCGTGTCGTCCTTGCCGGCATAGCGGAACTCTTGGAGGCACACGATGTCGGCGTCCCGCCGTTTGATGTAGGCCAATATGGGGTTTAGGTCTTCCGACGACGGCTCCTTCTGCAAGTTATTGAACCCCATCACGTTGTAGGACAGCACTTTCACCACGCCCCGGGGCGGTATCTCCCGCTCCCGCAGGTTGAGCGGGCAGTAGGCCCTGAGCTGCCCTTGGCAACAGGCAAAGGCCACAAGGGAAAACAGGGCGTATTTCCAGGAAAAAAAGACCCAAAGCACCGTGAAGGCCAGATTCAAAAGGAAAAAGAGCGGGAGCAAGAAACCGGCCAGCGCCCACAAGGCATGCTCCCGCGGGTCAATGAACCACGGATTCCAAGCGCAAAACAGCATGGCGGCAATGCAAAAAAGATTGGGCCACAGAAAAAACCGGGAAACGATCTTGCCTACCTTCATTGCCGTTTGCTTGCTTCGAACAAAATCCGCTTCTCTTCAGCCGTAAGGCTCCCATATCCAGAGCGCTTGAGCTTGTCGAGTATCCCGTCCAACTCGCCGGGCTTCGGCGCGGGCGGCACCGACGGATTCCTCCAGTCCTCCGCCTTCCGGGCCATGTGTACTCGCATGTGCGGATTTTCATACGGCGCTTTTCCCGAAACATTCCGGCGCTTCCTGCGGAAACCGCCCCGGCTTCCCCCAAGGCGGGCAAACCAGTCGAACGGGGCGTTCAACCATTTCGTCACGTCGCGCCCCCGTTGCAGCGAATAAGCAAAAAGCCATCCCCCGAAAGCACCGCCCAAGTGGGCAATCTCGCCCCCTGCATTGGCCGAAGGGACGGAGAGGAATGAAATGAGTACCAAGCCGATGGCTATATACTTCATCCGTACCGGGCCGAAGAGCAGGAGCCGTACCCCATAGTTAGGGTGCGCCGTACCCAAAGCTGCCACGAGCGCCAACACCGAGGCCGACGCCCCGAGCAAAGGGCCTTGCCCCCCGCGGAAAACGGGAAACACCATTACTGACAACAGGAAAGCCACAGCCCCGCAGAGGCCGCCCAACAGGTAAAGCCCCCGGAGGTGGCGCGCCGAAAAGAACATCAAGAACAGCATGCCGAAACCATAGAGGCAAACCATGTTGAAGAACAAATGCCACACATCGGCATGCAAAAACATATACGTCAGCAACGTCCACGGCCGCACGAGCACCTCGCCCCACGAAGGGGGCAACATCAGCGACGAGACCCACCAGCCGGCATCGCCGCCGCCGGAAAGGCCGAACAGCCAACCGACCACCCGGCATACCGAAAGCACCAGGAAAACTCCCACATTGACGTATAGCAAACGCAACACGACGGAGCCTTCCCGGAAGCGACGCCTAAAATCGTCTATAATTCCCGCCATACCTGTTCTTACGCTTCCAATATACTAACAGCGCCCAACCGAAGAGCATCCCGCCCAAATGGGCAAAATGAGCCACGTTGTCCGACACGGCAAAGCCCGAAAAAAGCTCCAGCACGAAGAAAAACGCGACAAAATACTTTGCCTTGACGGGCACCGGCAAAGGAAATATGAACATCTTTTCGTTGGGGAACAACATGGCAAAAGCCAGCAAGATGCCGTAAATCGCCCCCGAAGCACCCACGGTGGGCATAAGAACGGAATAACTCAAGACGCCTGTGCCCATGCTATGGAAGAAGGTGAGCAGCTGGACCAGCTCCTGGATGATGGCCGCGCCCACCCCGCACACCATATAATATGTCAAAAAGCGGCGTCCGCCCCAGACGGCCTCCAGTATCCGCCCGAACATCCACAGGGCAAACATGTTGAAAAAGATGTGCGAAAGGCTACCGTGCATGAACATGTACGTGACCGGTTGCCAGATATGGAAATAACCTTCCATGCCGAAAAAGTAAAGCCCGAAAAGCTGCGTCAAATCCACGCCCCGCTGACTTAAAACATTGTCGGCCATGAAAAAAAGGACGTTGATTATTAACAGATTCTTAATAACAGGAGGAGTACCGTTCATCAACTAACGAAATAATAAGTCTCACATGATTCGCCGCAAAAGTACTACTTTTTTCCATCGATAAAGGCCAAATCAAAAGCCTTATTTACGTTTATTCCCGAAAAATACAGATTTTCCGCCCCTAACTATTTGCTTTTTCACCTTTTAGCATTACATTTGTCCAAATCAAATTCCCTTTTTATCATATTTTATCAATATCATCCATTTGTTGTTATGAACAAAACTGAACTTATCAATGCCATGGCAGAGGAATCCGGGCTTAGCAAAGCGGATTCCAAGAAGGCGCTCGACGCGTTTGTCTCAACCGTCATCAAGACCCTGAAGGAAGGTGACAAGATAGCCCTCGTAGGGTTTGGCACTTTTTCCGTAAGCGAACGGGGAGAACGCACAGGCATCAACCCTTCTACCAAAGCGTCCATCACCATTCCCGCCAAGAAGGTTGCCAAATTCAAGGCCGGTGCGGAACTGTCCGATGCCTTGCAATGATTTTTCCAGCCCGAAGGGCAAAAAAGAAAAGCGGGTTCCCGTCGGGAGTCCGCTTTTCTTGTAGGAAAATGCCTCCGTTCCCCGCTTCCAAGGGTGCAGTGCTTTTCCGGAAAAACGGCGGCACTTTCCCCGGAAACAACCGCAGGAAACAAGCCACGGCCTACGCCCGGCCTCAAGGAGGAACGGGACGACCCTGCCCCACAGCCTTGGCGGCTTCTTCCGGAGGTCTCGTTTTTTCTTCATAACTTTGCCCGCGTGGAAACACCGCGCGCCTTGCCGCATCCGCAAAGCCAGAGTACCACATCATATTTAAACAACCCGTCCAATGAACATCGAAAACAAACTCGTGGCCGCCATACAGGCCGCGGCCAAAAGCCTGTACGGGGCAGAAGCAGCCCCCGGAAGCATACAACTGCAAAAGACGAAAAGGGAATTCGAAGGCCACCTCACACTGGTCGTCTTCCCATTGCTGCGCCTCTCCCGGAAGAAGCCGGAGGAGACGGCCGAAGAAATAGGCCGCTACCTCATGGAGCACGAAGCCTCGACCGTGGAGAAGTACAACGTCATCAAAGGATTCCTCAACTTGACCGTTTCCTCCCGGTGTTGGATTGAACTCTTCGAGGACATCCGCCGGAACTCTTCCTATGGTTTCAAGCCAGCCGCCGCGGACGCCCCGCTGGTAATGATAGAATATTCCTCGCCCAACACCAACAAACCGCTCCATCTGGGGCACATGCGCAACAACTTGCTGGGCAGCTCGCTGGCGCGCATCATGGAAGCCAACGGAAACCGCGTGGTGAAGACCAACATAGTAAACGACCGCGGCATCCACATCTGCAAGTCCATGCTGGCCTGGCAGAAGTACGGCGAAGGAAAGACCCCTGGATCGACCGGCATAAAGGGCGATCACCTGGTGGGCGACTATTACGTGGCCTTCGACAAGCACTACAAGGCCGAAGTGAACGAACTGATGGAAACCCAAGGGCTGTCCAAGGAAGAGGCCGAAGCACGCTCGCCCCTCATGCAGGAGGCACGGGAAATGCTGCGCAAATGGGAAGCCGGCGACCCGGAAGTGCGCGCCTTATGGAAAATGATGAACCAGTGGGTGTACGACGGGTTCGACGAAACATACCGCCGGATGGGTGTCAGCTTCGACAAAATATACTACGAATCGGAAACTTACCTCGAAGGAAAACGCAAAGTACTCGAAGGACTGGAGAAGGGGCTCTTCTTCCGCAAGGAGGACGGCTCCGTCTGGGCCGACCTTTCCGACGAGGGATTGGACCAGAAGCTGCTGCTCCGCGCCGACGGGACTTCGGTCTACATGACCCAAGATATAGGAACGGCCGAACAGCGCTTCGCCGACTACCAGATAGACAAGATGATTTACGTCGTAGGCAATGAGCAAAACTACCATTTCCAAGTGCTTTCCATCCTGCTCGACCGCCTCGGCTTCAAATGGGGCAAAAACCTGGTACACTTCTCCTACGGGATGGTGGAACTGCCCGAAGGCAAGATGAAGTCGCGCGAGGGCACCGTAGTAGACGCCGACGACCTGATGGACAGCATGGTGGAAGCCGCACGGGAAACCTCGGAAGGACGCGAGGTAAAACTCGAGTACTCCTCCCCCGAAGAGGCCGGGGAGATAGCCCGCATCGTAGGGATGGGCGCACTGAAGTACTTCATACTCAAAGTCGATGCCCGCAAGAACATGACGTTCAACCCCAAGGAATCCATCGACTTCAACGGCAACACCGGGCCTTTCATACAGTACACCTACGCCCGCATCCGCAGCATCCTGCGCAAGGCCGAAGCCGCGGGAATGGACGTGCCCAACACGCTCCCGACGACAGGCATCAAGCTGGACGAAAAGGAGGAAGGACTCATCCAGAAGATTGCCGACTTCGAAGCCGTCATAGCCCAAGCCGGGGAAGACTACTCGCCCTCGGGCATCGCCAACTACGCCTATGAGCTGGTAAAGGAATACAACCAGTTCTACCACGACTTCTCCATCCTGCGCGAGGAAAACGAGGCATCACGCGCTTTCCGGCTTGCCCTCTCCGCCACAGTGGCACGCACGGTGAAAGCCGCCATGGGGCTGCTGGGAATCGAAGTGCCGGAACGCATGTAGCAATTCCCATGACAAGACAGGAAAGCCGCCGGGCTGTGTAATATAGAAATAGTCCGGCGGCTTTCTTCCATGCCCAGACCGAAGGAAAAGGCACGGCAAGGCAAGCAGCATAATGCCGGTAGCCAAAACCCACAGACACCCGGCGCTTTTATCCGGAAGCGGAGGTACTTTTCCGGAAAAGAGGATTTTATAAATTACTCCAAAACAAGGGATGAAGAGTTTAAAAGTTTTGTAAAATATAACTTCACCCACATCTATTATGATTTTTATTTCCAGCGAATTGATTCCATAATCAAGTAGAAGCACTACATTTGCCACCATGAAAATGGGAATAGCGACACTCTCTTGCTCTCTTGCCTTCCTCCTTTCCTTTGCCTTCCTCCCGGCCAAGGCGCAAAGCGAGGAAGAGGGGGTTATTGACGAAGCCTACGAAAGGAAGAAGGCTTTCGAGCGCCAATTCTATACCCATGCCGAATTATGCGTGTACGAGGGCGACACAATCCCGTTTTTCCAGCTCAGGGACGTATATATCTACCCCCCCTTGAAATTCAAGAACAACAAGGAATGGCGCGAATACATGCGTCTGGTACAAAACGTCAAGAAGGTCTACCCCCTTTCCGTCATGATCAACAACATCATCATCGAGACGTATGAATACATGGAGGGGATGAGCAAGGAAGAACGCCTCAAACACATCAAAAGGGTGGAGGAGGGGTTGATGGACCAGTACAAGCCCATGTTCAAGAAACTTACTTTCAGCCAAGGAAAACTGCTCATCAAAATGGTTGACCGCCAGTGCGCTTCGCCTTCCTACGACATCATCAAAGCCTTCGTGGGTTCGTTCCGGGCCAAGTTTTACCAGAGCTTTGCCGCCGTCTTCGGGGCAAGCCTGAAGAAACGGTACGACAAAGAGGGCGAAGACAAGCTCACTGAACGGGTCATCACGCTGGTCACAAATTACCAACTATAAGCCGTCCCGATTTTATCCCTCCAACACTTCCCGCAACTGGAGGAATGCGTCCCATAGGACAATACCTGCCGTGACGGAAACATTGAGCGAGTGTTTCGTCCCGTATTGCGGCACTTCGAGGCAAAAGTCGGAAGCATCCACCACCTCTTGTCGCACGCCTTTCACCTCGTTGCCCAGCACCAAGGCATAACGCCGCGCAGGGTCGAAACGGAAATCCTGCAACAAGGTACTCCCCTCGGCCTGTTCCACGCTGCACACCACATGCCCCCCGGCCCGCAACCGATTGACGGCTTCCAAAGCCGTAGGGCAATAAACCCACTCCACGCTGTCTTCCGCGCCAAGGGCCGTCTTGTGGATATCAGGGTGGGGCGGGCAACCAGTAATGCCGCACAGGCAGATGCATGACACACGGAAGGCATCTGCCGTGCGGAAGACGGAGCCCACGTTATTCATGCTGCGCACGTCGTCGAGCACCACAGTAAGGGGAATCTTGCTTGACCGGCGGAACTCCTCGGCCGAAATGCGGTTCATTTCCAATACATCCAGCTTCCTCATCGGTTCCTATCTCTTCGTGTTTCGTTTTCAATGGGGACAAAGATAGCAGGAAAATTACATATTTCGGAATTATCCATTTAAGGCTTATAGTTTCTCAATACATTAGTTTACGACCACAAAATAATACGCATTTCTTATGAAAAATGAATGTCCATCAATCAAATCACGGTTCATACTTATA
>CAYTPX010000034.1:0-20332 GCA_964439955.1 uncultured Bacteroidaceae bacterium | reverse complement strand
TCAAACATAGGATGCGTGGACAAACTTAAATGACGCTAGTCAGTGTAGCGTAATCATTTCTATGTATGAATGGCTGACGAAAAAGTAAACCGAGAGCAAAATCTTCCTTATCTACTCACTAATATTGCGGGGGATTATGTACCTTTGTCCCGTCTTTCAGGTTGGGGCTTGCTTTTGCGAAGCCGTCCGGTCGAAGATGCCCCGGCCTCTTTTCTCCCAAATATTGCACAGTTAGCGAATGCCTTGCATACTTCATATTGATACTTCCACGGCCTCCTGTTCCGTGGCCCTCAGCCAAGATACGCAAATCATCTATGCCGACGAGGATGTCCGCGGTGAAGCGAACCACAACGTGCAGCTCGGGGTATTTGTTGACCAAGCGCTCAGTTTTGCCGACAGCCATGCCATCCCCCTCGACGCCGTGGCGGTGAGCAGCGGCCCCGGGTCGTACACAGGCTTGCGCATCGGCGTGTCGATGGCCAAGGGCGTGGCCTATGGCTTGGGCGTGCCCCTGATTGCCGTGCCCACGTTGAAACTGCTGGCCACTCCTGTGTTGCTTTATGAGGAGGAGCTGCCCGAGGAGGCGCTTCTGTGCCCCATGGTGGACGCCCGGCGCATGGAAGTATATTCCGCCCTTTACGACCGTGCCCTCACGGAGCGGCGTCCGGTGGAAGCCGATATCGTGACGTCCGGAACGTACCTTCCTTTCTTGGAACAAGGCCCTGTCTATTTCTTCGGGACGGGGGCGGAGAAATGCAAGCCCGTACTTGCCGCCCATCCGAATGCCCGCTTCGTCGACGGCATCATTCCCTTGGCGCGCCACATGGCTCCTTTGGCCGAACAGGCGTACCATCGCGGTGAGTTTGCCGACACGGCCTACTTCGAGCCTTATTATTTGAAAGACTTCGTGGCGGGAAAGCAGCGCGACATGCTGGAAGAAACCCGTTGAACCGACTTGAAACCTAATAATGTATCCGGCTGATTAGGCCGGGCTTAACCGAAATACATGCACTACAATACCCAACAGGCCTCTCTGCCCTTGCCCGAATACGGGCGGAGCATCCAGAGCATGGTAGACTATGCCTTGACGATTCCCGACCGTGCCTTGCGCGACCGTTGCGCGCGAACCATCATCCGCATCATGGGGACGATGTTTCCCCAGTTGCGCGATGCCTCAGACCAAAGCCATAAGTTATGGGACCATTTGGCCATCATGTCCGATTTCCGCCTCGATATCGACTATCCTTGCCCCGTGGTGCGCAAGGAGGACTTGAATGTCCGCCCCGAACCGCTGCCCTACCCGTCGCGCCCCGTGCGCTGCCGCCACTACGGGCGCTATGTCTTGAACCTGCTCGACCGTGCCGCTGCCATGCCTGACGGGCCGCAAAAAGCTTCATATGTCTACTTGATCGCTTGTGCCATGAAGCGCGACTATTTAAATTGGAACAAGGACAGCGTGGAAGACCGCAAGATTTTTGCCGACATACGGGAGTTTACCGACGGGGCTATTACCATCCAAGAACGGGACATGCGCCTGCCTGACAATTTCAAGAATGCCACGTTGCCCTACATCCCCGGCCAACGCAAGCAAAAGGGCTACAACCGGAACTATAATAAACAGTACCGCTTCGGGAAACAATATAAGAATTACAACAAATAACTATGGGAAACGTTCGGCCGGCGGGCTCGCCCCGAAGGGAAAAGCCCCGCTTCCTGCCGCGGCGGAGTGGCCCGGGACGCACGTTTCTCCTGCAACACGGTCTTTCGCATGGGAGCATTCATCATTGAAGGCGGGCATCCCCTCTGTGGGGAAATCCGCCCGCAGGGCGCAAAAAACGAAGTGCTTGAAATCCTTTGTGCCACGTTGCTCACGCCGGACGAGGTGGTAGTCCATAATGTCCCTGCCATATTGGACGTGGATAACCTCATCCAGCTTCTGGTAGAGATGGGCGTGCAGGCCGTTGCCCTAGGCGGGGGGAGTTGGCGTTTTTGCGCCCGCTCGGTCAATATGGCTTACCTCCAGAGCCAAGAGTTTATCCATAAGTGCTCCAGCCTACGCGGTTCGGTCATGCTGCTCGGCGCTTTGCTCGGACGGTTCGGGCGGGCATATATTTCCAAGCCGGGCGGCGACAAAATTGGGCGTCGTCGTCTGGACACCCACTTCCTCGGCATACAGAAACTCGGGGCGGAATTTATATACGATGCGGAGAAACAGGCCTATGCCATCAGCGGCGAACACCTTCGGGGCACATATATTCTCTTGGATGAGGCCTCTGTCACGGGAACCGCCAATGTGGTCATGGCAGCGGTGCTGGCCCCGGGCGAGACTACCCTCTATAATGCCGCCTGCGAGCCTTACTTGCAGCAACTCTGCCGTATGCTCAACCGCATGGGGGCACGTATTGAGGGGATAGGCTCCAACTTGTTGACCATAACGGGCGTATCGGCCTTGCATGGCACTACGCACACTGTCCTGCCCGACATGATTGAAATCGGGAGTTTCATAGGCATGGCGGCCATGACCGCCAGCGAACTGACCATAAAGGATGTGTCTTATCCCAATCTCGGCATCATTCCCTCCGTTTTCGCGCGTTTGGGCATCCGGATGGAGCTGCGCGGCGACGATTTGTTCATCCCCGTGCAGGAACATTACGAAATCTCTTCGTTTATTGACGGTACGATCCTCACGTTGGCCGATGCGCCTTGGCCCGGTTTGACGCCCGATTTGTTGAGCGTCCTGCTCGTGGTGGCCACGCAGGCCAAGGGCTCTGTGCTGATCCACCAGAAGATGTTTGAAAGCCGGCTCTTCTTTGTGGACAAATTGATAGACATGGGTGCCAACATCATCCTCTGCGACCCGCACCGGGCCGTGGTCATTGGCCACGACCGTGCCTTGCAGTTGCGCGGCGGGCGTATGTCGTCGCCCGACATACGTGCGGGGATAGCCCTCCTTATCGCCGCCTTGAGCGCGAAAGGCACGAGCCGCATTGACAACATCGAGCAGATCGACCGTGGATACGAGCATATTGAAGACCGCCTGCGCGCCTTGGGAGCGCATATTACGCGCCTCTGATTGTGCCGCAGCGCCATGCTGCGGCGGGGAAAGGCCGGGGCTGGTTTCCGGGAAAAGCCATGCCGCTTGGGGCGGAAAGCGCAGGCGCTTTTGAGGAAAAGACTTTAGCGTTTTTGGAAAAACGGGAATAGAAAATATGATTTCCATCGATGAATTGTATAAAATCGGGGTGTTCAACGGCCCCCACGGCGTGCATGGGGAGTTGAGTTTCACCTTTACCGACGACATCTTCGACCGTGCCGGGGCGGAATACCTCATCGTGTTCCGCGACGGAATCCCCGTGCCTTTCTTCATCGAGAGTTGCCGCTTCCGTTCGGCGCGCTCGGCGTTGATCCGGTTGGAAGGCGTGGATTCGCAACAGAAGGCTGCGGCTTTCACCCAGGCCGAGGTTTACTTGCCGCGTGAATTGGCTCGGCAGCATCCAGATGGCGAACCCGCTTCGTGCCATTATTTTGTGGGCTTCCGCGTGGAAGACGAACGGCTGGGCTACCTCGGCACGGTGGAGTTCGTGGATGACTCTACGGTCAATGTCTTGTTCGGAGTGCAGCGGGAGGCAGAAACTGTCTTGGTTCCCGCCCACGAGGAGTTCATCGTGCGTATCGATGCGGAAACGCGTCTCCTCCATACCCGCCTGCCTGAAGGATTGGTGGGGTTGAACGCTTCCGGAAAAGGCGGCAACCCCGAACCCGAATAACCTGCTTGGCCCCATGTTCGAAGCACGACAGTTGGATATCGGCTACCGCACCCGGCACGGGGTGGCTCGTGTGCGCCGTGGCATAGACTTGCAACTCTGTCCTGGGGAATTCGCCTGTTTGCTCGGGGCTAACGGTAGCGGGAAGTCCACCCTGTTGCGCACGTTGGCCGGTTTGCAGGAGCCTCTCTCCGGCGAGATATGCTTGGATGGGGAACTCCTTTCCGGGCTTCCGCCCAAGGAACGCGCACGGAAACTGGCCGTGGTGCTCACCGACCGTTTCGAAGTACCTTACCTTTCCGTGCGGGGCTTCGTCGCTTGGGGTCGTAGCCCCTATACCGGCCTTTCGGCGCGCCTTACCGACTCCGATGAGGCCCAAGTCGAACAAAGCCTGCGCGCTGCGGGCATCGCCCATTTGGCCTCCCGTTCTCTCCGTTCCCTTTCCGACGGTGAACGGCAACGGGCGTTGGTCGCCGTGGCCTTGTGCCAGGCTACCCCTTATATCTTGCTTGACGAGCCCACTGCCCATCTCGACCTTCCCAACCGCGTAGAGCTGCTTTTGATGCTCGCCCGCTTGGCGCACGAGGAGGGGAAGGGCATCCTCCTTTCCACGCATGAGCTGGATTTGGCGCTCCAGACGGCCGATTCCTTCCGCCTCCTTGCCCCTGACGGCCACAACTATTCGGGCACGCCCGCCGAACTGGCACGCCTCGGCCTTCTGGAGCAGGCGTTCAGCAGCCCTTCCTTCCGCATCGATGCAGGGACGATGCGCATGGAAATCATGCGCGGCACGGGTGGTCAGCCCGCGTAGCTGTGCATTCCGCCCAAAAAGTAATTCACCCCGAAATACGTCATCAGCAGCGAAAGGAAAGCTGCGGCCGTGTAGATATGGTACGTGCGGGCGCTTTTGAAGCAGGGAAGGCTGCCCCGGTGGAGCGGCAATGAATAAATCAAGAAAGAGATGAGCGCCCATACTTCTTTAGGGTCCCACGACCAGTAAGTACCCCAGCTGGCATTGGCCCAGACCGCCCCGGCAAAAATACCGATGCCAAGCAGGAACGTGGCCGGAAAGAGCAGCAACCGGCTCAGGACGGTCAGCTTTTCCACCTCTTCCTCCCGTCTTTGGCGCATGAGTGCCAATGCCGTTAGCCCGCAGAGGCAGGTGAAGGCGTAGAGGGCGTAGGCCATCATGATGACCGACACGTGCAAACTTAGCCACGGCGAGAGCAGTACGGGCATGAGCGGCGTGATTTGCGGGTTCATCTGTCCCAGCGTGCTCACCAGTAGGGTGAAGCCGGAGAGCAGGAAGCCGAAGGCCGTGCCCAGCAGGGGCATGCGCCGGCTGAGGAAGAGGGTGAGCAGTTGGATTACCCAAGCAAGGAAGAGCATCGTTTCGTAGCCGTTTCCCAGCGGAAGTCGGCCTGATATGTAGCTGCGCACTGCCACCGTGGCCGTCAAGGCCAGGAACACGGCAGGGAACACGGCGCGCAGTATCTTTCCGCCTTTCCGGGCAAGGGCGGACTGCCCCGGGGCAAAAAGGAAAATGAGGAATCCGCACAGGCCGCAGGTGAGGCACAGGCGGTAGAGCCATGCGGAGGGTTCGAAGCGGTTGTAGCAGATTTCCGCGTGGAGCGCCGTGCCGTCCAGCAGGGTGCGCCCGCCCGCCTGCCGCTGGTAGGAGGCGAGTTTGCCGATGAGTTCCCTTATGCCGGCGGAGTCCTTGGCCACGATGCGCTCGTGGAGCAGTGTGAAGAAGCCGCGCACGAAGCACGTTTCCGTTTCGCCCGTGCCCGGCGGCAGGGAATCGGTGGGCGAATACCACCCGATGCTTCCGTCCGGGGCCGGGAGGGGGAATACTTTCAGCAGTGCCCCTCCTTGGAGCATGGCGATGAGCTGCACTTGTTCGTTGGTTTCCATGATGGCTTTGGCCAGCGGTGTGGCGGAGCTTTGCCCCGGGTTGAGCCTGTCCCAGATTTGTTGCAGCTTGTATTCTTTCGATCCGGTGAAGAAGTCCACGAATGCGGCCTGTTTCCCTGTGCCCAAGCATTTGCGCAGTTCGGCGTTTCCTATGTGGAAGAATGGCTCGAACTGCCACGCTTGCGGGTAAAAGAGCCATCCCGCGAGGAACTGCTCGGGGCGCATGCCGCGGTAGCGTGCCGTGCCGGTGAGCTTGAGCGTGAAGTCGCGTGCCAGCGTGTTCAGCGGGGTAATCCGGTTGTTGTAGAGCACTTGCAGTCCGCCCATCTCCTTGGCTTGCGGGGACGGGAGCGTCTGGGTCTCCAGCCATGCACGGTCCATCCGTTCGAGTCCCTCCGACGCCGGGGCTGCCGCGGGCAGGCCGAGCAGCAGGAGCAGGGCTGTCGCGCTGCGGCGCAAGGCCGGATGGCGCAGCAGGTTGCGGAACGTGCCTTTCGGATCCAGTAGTATGAGGAGCATGGAGAGTGCCAGGAGGGCGTAACCGGTGTAAGTGACGGGTATTCCCCATGGGTCGTAGTTCACCATGAGCCAGCTCCCCCGCCCGTCCGGGTCGTAAGAACTCTGGTAGAGCCGGTAGCCTTTTACGTTGAGGATGCGGTTCATGGAGATTAGCCCTTGCGTTTCTTGGGCAAAGCCTTGGGGCTTTTCCTCGTAAGCGCCTGTCCTTTTTTCTTTGGATGCCGGGTCTTTTCCCCTTTGTGTGTCGTGGGATACGAGTACCGTGCTGGCATAGTCAGCGGGGGCTTGCGTGCCGGGGTAGTAAACGATGCGGAACTCCTGGAGCGTGACGCTGAAGGGAAGCTGGCGCAAGTTGCCGCTCTGTTCATTGCTCCAGTGCCGTTTGTGCTTGGCGCGGAAGGTGTTTTCCGGAATCCCCTGCCTCAGGTGGAGCAACCCGTAGACGGAGGTGAGGTGGGTGAGCATCGCCCCGGCCAAAATCAGGACGAACGCGGAGTGGAGCAGCAAGGCCGGCAGGCGGAGCGCTTTGCGCTTGCGGCGCAACAGGAGCCACAGGCCGGAAAAAAGGAGGGCGGCCCATAAAAGAATGAACCACCCGCTATGGTATACGGCCTCGGATAGGGCTTCACTGCCTAATTCCTTTTCCCAGAAAGTCGCCGCGCCCATCACGAGGCAGAGCAGCAGCAACAGGGCGAAAGGGAGTTTGTCTTGCATGCTCAAAGGGCAGGATATCCGGGATGGCTCTCGGCTTTTATCGCCATGCACTCCATCTCGATGAGCCAACCCGGCCGGCAGACAGACGCCAAGAGCAGTACCTTGGGCACGGAGGGGAAGCGTTTTTCGTATAAGTCCCGCACGCGTTCGTAGTCGGCCAAGTCGCGCAGGTAGACAATCATCTGTGCCACGTCGGCAAACGTGCATCCGGCTTCAGCCAGGAGCGCCTCCACGTTTTCCCACATGCGCTGCGTTTGCCGCACGATGTCGTTGGGGAAGAGGATTTCCCCCCGGTTGTTGATGCTGGCCGTGCCGCTGATGAGGACATGGCTGCGGTCGCCGTAGAGCATACTCACGCCGCGCTCAAACGTGACGTTGTACTCATACGTCGGGTTCAAGTGCGTTTTTGCGTAGAGGTACTGCACCTGTCCGCGTTGGAGCCCGCCCACCGCATAGGCGTCCATCATGACTTTCTCGTCAGCCGAGGGGCTTTGCCCCTGTATGCCGGTGCTCGCGATGAAGTGCGTCTGCGGGTTCATCCCTTGGGTGAGGAAGTTTTCACGGCGTCCCTTCACGACCCCGGCGTAGTTCACGTCCACGTCGCGCACGAAGAGCCATGTCCGCAGGCAGTTACGCTCGATGGTACAGCCATTTGCGGCAAGTTCTTGTTCGTATTCCTCGAAGAGCTGGCGCGTTTGCGCCTCCGCGTCGCCTCCGGCCTTGCGGCGCGAGGCGGAGAAATGGTGGGTGTATGCTGCCGACCTCGGGGTGGAGGAGAGGTAGACCCACAGGGCGATTTTGCTGCCATCGAGCGGCGGTTGCCCGATGAGGGAGAGGGCTGTCGCCGTCCCTTCCCCGGCAAACAGTTCGCGGAAGGCTTGTTCTGCTGGTTGGGCTTGATTGGTTATGTCGCTCATGAAGCACCGTGCGAAAAGGGCGTTGCATGCTTCGGGCAGGGCGGCGGCCTTGTAGCTCAGGTACGCTCCGGAAATTGCGCGCAGCTGCTCTTCGAATGTCAATTTGGGGTTGGGGTGCAACATGATGTGCCATTCCTTTACGCCCGTTCCGGGGCAGAAAGAGGCGGCCTCTATGGTTGTTTGCCGGGCATCCGCAGTAGTCTTGTATGCAATCATAGGCTGTAGTGTTTTTTTCCAGGCCGCAAAGGTAGCCCGGTTTCGTAGGTCTGGAAATACCTATATATGAGTATTCCTTGTTTTGGAGTGCCGTTTCTCCCGTTTTTTGCGGGCGTGTACGAGCAGGGAGGCGAGTGGGTTGTAGGCGCGCGTCAGGTGGTGGTAGGGTTTCTGCAGCGTCCCGAACTGGCGGTAGCTGTTTTCTATGGATTCCACCATGCTCCCTTCGAAGTCGAAGGCGCGTGTTTTCTGCTGGAGTGCGCGTAGTATTTCGGCTATGATGAGGGTACTTGCCCCCGAGGAGGCGTATTGGGGGCGGATGAAGTAGATGAGGTCGTAGGCGGAGTGGCGGTCCCATACGATGAAATGGGCGCAGTGTATGTTGCCTTCCTTGTCGCGCAGGGTGAAAATCTGGCCTTGTTTCCGCGTGGTGGCCGCCTTCCACAGGCGGAGGAAGAAGGAGTATCCGTAGCTGATGCGGCCGTGGCCGGATTCTTGGAGGGAGGTCTTGTGCAAGGCGTAGAACTGGTCGGGCGAGAGGCCCAGGTCGAGCGTGAAGCGGCCTTCGGCTTTTTTGATTTGGCGTTGCTTCGAGGGCGAGAAACGACTGATGCACTTCTCGGGGTTGCCTATGCGGGGGATGATGTAGGTGTACCTTGTGTCTTGTTTCCACCCGCGCCAGTAGAAAGGGAGGTGGTTGGTGAGCGAATAGTGGAGGCAGGTTTCGAGGAAGTGGGGGGACAAGGTCTCGTCGATGGCATCGACGAAGTGGTAGATGATGCGTTTTTCTTTTGCCAAGCGCACGGATTCGGCCGTGTCGGGGGGGAGGGGTTTCATCCAGAGCCCGCCGTATTGTGTCTGGAGCGGTTGCAGGATGAAACGCATGCCCCATTTCTTGCGCAGGTGGTAGGTGAAGGCGGCGGTGACTTGGCCGCTGTTTTCTTCGTAGAGCAGGGCGTCCCATTGCCCGGGGCATACGGCTTCGAGCCACCAGTCTTGCATCATCAAGGGGATTGGTTCGTTGCGGCAGAGGGCGGCATATCGCTCTTGTGTGGGCGTCATTCTGCGGTTTCTCATGAGCGCATAGGCTGTTTGGGTGCAAATATACGCATGTTTTCCGGATTGCGGTGGCCGTGTGGCAGAAAAGCGCAGGCGCTTCCGGGAAAAAGTTGCGGGGCTTTTGCCGGGAAGCGCCTGTGCTTTGGGGGCGGGCGGTTGCGCCTTTGGGCGGGGGATGGTTAGATTTCCAGCCCGTCGAGGAGGGCTTCGTAGAGGTTGAAGGCTTCTTTTATTTCGGAGAGGAGGATGAATTCGTCGGCTGTGTGGGAACGTTCGGAGAGCCCCGGCCCCATTTTCAGCGAGGGGAAGGGCATGAGCGCTTGGTCGCTGAGGGTGGGCGAGCCGAACGGGATGCGCCCGAGGGCCACGGCGCGCTGCACGATGGGGTGGCTGGCGGGCAGGGAGGACGGGGAAAGGCGGAAGGAGCGCGGGCGGAGTTCGCTGCGGACGTGGGCGGAGATGAGGCGGAAGAGTTCTTCGTTGCTGTACATTTCGTTGCTTCGCACGTCTACCACGAAGGAGCAAGTGCCGGGGACGACGTTGTGCTGCGTGCCGGCATTGACCTGCGTCACAGTCATCTTTACCGGGCCGAGCAGGGGGCTTTCCTTGGGAAACCGGTAGGTTTGGAACCAAAGCAGGTCGGGGATTGCCTGGTAGATGGCGTTGATCCCCTCGTCGCGTGCGGCGTGCCCCGTCTTGCCGTGGGCCACGCCGTCAATCACCATCAGCCCCTTTTCGGCGATGGCGGGGTTCATCCCGGTGGGTTCGCCTACGAGCGCGGCGGCGGGCGTGGTGGGCAATCCGGGGAGCATCAGCTCGATGCCGTTTTTCCCCGACACTTCTTCTTCGCACGAGGCCAGGTAGAGGAGGTTGTAGGCTTGCGGGCGTGCGGTGAGCGTGCGGTAGGCCATGAGCAGGCTCACGAGCCCTCCCCCGCAGTCGTTGCTGCCCAAGCCGTAGAGGCGGTCGCCCTCGATGAGCGGGCGGTAGGGGTCTTTGGTCCACCCGCTTGAGGGCTTTACCGTGTCGATGTGGGCGTTTAGCAGGAGAGTGGGGCGTGAAGGGTTGAAATCTTGTGGGATGCAAAGCAGGTTGTTGCCGCGGCGCAGGGGGGCGAGCCCGTGGCTTTCCATGTATGCTTGCAGCGCGTCGGCTGCTTGGGTTTCCTCCCGGCTGATGGAGGGGAGGGCGATGAGCTGGCAAAGCAGTTGCACGGCTTCGTCGAAGAGGGCGTCATTTTTCATGTCTGGTTACACCATTTTTGTGGTTTTTGTGGCGTTTGGGGGCAAAAGTAGGTATATTCCAAAAAAAGTGATACTTTTGTGAAGGAATAAAGCGGAGCGTGATTATGGAAGTACACCATTTGGCCGTGTTGGCAGACTGCCAAGCCTTGAAGTACGGGCGTCGTGCCGCCTTGCGTTACAAGGATTATGAATCGGGGAAATGGATTCCCGTGAGTTGGGAAGAGATGGGCGACTTGGTGCAGGCTACGTCGCTTGCCTTGCTGGCCAACGGTGTAGGTGTGCAGGAGAACGTGGGCATCTTCTCGCAAAACAAGCCGGAATGCCTCTATGTGGAACTGGCCGTCTACGGCGTGCGCGGCGTGAGCATCCCGCTCTATGCCACCAGCTCAGGCTCCCAGGTGCAGTATATTCTAAACGAAGCCGGCGTGCGCTTGCTCTTCGTGGGCGAGCAGTACCAGTACGATGTGGCCTTCAGTATCTTGCCGATATGCCCCTCCTTGGAGCGGATTGTCCTCTTCGACCGCAATATCGTGCGGCATCCGCGTGACCATGTGTCAGTGCATTTCGATGAATTCCTCCGCGAGGCCGATACCCCGGATGGGGCGGAAAGGGAAGCCCGCGCCGCCCTCCTTGCCGCCCGCAAGCAAGAGGCTTCGGGCGAAGACCTGATGAACATACTCTATACCTCTGGCACTACGGGCGAACCGAAGGGAGTCTTGCTCCACCATGGGGCGCTGCTCGACCAGGTCCGTGCCCATGCCGTGCGCCTTGACAGGCTCACAGACCGCGATGTTTCCTTGTGTTTCTTGCCCTTGACCCACGTGTTTGAGAAGGCTTTTACTTACTTCTGCCTGGAAGTGGGCGCAGAGGTCTGCATCAACCTCAAGCCGGTCGATATCCAAACCTCCATGCGCGAAATCCGCCCGACGGTCATGTGTGCCGTGCCGCGTTTCTGGGAAAAAGTATATCAGGCGGTGCAAGAAATCATCCAGTCCGCGTCGGGCATGAAGAAGGCCTTGATGTTGCACGCACTTGCGGTGGGGCGGGCCTATAATATAGGCTACGTCCGTCTGGGAAAGAAGCCCCCGCGCAAGCTGGAGTGGCAGTACAGGTTTTACGAACATACGGTCTTTTCCCTGCTCAAGCGTATCGTAGGGGTGGAAAGGGGCAATTTCTTTCCCACGGCAGGCGCGGCCATTCCCGACAAGGTGAGCGAGTTTGTCCGTTCGGTGGGTATCCCTATCTTGATTGGCTATGGCCTTACGGAGACGATGGCCACGGTTTCGTGTGATTTGCCCGACCGCTACACGATCGGGTCGGTAGGGCGCTTGATTCCCGGCTTGCAACTCAAGTTCGGGGAGAACAACGAAATTCTCCTGAAGGGCTCCACTATCACGCGCGGGTACTACAAGAAAGAGGCAGTCACGCGGGACTCTTTTACCGATGACGGCTTCTTCCGGACGGGCGATGCGGGCTACATGAAAGATGGGGAGTTGTATTTGACGGACAGGATAAAGGATTTGTTCAAGACCTCCAACGGGAAATACATCGCGCCCCAGCAGTTGGAGTCGAAGCTCGTGGTAGACCGTTATATTGACCAGCTGGTAATCATAGCCGACCAGTACAAGTTTGTCTCAGCACTCATAGTGCCGGTCTACCCGGCTGTGAAGGATTACGCGGCGCGGCATAACATTTCGTATTCTTCCTTGGACGATTTGCTGCGGCATCCGCGCATCATGGAGCTTTTCAAGGCCCGTATTGACACGATCCAGCAGCAGTTTGCCCATTATGAACAGGTGAAGCGTTTCGTCCTGCTGCCCCGTCCGTTCAGCATGGAGGCGGGCGAGCTGACGAACACGCTGAAGATCCGCCGCGACGTGGTGGCCAAAAATTACGCGGCCGAGATAGAAACCATGTACCGTGAGGCGGAGGCCGAGTACCGGCCTTGACCCTTTAGCCCCGTTTCCGGGGCTAAAGGGAGGAATAATATCCCAATTTATAGATGGAAAGCACGGTGAGCGATGGATGCTTGCCGAGCAGGTTTCGGCGTTCCATGCCGTGGAAGAGGGCATGGAAGCGGCGCATTGCGCCTTTTAGCCCGAGGCGTTCCATGCGTTCCGCCACGCGGGCCACGGCACTGCCTTGCCGGGTTGCCCGGTCGAGGCTGTGGAGCGTGCGGAGGGCGGTTTCCGTTTTTTCCAGGAAGCAGGCGTTCTCGTCCAATCCGGCGTGGATGAGTGGGTTGTCGATGTGTTCGACGGGGATTCCCGCTTGCCCGAGGCGCAAGCCGAAGTCCACGTCTTCGTATCCGTACTGCTTGTATTGTTCCTCGTTGAAGCGGATCCGGAAGAAAGTGTCCCGCCTTATGAGGAGGTTGAAGGCCGTGAATTCGGCATAAGGGTGCTTGCTGCGCGCACTTGCCGTGCGCCGTTTGTCGAGCCATGCTTCGTAGCGGAAGCGGAGGCTTACCTCGGGCCTTGGGAGGCGGGGCATGTTGCGCACGCCGCCGCAGACGGCTTCGGGGGCGGCGGTGGCACACTGCCAGTACCGGCGCAGGAATCCGGGGTTTTCGTCCGCCAGTGCGTCGCTGTCGATGAATATGAGGTAGGGGTAGGCGGCTTGTCCGGCCAGCCGGTTGCGTATGGCGGCGCGCCCCAAGTTGCGGGGGGATTCCCACAGGCGGCAGCCCTCCATGAGGTTGATGGAGCGGTTTTTCTGGAGCGAGGCGGCATCGGTCGAGCCGTCGTCGGCCACGATGATCTCGAAGTTGAACCGCCCCCCGCTCCCGGCGCGCAGGGCGGCCCCTTGCTGGCTGAGCGCCCGGGCCAGCGCGGTGCAGTCGTAGTTGTAGGTAGGTATGAGGATGGAAAACATGGCTTGTGCGGCTTTCGGGTGGCTTCCTTGCACCCCCTCCCGGGCAAAGGTACGGAGAATATCCGAGAGGGTGGCGCTTCCCGGTAAAAGATGCGGCGGTTTTTCCGGAAAGCGGTGCATCTTTTCCGGAATTCATTTTTATTGCCTACTTTTGTAGCCTGCATCATTTTAGGACAACCTTTGCAAGTATGGCGATTTTGGATTTGATCGAAGCGGACCAAGGCACGGCCTTCTCCTTCGAAGTGCTTCCCCCGCTGAAAGGGAACGGTATGGGCAAGCTCTTCGAGACGGTCGACTTGCTACGCGAGTTTGCCCCGAAATACATAAATATCACGACGCACCGGAGCGAATACGTCTACCGCCCGGTCGATACCGTTTCCGGCGCATACCGCCGCCTGCGGCTGCGGCGCAGGCCGGGCACGGTGGCCGTGGCCGCGGCGCTCAAGGCCCGTTACGGGATTCCCATCGTCCCCCACATCCTGTGCAGCGGCTTTACGCGCGAAGAGACGGAATACGTGCTCATCGACTTGCAGTTCCTGGGCATAACCGACCTGCTCGTCCTGCGCGGCGACAAGGCGCCCCACGAGGCGCGCTTCGTCCCCGAGCCCGAGGGGCATTCCCATGCCACGGAACTGGAGGAGCAAATCAACCGCTTCAACCGGGGCATCTTCGAGGACGGAGAGCCTATCAAGCAGCACATGGAGCCTTTCCGCTATGGCGTAGCCTGTTATCCGGAGAAGCACGAGGAATCGCCCAATATGGAGAGCGACCTTTATTGGTTGCGGCGCAAGGTTGAGCTGGGCGCGGAGTATGCCGTCACTCAACTCTTCTATGACAACCGGAAATACTTTTCCTTCGTTGAACGCGCCCGCGAGGCGGGCATCACCGTGCCCATCATCCCCGGCATCAAGCCCTTCACCCGTCTGGCGCAACTCAGCATCTTGCCGAAGACGTTCCGCGTGGATTTGCCGCAAGACATGGTAGAAGGGTTGTCGCGCTGCAAGACGGACGCCGAGGCGGCGGCCTTCGGCGTGGAGTGGGGCATCCACCAATGCAAGGAACTGATGGGGCACGGCGTGCCGAGCATCCATTTTTATTCGACGGGCGCGGCCGAAAGCATCCGTGCCATAGCACGGGCTATCTATTAACGGCAGCAGGACGAGGCCATGTATTTCTCCGATGTCATAGGACAGCAGGCGCTGAAAGACAAGTTGCGGCGCGAAACGCTTGAGGGGCGTGTGCCCCACGCCATGCTCCTTTGCGGCGCGCCGGGCTATGGCTCGCTGGCCTTGGCGCTGGCCTTCGCCCAATATCTCCTTTGCCCCTGCCGCACGGAGGGCGACGCCTGCGGGGTTTGTCCCTCTTGCCGCGCGGCCGACCGACTGGAGCACCCCGACTTGCACTTCGTTTTCCCCAACCAAAAGAAGAATGCCCGCGTGAAGGCCGACGATTCCCTCAGTGCCCATTGGCTGCCGGAGTGGCGGGATTTCTTGCGCGGGGGGGCGTATGTGCGGCTGGACGGCTGGCTGGATGCCATGGGCGCCAAGGGGCAGGCGCAGATTTATGCGGGGGAAGCCGCCGACTTGGTGCGCAAGATGAGCATCACGGGCAGCACCGACGGCTACAAGGCGGTCGTCATCTGGTATCCGGAACGCATGAACACTTCCTGTGCCAATAAGCTCCTGAAACTCTTGGAAGAGCCTCCCGGGCAGTCGGTATTCATCCTTGTCAGCGAAGCGCCGGAGCGCCTGCTCCCGACCATCGTGAGCCGTACGCAACGCATACGGGTCCCGAAGCTCGGCGAGGCGGAGGTGGCCGAGGCCCTGTGCAGCCGTTTTGCTTTGGAGCATGGCGCCGCGCAGGCGGCGGCTCGCATGTCGGGCGGGGACTTCGTGGAGGCGGTTTCCATTATCCAGGCCTCCGACGAGGAAAAGGCCTGCTTCAACCTCTTTGTCGAGCTGATGCGCTTGGCATACATGCGCGACGCGCGCGGGCTGAAGGCATGGAGCGAGAAGCTGGCCGACATGCCCCGTGAACGGGAAAGGGTGTTCCTTGCTTATTGCCAGCGCATGCTGCGCGAGAACTTCGTCTACAATTTCCACCGCCCGGAAATGGTCTATATGAATCCCGCGGAGCAGCAGTTTGCCGTGCGCTTTGCGCCTTTTATCAACGAGAATAACAGCATGGGCATGATGGACGAGCTGGATTTGGCCCAAAGGCACGTGGAACAGAACGTGAATGCGAAGATGGTTTTCTTCGACCTTGCCCTGCGGATGGCCGTACTCATCAGGCAACGGTAGCCTGCGCCGCCGTGCCTTACACTATATATGCCACATTATTAAAACAAACGACGATGGACGATTATAAATTAGCAAATGGCAGCGGCGGGCTTTGCCCGCGCGGTTGTTCGAAAATCGACGATAAACTGCATACGTTCGACTGGCTCGCCGACCTCCCGGAGAGCGACTTGGAGTGCAACCTTGTGGAGGTACAGTTTAAGAATACCCGCAAGGGGTACTACTTGAACAGCAACAACCTGGCGCTTTCCAAGGGCGATATCGTGGCCGTCGAGGCGTCTCCGGGGCACGACATCGGCACCGTTACGCTGACGGGACGGCTGGTTCCGCTCCAAATGCGCAAGAACCGTTGCAAGCCATGCATGGAAATCAAGCGTATCTACCGTAAGGCCAAGCCCGTGGACATGGAGAAGTACGCGGAGGCCAAGGCACGGGAGCACGAGACCATGATACGCTCCCGGCAGATAGCCCTCGACCTCGGGCTGAAAATGAAGATAGGCGACGTCGAATACCAAGGCGACGGCAACAAGGCCATCTTCTACTATATCGCGGACGACCGGGTGGACTTCCGGCAACTCATAAAAGTCTTGGCCGAAACCTTCCGCGTGCGTATCGAAATGAAGCAAATCGGTGCCCGCCAGGAGGCAGGGCGCATCGGCGGGATAGGCCCTTGCGGGCGCGAACTATGCTGTGCCACGTGGATGAGCTCTTTCGTTTCCGTCTCGACCAATGCCGCGCGTCTCCAGGACCTCTCGCTCAATCCCTTGAAACTGGCCGGGCAGTGTGCCAAACTCAAGTGCTGCCTCAACTATGAGGCGGATGCTTACGTGGAAGCCGGGGCGCGCCTCCCTTCGCGCGAAATCACCTTGGAGACGCGCGAGGGCGGAACTTACTATTTCTTCAAGGCCGATATCCTTTCGGGGCAGATAACGTACTCCACGGACAAGAACTTCGCGGCAAACGCGCAGACGATTTCCGCCCGGCGCGCCTTCGAAATCATCAACATGAACCGCCGGGGCGAGAAGCCCGAGTCGCTCGTAGACCTTTCTTCCGCTGGATCCCAGGCCGCCCCGACGGTCGACCTCGTGGAACAGGAGAGCCTGACGCGCTTCGACAAGCGCAAGGGCGGGAAGCGGGGTGGCAAGCCGCGCAGGGAGAACCGTGCCGCCAGGGACAACCGGGCGGCGGAGGCGGGGAAAAAGGACGCGGGCGCAACCGAGAAAGGCGGTGCCGACGAGGGCGCGCGCCGCGACAACCGCGACGAGAGGCGGCGGAAAAATTGGAAAAGCTACAAGGCTTCGCGCAAGAATGAGAATTACCGCAGGCAAAAAGAGCAAGACCGCCTTGCGTCCCAGGACGCCGCGGGCGAATAGGAGGTGCGGCGCTTCCCGGGAAAACCCCGGGGCTTTCCCGGGAAAGCGGCAAGGCTTTCCCAAAAGGGCGCTGCGCCTTTTTTCCATGGCCTTGCCGTTCCTGCTGCTGTCCCTTGCCCTTGCTTGCGAGCGGGGGACGGCGTACCACAGTTTCCGCCGCGTCCCGGAGAAGGGATGGGCGGCGGACGACACGCTTTCCTTCGACATCCCGGTGTGCGACAGCCTGCCCGGCTATGTCCTTTATGCCGAGGTGCGCCACTCGGTGCGCTACCCGTTCCGCGAGTTGTACCTCGCCCTTGAGTGGACGTACGGCAGCGCGGCGGGCGATTCGTCCGTGCACCAACGGATTGTGCGGTATCCCTTGGCCGGCGAGCGGGGGCAATGGCTCGGGAGCGGCTGGGGAAGCCTGCGCGTCTCGGCTTTCCCGGTGGAAAAGCTGCGCTTCCCCCGGACGGGGGTACTGCGCTGCAAGGTGTACCACCTGATGAATGCTTCCCCTCTGCGGGGGGTGGAAGACGTGGGGCTGCGCCTTGCCGTGCGTTGAGGCGCGCCCGGCGGCGTGGGGCTGTGCCGCGGGCGGCGGTTTGCGGCTTCCTTTTCGCCTTGCGCCCGCGGGCTTCGCTTAGGGGATCAGCAGTGAGGAGTCGCCATAGCTGAGGAAGCGGAAGCCGTGTTGCAGGGCGTAGTCGTACACTTTCCGCCAGTCGTCCCCGATGAAGGCTGACACCAGCAGCAGCAAGGTGCTCTGCGGCTGGTGGAAGTTGGTAATCATTTTCTGTACGATGTGGTACTTGTAGCCCGGCGCTATGAGGATTTGTGTGGCGCTGTGCAGGGCTTCCATGCCGTGGTGGTCGAGGTAGTCGGCAATGGCTTGCAGGGCTTCCGTGGGCGGCAGCCCGTTTTGCGCCTTTCCCTCTTCGTAGGGCATCCATTGGGGTATGTGCAGTTCTTCTCCCGTGGCGTCGGGGTTGCGGTGGAGGGTGCAGCCTATGTAGTAAAGGCTCTCCAGCGTGCGCACGGAAGTGGTGCCCACGGCCGTGGCTTGTGCCCCGTGGGCGATGAGCCGGAGCAGGGCTTCCCGGCTGATGCTTATCCATTCCGTGTGCATGTCATGCTGCCCGATGGATTCGCTCTTGACCGGGCGGAACGTCCCGGCGCCCACATGCAGGGTAAGCTCGCAGCGTTCCACGCCTTTGCGGTCGAGCGCTTCCAATACCCCGGGCGTGAAATGCAGGCCGGCCGTAGGCGCGGCCACGGAGCCCTTGATGCGTGAGTAGACCGTCTGGTACGTTTCCTTGTCGCGCTCCTCGCTTTCGCGGTTCAGGTAGGGGGGGATGGGCAGTTCGCCCGCCGCGTCCAGCAATTCGGCCCAAGAGGGTTGCGGGTCGCCGTCCCATGAAAACCGCACGACATGGCTTGTCCCGCGGCATTCCCCCCGCTCGGCACGCAGTTCCACCGTGCGCCCGTCGGCCAATCCGATCGTGCGCTTCAGCGTCCCGCCTTTCCATTTCTTCAGATTGCCTATCATGCAGAGCCATTCCACGCTTCCCTTTTGCTGGAAGGAGAGGGCGTAGTCGGGCGGGTGGAAGGGCTCTAGGCAAAAGACTTCGATGAGCGCGCCGGTTTCCTTGCGGAAGTGGAGGCGGGCAAATATGACCCTCGTGTTGTTGTATACGAGCAATGTCCCGGCGGGCAGCAGCTCCGGCAGGTCGGAGAAGCGCTTCTCCTCGATAGCCCCCCGGCGGTAGACGAGCAGCTTGCTCTGGTCGCGGCGGGGCAGGGGGTATTTGGCTATGCGCGCCTCGGGCAGCTCGTATTGGTAGTCCTTGATTTGTATTTGTCTCGTGTCCATCGGTGTGGGGCGGGGCGGTTCGGTGTGTGTCATTGGTAGCGTTCTCCACCGTCTTGTGCCATGACGGCTCCTTGCAGGCCGCGCAGGCTCTGGCGGTCGTCGCGCTTGCAGATGAGGAGCACGTCGCCGGCTTCCGCCACGAGGTAGCCTTCGAGGCCTTTGAGGACGGCCAGTTTGCCTTCCGGGAGGGCGATGAGGTTGCCCGAGGCCTCCCGGCTTATGACTTTGCACCCCTTGATGGCGGCGTTCCCTTGCGGGTCTTTCTCGGAGAGCTCGTAGAGTGCCGTCCAGCTGCCTATGTCGGTCCATGCGAAGTCGTTGGCTGGCAGGATATAGGCGTTGGATATTTTCTCCATCACGCCGTATTCGAAGGAGACGCGCGGCAAGTAGAAATAGTATTTGTCTACGTATGCTTGCTCTTCCTCCGTGCCAAACAGGTTTTTCTCCCATGCGGGCAGGAATATGGAGGCTACTTCCGGCAGGTGGAGTTTGATTTCTTCGATGAAGAGCCCGGCCCGTCCGAAGATGAGCCCTGAGTTCCAATAGAATTCCCCGCTTTCGATGAAAAGCCGTGCTTGTTCTTCTTCCGGTTTCTCGGTGAAGGCTTTGATGCGGAGGAAGTTCCCTTCTTCCTCCCCCTCGTCGGATATCTGGATGTAGCCGTAGCCCGTTTCGGCGCGGGTCGGGCGTATCCCCAAGGTCACGAGCCCTTCTTTCCGTGCGGCGAAGCCGAGGCATTGTTGGACGTGGGCGAGGAATTCGTTTTCGCCTACGACATAGTGGTCGCACGGGGTGAAAAGGACCACGGACTCAGGGTCTTTGGCCGCGATGTGGCAAGCCACGCGCATGAAGACGGGGGCGGTGTCGTAGAGGATGGGTTCCTCCAAGATGTTTGCGCCGGGGAGTCCGGGCAGTTGCTCCTGCACGAGGGTGCGGTAGGCTTGGTTGGTGGCCACAAGGATGCGTTCCTTGGGGAAGATGGTGGCAAAGCGCCGGTAGGTCTGTTGCAGCTGCGAGAGGCCCGTCTGCAGGAAGTCTTGGAATTGTTTGGGCATGGCTTTCCTGCTGAGCGGCCACAGGCGGTTGCCCCGGCCTCCGCAGAGAATGACGCAATAGGAGTGTTTCGATGTATCCGGTCTCATGTTTTTGGTTGAGTCTATGTGTTTTTCCCCGTCCCCCTTCTCCCCCGTTCCTTGCGGCGACATGCCTTTCGCGGGAAAGCGGCAAGGCTTTTCCAAGGGAGTGGCGGCATTTCCGGCGGAAAGTGTCGGCGCTTTTCCTTCCCTGCGCCGGGGGGATGTCGTGGAATCCGTTCCTTCTGTCCGGGGAGGCCAAGGGTTTTGGGAAAGCGAATGTAGTAGTTTTTCTGGTTTGCGCCTGTTTTTTCCCCTTGAAAAAGTCATAAAGGCGAGTTTTTTCCCCGTTTGTTTGGAAGTTCCGCGGGAAAGGTTTACCTTTGCACTGCATTTTGATAAGGAAATGCCCAGATGGCGGAATCGGTAGACGCGCTGGTCTCAAACACCAGTGGGGCAACCCATCCCGGTTCGACCCCGGGTCTGGGTACGAGCAAATCGGCTAAGTAATTG
>CAYTPX010000033.1:18521-20720 GCA_964439955.1 uncultured Bacteroidaceae bacterium | reverse complement strand
AAAAACGCCCGCGCTTTCCGGGAAAGGCGCAGGCGCTTCTGGCCGCAAGCGGCAGGGTTTCCCGCGAAAGGCGGCTGCGGTCATCGGGAAACCCTGTGCAGGGCACGGGGGATGGACTCCCTATTGCGCGGCGGACATAAGGCATGTCCCCGCCATTTTCCGGAAGGCATACAGCTCGCCGCGCAACCATTCGCGGGCGGTATGCCTAAGCCAAGGGTAGGGAATACCCGGCTTGGGGGTTGCCGGGGGAAGCCCCGTCCTTTTTTATATGCGGCAGCCTAATTCCCGGAATACATGTTTGGTGGTGGCTATCATTTCTTCATCCTCGGAGATGAGCGCGATTCTCAGGCATTTCCGGTATAGGCCGTCCTTGAAATCTTGGTCGCGTATCTCGTCCAGCGACGAAAGGATACGGTTTATTTCCCGTTCCGGGTCGCGGTTCATTGAAGCCTTGAGGCATTTCTCGACATCAGAAAACGACAGGCCTAATGAGGAAACGGTCGATTGCATGATCCGGTTCGCCTCGTCGTCGTAGGCGCTTTTGGGGGATGCGCCTTGGATGTATGCCATAAGCCTGATGATGGCGTATTTCTGGTTGGGGAACAAATCTTGCGAGGGGGTAACGACCGTGGCCGGTCTGTCCCTGAACTTTTCTTTTTCCTTGTCCGCGCTTTTGTGTAGCCAGATGCTGCCTATGGCGAGCAGGGCGGCAATGATGAGCAGGATTTCCATGTCTTTTGTCCTTAAAACGTGTTTTCTTGAAGTTTTTCCTTTGGTGGTATGGGGCGGCCCTATTGGAAGTCCTCCCGATATTTGTAGTATTTTCCCCTCCTGTATACCTCCATTATAAACATGGGGAAGAAGGCCAGGCAGGCGATAATGTCTACGATCCAGCTCGTAATGGAGCGGTTGTATCCAACTTTTTCGTTGTGTCTCTGGATTTTCCTTTTTAGCCCTTGTCTGTCCATATCCTATGTTATTGTTTGTCCCAATGGTCCTTTTCCTCTTGTTCCTTGGCTTTTTGGTTTGCCCGGTGGATGAGGTATGCCCCCAAGCCTATCCAGATCAGCGGCCCTGCGGGGCTGCTTCCTGCTGTGAGCTTCCCGATGAATGACAGGCTTCCGAGTACCAGCAATATCCAACCCCATGTTTTCATTTTTCCGCCTCCTTGTCCATGTCTACAAAGTCGATGTCGTCTTCTTTTTTCTTGGAACACAGCGTCACGACGAGCCCCAAGAACAGGTTGATGATGGACAAGGCGAATGCCCAGCCGAAGCCTATCTTGCGTTTCCGCCCGAGGCATCCGACCCCGTAGGCGAGCGCTACTCCTATTAAAAGGAAGAACAAAGTTTCTCCATTACCCATGGCAATCAAATTTTAGAAGTGGATGCCTAATTCTTTTTCCGCCCGTTCTTTCAGTTTGCATAGGGCGGCATAGTCGTGCTTGTTCTTAACCAATAGGGCGAACAACTCGGTGGCCTTTGCGTTCAGTGCCCCGTCGGTGGGGAACAAGTCCGGGTGGCAGCGTTTCTTCAGCATGTCATACAGGCCTTTGGCTTTGAAGGAACTGTTGATTACGTTGCCGAAGTCGATGTCTCCTTCTTTCAGTATCTTGTTTTTTATTTCATCTTTTTCCGGTTTGCGCCTGCGCGTGGCAAAGATTCTTAGGCACAGGACCAGGATAAGGATGAGTTCCGCTATGGCGATATACATCCATAGGTCGTGCGTCTGTCCGTGGGCGGCTGCCGTTTCCTTTACGATTGTCCGAATGCTGTCCATCGCTGTCCCTTTCTTTGCTATTCCAAGAATCTGCCGATGTGGGCATAATCAGACAATCTCCACCGGCATCCATACCGCCCGCAGTCGCCATGTACTTCCAGCGTGTCCCAGCCCAGTACGACCAACCTCCGCACCAGCATTTCATTGGCCAGGATGACTTGCCCGATGAATGCGATTTCTTCTTTGCTCAGCTGGCGGCCTGTCAGTGCTTGTATGCGGAATCCTGTGTTCATCCATGCGGAGAATTCGTGTTTATACTCCGGGCATCCGCGCGAGATGCTGGCCTTGAGCGCGGTTGGGGCTTGCCCGCAGATGAAGGCGGAACGGGCCATTTCGTTGAAACTCCTTACTAATTTTCCTCGTTCGCTCCGGTCTCTGAACCATTCGACGATTTTGTTCCAAGAATTTTCGAAAAACATG
>CAYTPX010000033.1:0-18421 GCA_964439955.1 uncultured Bacteroidaceae bacterium | reverse complement strand
TTCATTCCTCCCATGTTACCAGTTTCCGCGGAAGCCTTATGTTTTTTGCCTCTCCGCGGTGGCCGGTCACGTAGTAGTATCCGGCCAGGCGGTCGTCGAACTCGCGGATAAAGGCTTCGCGGATACGCGCGCATTTCTCGTTGATGGAGTTCTTGCACGGGTCGGTCACGTCGATGATGCTTTGCCTGACGGCTTCGTTCGAGAGCCGCCCTGTCAGATGGGTGTAAATCCCGTAGAGCTCGCGGCGGTAGTCGGGGAGCGACTTGAAGATGATGCCTTCCGGGTGGTGCAAAAAGAGGAAGAACACCGATTTGACCAGCGGGGGCATCTTGATCTCCATGTTGCCGTAGTCCGGCAGCAAGATCCGCCCGTTTCGTGTGATATGCAGGCGGCTCAACTTGATTTGCGGGTTCAATAACGAATGGAGCACCATCTCATTCACGCCGTGCTGCCTGAGGCAGTCGATCTTGTCCCGTACTTCTTTCATCAGTTCGACTACTTCTTGGGAGAAACCATTGTCGGCATCTCCTTCCGCCTCGTCGCCTTTTATCTCGCTTGTCGCGCAATAGGAATATCCGTTGGGGGGATTATGCTTTTTCCTTTCTTCCAGATACCGGATGCAGGAGGCGAACGAGGTGTGCAACGCCGTTTCTTGCCCGTCCAAGCGGAAAGCGTGGAACGCGAAAGAACGGCTGTCGGATTTTTTCCCGTCGTAGACCAATAATGAAGGGCTCAGCTTGTGTCCTGTTTTCAGGAAAGGCAGCAGGCAAGTACTGTCGAGCGGTTGGTTTGCCGGGCTGCTCTGGTATGGCGTGAAGTAGCGTACAAACTCTTCCCCACTCAGCTCGCGCGACAAATAGGGGAAATAGCAAAACTCGTATCCTGCACGGGTGAAGCCTTCACGGAAGCGGGCATAATGATTCCGCAGGAACTCGTTAATCCCTTGGTGGTATGCTTCTTCCACGTAAATCACTTGCCGTTCTGACGGATGGAATGGGAGTGAAGTCCTGAAGCGTACTATGTCTGTTTGTATGTCGGGCATGGGATGTCGGGGGTGTGTCTATGGGGTATTTTTTTGTGTCCAATTCCCTTTCAAGGTCTTGGAGTTATACAAAGTTAAAGCTTGCTGTCCGGATGTTCCAAAATCTTGCAAGGCTTGCGGGAACGCATGGAAGGTTATTTTTCAGGGCCAGTTTGCCATAATATAAATAATATAGAGGAGGATAAAGAAAATAGTCAGCATTATTATCGTGGCAATAGGTGCATACCGCATTATGCCTTCCTCTTCTTCTTGGGACGTGCCGGTGGCGGGAGGAAACAGGCAAGGAGCCTCGGCGTGCAGCTTCCCTTCTATTTTTTCCAGTTCCTCCACATTGTCGGCGTGGAGGAGTACTTGGCGGTACAATTCGTTGGCAAGGAAGGTTTTTTCCGCGTCGCCGACGAAGCGGGCGGGGTTCAGCCTTTGGGCCAGTTCCTTGTATAGCCGTTCCGTGGAAGGCCGGATTCCCAGCTCTTTGGTGGCTTGTTTGCGGAGTTGCCGTAGCCGCTCCCTGTCTTGCCCGCAGGCTTCGATGGCAGAGTAGAGGCGCGTTGCCGCCTTTACCTTCTCGTAGTCGTAGGGGGACATGAAGTTCGCCGGGTTGCATTTTGCCCGCAGTTCGTCGGCCAGCGAGTAGTATTGTCCGGGGATGTAGCCTGGGTAGGGAGACTTTGGGATGCGGGAGTTGTATCCTTCCTTCATTTTTTCCCATCTTGCCGGTGGCATGTCCTCGAAAAGGATGCCTTCGTCTCGGTCGGTTCTCATGACTTGTGTGCCTTTCGATTGGCCCGTTGGCTCCCGTGGGGCGGTTGTCTTTTGGGTTACGGCATGTCACGACAAACAAAACGTGGAGCCAAGTCTGATGCCCGTTCCACATCCTAAAGGCTCTCGCATTGCCCTGTCCGTCGAAACGAGCAACGTCGAAAGCCCCACGCCGATGTTTTTATATAGGCATCCCTCCTGCTTGCGGCCCGGACGGGCAACGCGTGCAGGGGATGGATATAAAACATCCCATAGGGCGTTCCCGTTGCTTTGTTTTTGACGGACGTAGGAATTTGCGAGATTCTTAGGATGTCAAAACCAAAGCGTCCAGAAAACGCCTGTTATGTGTGATATGTATCCTGCTCATCCGGCTTGCCTGGAAGGGGTTGCCGGCGTGGGAAGGATGGGGCAAAGATAATGTATTCCGGGGAAAGTCGGGCCGCTTTTCCGGGAAAAAGGCTTGTGCGTAGGCCTTTTGGCTTGTGGGACGCCCATTAGGGCATGGGGGATTTGCCGGAAGTGGCGTATGTTTTCCGGAAAAGCGGCAGCCCTTTTTGCGGGAAGCCGCGGGGGAATTCCCGTGCCGTTCAGAGGCGGTAGGTTTTTCCCTCCTCGGCCAGGAGGGTTTGGGGGAAGACGGCCCGGGCTTCCTCCAGCAGGGGCGTGCAGTCGGGGTAGCGCGCCGAGAAATGGCCCAGGAGCAACCGCTTGGCCTCGGAGCGCAGGGCGGCGGTGGCTGCCTGCGCGGCGGTGGAATGGTAGCGTTGGCGTGCTTGGTCGGCCTCGCCCTCGGCGAAGGTTGCCTCGTGGTAGAGCAGGTCGCAGTGGCGTATCTGTCCGAGGTAAGTCCCGCTGGATGCCGTGTCGGAGCAATAGGCATAGCGCCGTGCGGGGGTAGGGGGCGTGGTGAGGCGCTCGTTGGGGATGGCCGTCCCGTCAGGCAGGATGAAGTCCTCGCCCTGCTTGATGCGGTTGCGCCAGGCTATGGGAATCTGGTAGTAGTCGAGCATGTCGCGGCGCAGGTGGCGCAGGGTTTCTTTTTCGGCGAAGAGGAACCCGCAGCAGGGGATGCGGTGGTGGAGCGGGATGGTATGCACGGTGAGCGATCGGTCGTCGTAGACCAGCGTGGGGGCATCGGCGGGGAATGCCTCGAAGCGCAGCGGGTAGGGTAGCCGGGCGCAGAAGGCCTCGAGCAAGGGGGCGAGGGCTTCCTCCAGCCCCGTGGGGGAGTGCACGACGAGTTCTTCGGTGCGTCCCGAGAGGGCGAGGGTGGAGATGAGCCCGGGCAGGCCGAAGCAGTGGTCGCCATGCAGGTGGGAGATGAAGATGTGCTTGAGCTTCATGAAATTGAAGCGGCAGCGGCGGTATTGTATCTGCATGCCTTCGCCGCAGTCGACGAGGAAGAATTTCTCGCGCACATTGACTATTTGGGCCGAAGGATGCCGCAACGTGGTGGGTGCGGCCGAGCCGCAGCCGAGTATGGTTACTTCAAAACGTTCCATGTCGGGGAGGTGGGGGTGGAAATTGCCGCCTCCGCTTGGGGGCGGCGCGTGGGATGGGTAAAAAAGTTGCCTCCTTGCCGCTCCGGGGTGGGGAGGCAAGGAGGCAATGTCATGGGTTGGAATCGTCCAAAGCGTAGTCCCTTCCTAGGGAAAACTACTCTTTGTTTCCTTCCATCTCTTTCTTCAGTGCAGCCAAGGCGTCGAGGTCGCCGAGCGTAGTGGCGGCGGGCTGGTTCTGGATCTGCGGGGTTTCTTCCTTCTTGGCAGCGGCCCGTTTGGCTTTCTTCTCAGCGCGTTCTTCGGCTTTGGCAGCGTCTTCGAAGATGCGGCTGTGGGAAAGGATGATGCGCTTGGCGTCTTTGTTGAACTCGATGACCTTGAAGGGCAGTTTCTCGTCGAGCTTGGCTTGGGTACCGTCTTCCTTCACCAAGTGTTTCGGCGTGGCGAATCCTTCCACCCCATAGGGCAGGGAAACGACTGCGCCTTTCTCCATCAGCTCGATGATGGTGCCTTCATGCACGGAGCCTACGGTGAATACCGTCTCGAATACGTCCCAAGGGTTCTCTTCCAGCTGCTTGTGGCCGAGGCTGAGGCGACGGTTTTCCTTGTCTATCTCGAGGACAATGACTTCGATCTCCGCGCCAATCGACGTAAACTCGGAAGGATGTTTGATTTTCTTTGTCCAGCTCAGGTCGGAAATGTGGATCAATCCGTCCACTCCCTCCTCGATTTCCACGAAGACGCCGAAGGTCGTGAAGTTGCGCACGCGGGCCATGTGGCGCGACCCTACGGGGTATTTCTCTTCTATCTTCTCCCACGGGTCTTCTTTGAGCTGCTTGATGCCGAGCGACATCTTGCGCTCTTCGCGGTCGAGTGTGAGGACCACGGCTTCTACCTCGTCGCCTACCTTCATGAAGTCCTGCGCCGAACGCAAATGTTGCGACCAAGACATCTCGGAGACATGGATCAATCCTTCCACGCCCGGGGCGATTTCTACGAATGCGCCGTAGTCGGCCATTACGACTACCTTCCCCTTCACGTGGTCGCCCACCTTGAGATCCGGGTCGAGTGCGTCCCAAGGATGCGGGGTGAGCTGCTTCAAACCGAGGGCGATGCGCTTCTTCTCGTTGTCGAAGTCGAGGATTACGACGTTGAGCTTTTGGTCAAGCTGCACGACCTCCTTGGGGTCGCTCACGCGTCCCCAGCTCAAATCCGTGATGTGGATGAGGCCGTCGACGCCGCCCAAGTCGATGAATACGCCGTAAGAGGTGATGTTCTTGACGGTTCCCTCCAAGACTTGGCCTTTTTCGAGCTTGCTGATGATTTCCCTCTTCTGGGCTTCCAGTTCGGCTTCGATGAGTGCCTTGTGGGAAATCACCACGTTTTTGAATTCTTGGTTTATCTTGACGATCTTGAACTCCATGGTCTTTCCGACGAACACGTCGTAGTCGCGGATGGGCTTCACGTCGATTTGCGATCCGGGGAGGAAGGCTTCTATGCCGAAGATATCGACAATCATGCCACCCTTGGTGCGGCATTTGATGTAACCTTTGACGATTTCCTCGTTTTCCATGGCCGCATTGACGCGTTCCCAGGAGCGGGTGGCGCGGGCCTTGCGGTGGGAGAGGACAAGCTGGCCGCGTTTGTCTTCTTGGTTCTCAATGTAGACTTCCACGATGTCACCCACTTTCAGGTCGGGGTTATAGCGGAATTCGCTGATGGGGATAATGCCGTCGGATTTGTAGCCGATGTTTACGACTACTTCGCGCTTGTTGATGGAGATAACCTTGCCGTCCACGACTTCGCGGTCGGCCACTTTGTTCAGCGTCTCGTCGTACGCCTTCTCCATTTCCTCGTGGCTTTGGTTCGTGGCTATCTCGCCTCTTTCGTAGGTCTCCCAGTTGAAGTCGGCATCGGGAGTCACATTCTTGAATTTGTCCATTAGTTAAATAGTGAAAAGTGTTTTGGGTTTTAAAAATGGTGAGACATTATATAGGTCTAAAACGGCGGCAAAAGTACGACTTTATTTTGATTTTTCCCCGCTTTCGCCTCCTTTTCTGCTTAAGGATTAGGTTTTTCCTGAAAAAAGGCCCATTTTTGCGCTCCGTTCCACCGGGCTTCCCGGGTGCGTGGCCTGCGGGAAACGGGCGCAAGCCCTCCCCGCCAGGAAAAAAGCGGCGGCGCTTCCCGTGGAAAGTGCGGGCACTTTGGGTGGAAAGCCCTGCCCCTTTCGAGCCACGGCCTTGCCGCTTCGGGCGCGTACCCTCCCCGTCAGTGCCGGAACGGGCATACGTTAGTTTATTCATCCATAACCCAATAGTTTCGCATGACGCATTCCTTTTCTCTCTACCGCCCCGCCCCCCGCTTGCGGCGGGCAGGGCTGTCCTTTCTTTTGGCCTGTCTGTTTTGCCTTCCGCTCTTCTCCCAGTTGTCGCCCAAGCGGGAGTTCCGGGGCGTATGGCTGCATACGCTGAACGGGGACTACCAAGGCATGGACGAGACCCGCTTCCGTGCCTACCTTTGCCGCCAGCTCGACCTGTTCCAGAGGGCAGGCATCAACGCCGTGCTTTTCCAGGTGCGGCCGGAAGCCGATGCGCTTTACAAATCCTCCTATGAGCCGTGGAGCCGTTTCCTCACCGGGGTGCAGGGCGCCGACCCGGGGTTCGACCCGATGGCCATTTGCATTGAAGAATGCCACCGCCGCTTCATGGAGTTCCACGCATGGATCAACCCCTACCGCGCCCAGCTCAACCGCGGGGGCACGGAGCTCAGCCCCGGCCATCCCTACTATGCGCACCCCGAATGGTTCTTCGAATATGACAACAAGCTGTTCTTCAATCCCGGCTTGCCCGAGTGCCGTTCCTATATCCGCCAAGTGGTGCGCGACATTGTGGAGCGCTACGATGTGGACGGCGTGCATGTCGATGACTATTTCTACCCCTACCCGGCGGCCGGGGGGCAGCCCATCCCCGACGAGGCCACCTACGCGCGCTACGGGAAGCCTGGGGGCATGTCGCTCGGGGACTGGCGCCGCTACAACGTGAACATGCTCATCCAGGAATTGCAGGAGGCCATCCACGGGATAAAGCCTTACGTGAAGTTCGGCGTCTCCCCTTTCGGCATCTACCGCAACCGCAAGTCTGCGCCCGAAGGCTTTGCCAGCGAGACCAATGGGCTGCAGAATTACGACGACCTCTATGCCGATATCCTCCTTTGGCTACATTATGGCTGGGTAGACTACATAGTCCCCCAGCTATACTGGGAGATGGGGCACGGCGCGGCCGACTATGAAACGCTCGTCCGCTGGTGGCCGGCTTGCTCCTACGGCCGCCTTTTGTTTATCGGGCAGGACGTGGACCGCAGTGCCAAGCATGCCTCCTTGAAGAACCCGGCTACCAACCAGTTCCGCGACAAGGTGGCTTTCACGCGTTTGCTTCCCGGAATCAGCGGCAATTGCTACTGGAGCGGGAAAGTCCTGCTGGAGAATCCGGGCAACATCTATACCGTGCTCGAGCGCGAGTTCAACCGTTTTCCCGCTTTGCCTCCCGTCTACCCGCAAGAATACACGCCCATTGAAGACGAAGCCAAGCCCGCGTCCAAGCGCAAGCGCACCAGTTCGCCGCCCGCGGCAAACCCCGTGCGCAAACTGAAGGCCATGTGGGCCGAAGACGGCTATATCCTCATTTGGGGCGAGCCTAAGGTGAAGGAGCCGGGCGACGAGCCGCGCTTCTATGCCATCTACCGCTTCGGCAAGGACGAGACGGTGGACTTGGAAAACCCTGCGCGCCTCGTGGGCTATTCGCGGAGCATCTATTACAAGCTCCCCTACAACGACGGCTCGGTTTCCTACCGCTATGTCGTGACGTCCGTCAACCGTTACAATGCGGAATCGAAGCCCAAGTCGAAGGTCGTGAAGCTCTAAGGCGCGGAACCCCTTGGGAAATAGTGAAAAGTGCCGCAACTTTCCGAAAGGAGTTGCGGCACTTTTTGCCATAAGCCTTGGCGCTTTTGCCCTTGCCCGGGTGGGGGTCTTTCTTACGGCACGAGGAACTTCAGGCTTTGCGCCTGCGCCCCGTCTCCTGCGGTGGCGATGTACGAGCCCGGCGGCAGGAGGATTTCTTCGCGGTGCGTGCCGCCCGAGCAGCGGAAGCTGCGGAGCAGTTGCCCGCCGGTGCCGTAGATGCGGCACGTGAGCCCCTCGCCGCCTTCCACGCCCAAGGCATGCCCGTCCCAGGCGATGCGCAGGCCGCCGCCGGTTTCCGGTGCGCTTACCCCGGTAGGCGTTTCCGTCCCGGGGAAGAGGAACATGCCCGGAAACCAGTAGTAGTTAATCATGGAATACTCTTGGAGCAGGCTTCCCTCCGGGCTGTAGCGGCGCACGACGTAGGTCGGGTCGTTGAAGTCGTGGTAGAGCGACAGGTAGATTTCCCCGGTCTGCGGGTGTATGCCCATGGAGCAGCCGTACAGTTTCCAGCCGCTGCCCGCCAAGTCGATGAGGAGGCGGAACTCATTCCGGTCGATGTCGTACTTGAAGATCTGTTCCCCGGCGAACCAACTGTCGCTCCCGCCGCTCCAGTAGAGCGCGTTCTCTTGCGCCGAGGCGCAAAAGGCGTCGGGCGTCCAGGCGTACCAGCTGTTGGCGGGGGCGCAGGTGCCGTCATCCGGCAGGGGGAAGCGCAGGGTGTCGCCGGTGGCCGGGTCGAGGCGGATGAGGTAAGGGGCAGTCCCACCCGTCCCTTCCGTGTCGGCGGCCACGCTGAGCCACAGCGCGCCGTCCTTGCTCTGCACGATGCTTCCGAACCCGCGCTGCTGCGTCCCGTCCATGGGGGCTTGGATGGCGCGTATGGTGCGGTCGCTTTTTGTCTCTATGAGCAGCACGCCGGCGGATTGGTGAATGGCATAGGCGGTATCGCCTGCCAAGGCCATCCTACCGCACTGCCCCCGGTAGAGCAGACCGTAGAAGTCGTCGTTGGGATTGCTGCTGCCGGGTATTTGTTCGCCGAAGGTTTGCGTCGCGAGGTCGAAGAGGTAAATCCCGTTGTTGGTGGAGACGTAGGCTTTTTCGCTGTCTATCCCGAGGAAAGCGCGCCCGTCGGGGCTGTCGTCCGCCGTGTTGCCCGCGCCGATGGCGGGCAGTTGGGCGAGGCATTCCAGCGTTTGTGCGTCGCACACGGTGAGCCTTCCCCCGGTTATCGTGGCCCCGGGGTCTTTTTCTTGCTTGGCCACGATGTAGAGGCGTCCCTCATGGAGGGCGCCGAAGCAGGCCGTTGCGCCGAGTTCCATGCCGCTGTTGGCCTTTTGGAAGGCGCGGTAGGTCCATTCCCCCTCGTCGGAGAGCCAGTTGAGGGTGGAATTGGCGTGCGTGTACCAGTCCTCGTTGATGACGAAGCAGCCCCCCTGCGAATAGTCGGCTTGCTGCTGTGCCGTTGCCCCTGCGGGCAGGAAAAGGAGTGTCGTGGCCAACCTGCGTAGCCGGGCACGGGACGGGCATAGGGTGGGGTGGGTAAGTTGTTGTTCCATAAGGGGTGTTTGGATTAAGGTGGAAGGCTTTCCGGGAAAAGTGCCGCCGCTTTTTGGGGAAAGCGTGGGTGCTTTTCCCGGAAAGCCCTTGGGTATTTCTGATATGGGGGCTTACTCTACGAGTATTTTCAGTGCTATTTTCCCGTTTTGCCCTTCACCGGAGAGGAGATAGACGCCCGGTGCCAGGGCGGCGGGGTAGTACACTCGCTCGTCGGCAGGCTGCAAGACGCGGATGAGCTGCCCGCTGTATGAACTGAGGCGCAGCGTGGCTCCGGCGCAACCTTCCACTACGAGGATGCTCCCTTGCATGTAGGCATTGCAGGCCGCGGCCTGCTCCACGGTTTGCCCGATGGAGGTTCCCGTCCGGCGCGTTACGTCCACGACGCACGAGTCGCTGCTTCCGCTGCCGTCCTTGCTGATGGCACGGATGACGGCTTGCCCTTCGGCATAGGCCTTTACGTAGCCTTGTGCGGAAACGCTGGCCACGCCATGGTCGGAGCTTGTCCAACGCACGCTCGGGTCGGTCGTGTTTTCCGGGAGCACGAGGGCGGACAGCTGCAGGGCGTCGCCTTCTTCCAATACCACTTCGCGGGCATCAAGCCTTACGCTGCGGGATAGCTGGTTTTCCACGACCACGGCACACGTGCCGGACACGCCGTTCCCGGCCTCGGCCACAAGGTATGCTTCCCCGGCCTTGAGGGCGCGGACTTTTCCTGCCGAATCGATCGTCGCGACGCTTGCGTCGGAACTACTCCAAGTGTACTCCTGGTTGGCTCCGGCGGGGAGGACGGAGGCCGTGACCCAGGCACTGTCTTGGGGAACCATGTGGAGCGTGTCGGCAGAGAGTTGCAGCGATTCGGCGGCGGGGCGCACCGTGATGTGGCAAGTGTCGGTATATCCGCCTTCGGCCGAGGTGGCGACGACGATGGTCTGCCCCGCCCCGCGTATGGTGAGGTAGCCCGCCGAGGAAACATAGACGACGCTCTCGTCTTCAGTCCAGTAGCTTACGCTCGTGTTCGTCGCGTTGCTTGGCGTGCGCGTCACGGCAATGCTCCGGGAGCTTCCGCCTTCGTCGAGGATGTATTCCGCCTGCGGGAAACTGATGCCTTCCAAGGGGATGCTTTCCACGACGGTCACGTGGCACGTGTCTGTATATCCTCCTTCGCGGGTGGTGGCGACGATGGACGTCTCGCCCGCGGAAAGGGCGCGTACATAGCCGGAACTGCTCACGCTTGCCACCGTCTCGTTGGAAGAGGTGAAGGCCACCGTGTCATTACTTGCGCCGTTCTCCGGTTCAAACTGCTTGGAAAGGGTGAAACTCCGCCCCACGGCCAGGATCGTGTCGTTGCGGTTGAGTGAGAAACCGAGCAGGGGGACATACGAAATGTGCGCGGTACAGATGGCGATGAGCCCCGGGTCGTCGTCGGATTGCACTACGATTTGCGTCTCTCCCTCGGTGAGCCCTTTGATGCGCACCGTGAGTCCGGTGCTGTTGATGTAGGTGGTGGCTTCCGCCACGGCGGGATTGACGGCATAAGCCGAGAAGTCTTGGTTGCTGGCATTGGCTGGTTCGGGCAGGATGTCCAGCACCTGGCTGTTCGGGGCGGTGAGCCAGACCTCTTCTTCCTCCAGCGATATGGCGGTGGCGGGGAGGAAGGTTACGCGTACGACGCAGGTGTCGCGGAAGCCTCCGTCGGTGGTAGTCCCGAAGATGCGGGTCGTGCCTTCTTGCAAGCCGGTGATGCGTTGGCTGTAGGTGGCGAAGCTGATGATGCTTGCGTCTTCCACTTCCCAAGACATGGTCTGCGTGCTTGCGTCCGAGGGGAGCACCTCGTATTCCAACGTGTCGTAGCGGTTGACGTAGACGTCAATCGTGTCTTGCAAGAAGCGGAGCCCGGTGACGGGTTGGTCGCTGATGAATACGCGGCAAGTGTCGGTGAAGCCGCCGTCTGCGGCAGTGGCCGTGACGTAGGTCTCCCCAGCTTTCCGTGCCGTGATGATGCCTGCGCTCGTAATGTTGGCCATGCTGTAGCTCTCGTACTTCCAGGTTACGCTCTGGTTCGTTGCCGTTTCGGGTATGAAGCGTACTTCCAGTGTGTCTTTCTGCCCGGTCTTCATGTAGATAGTGTCGGGGATTTCGATGCCTTCCAAGGGGCAGTTGATGGTTACGGCAATCTTTTTTTCCACCGTCGTGCCGCGGGAGAGCAGGCTGAGCAGCACTTCGGCCGACCCGCTTTGCCCCTCGACGGGCGTGATGCTCAGGTTTCCGTCCCCGTCAAGGGAGGTTTGTAGGATTTCTTCATTGGAGGACGAGGCGGTGAGCTGGATGTTTGCGTCCACGTCGTCGGGGTCGCTGTACGTCCCGGCAAGGGAAATCGTCCGTGCCGGGTCGTTAATCTGGAAGGTGAGGCTGCTTTCCAGCCCGCTGAAGCTGGGGGAAGCGTCGGGGAAGAACGCGGCTGCCGTATATACCGTCCCGTCGTTTTCTTCTTCCGACAGCACGGCACCGCTCGTGGCCTCTACGGTGTAGGCCAATTCCCCGCCACTTGCCGTGCGGGCGTATATGTAGAGCAGGTTCCCCTTGGCATCGAGCGTGGGCGCGGGGCTGGTGAAGTAGGGGAAGTCGTGGCGGTTCTCGTCCAAGGAGAAGAAGGGCGACTCGATGCTGGCCGCGTTGTCCGGCTCGAAACGGAAGATGGAGCAAGAATCGGTGCTGCTGCCGCTGGCGAAATAGAGCACTTCTTCCTCGCTGCTGCCTGCCAATCCCTTGCCGGCGGGGGCATATTCGGGGAGGCTGGTGCTCGTGGTTTCGAGCGTGGCAGGGTCGATGCGCACCAGCGTGCTCCCGCATGCGGCCCAGAGCGCCCCGCTTGCCGTCTGCACGAGCCCGGTGCAGTTCCCGACGGGCAAGGCCTCGGCTTGTCCGGAGGCGGGGTCGATGCTTAGGACGCTTCCTCCGCCGTCCAGCGCGAAGAGGCGGTTTTGCGTGCAGATGAGGGTCTGGATTGCGGCAGTGCCTGCGGCTTCGATGCGCGCCCCTACGGAGAAGTTGTCAAGGTCTACGGGATACACCCCGTTGTCCGTGCCTATGTAGCTTTGGGACGGAGTGGTCCCGGCAAAGCAGCGGGGGGACGCGATGGGGATTTCGCCTTCTTTGACGAGCGTCCCTGCGTCGGCCACGATAACCTTGCCGCTTTCCGGCGAAAGGAGCAGCACTTTCCCGGAAAAGACATAAGGCTTTTGGAGCGTGGCGGGGAGCTTTTCGCCGGTATTGGCGGCGGAGTAGATGTCAAGTTCCCACCCGCCGTTGTCGTCGAGGAAGTCGATACGCGAAGAGCTGCCGTCGGAGCGCAGGAAGAAGCTGCCGTTGGTGTAGCCGGGCGCGGGTGCGGCCGCAAAGTCCTTGAAGCCGGTGGTTGTCATGCCTGCGGCAAAGTTCCACCCGTCCCAGCTCCCGTCCGACAACTGGCGGCTGGATGCGCCGAGGTTGCTGTAGGAGAAGCCGCTTCCTCCGTCGGAAACCCAATACGACCAGTAACTTTCGTACCATCCGGCGCCCCAATAGTCGTCTTCGTCAAGGGCGCTGTAGTTGTCGTAGTCGTATCCGTTGGAATTGATGAATATGCCGTCCTCGTCGGGGTAGATGGTTTCGCCGGTCGCGCTGTTCTTCAGGGCGATTTCGCCGTCGCCGTCGAGGTCGTAGCCCAGCCCGCAGATGGTGTAGCCTAGGCTGGTGGACTGGATCATGGCATAGAACCGCGGGTCGGCGGCTGCGATGTCGCGGACGAGGTCTATTCCGTACTTGTCCCCGTCGAAGCAGTAGCCCCAAACCAAAGCGTTCGTTTCGCGCGGGTCATTCCACTGTACGGCAAAGGCTGCCCGGTTGCTTCCTTCGCCCACCCAGAATTCTATGTCATCCATGGAGAAGTTGTCCCCGCCCGGGGCGGGAAGCGCCTGGAGCGTCTCCGCCTGTTGGGTTGTCGTGCCTGCGGCTTGGCCGTAGGGATGCGGCTGGCCTTGCACGGTGGCCGGTATGTCCTGTGCAAAGAGGCTTCCCGCTGCAAGCAATGCACCGCAGAGGGATAGGGTTCTTTTCATGTCTTTACGTTTTTTAGGTTAGTACTCTTTATGTATGACGTTCGCGAATGTCCGTATTTCGTTTGGGTGTGCTTATTCTTCGGCAATCAGGTTTAGGTCTTCGGCGCGGGTGATTTCGGTGGATGTCTCCCCGATCCAGCCGCACTGCTGGTTGATTCCGGTATAGACGCGTATGAAGTCTACCCCGGGCAGTGCCACGGGATTCCCGTCCCGGTCTACGGCCCAGTCGATGTCGAAGCTGATGTCTTCCAGGTTGCTGTTGGGCTTGTTGTCGGCATAGCCCCAGTCATAGGCCTTGAGTACGTAGTATCGCCCTGTCCCGCTCAGGTCTTCCCCGTTGGGGGGGAGCAGGGTTCCCCCGAAAGTGAGGCTGTCGTCGCTTATCCATTGCGGGTAGTAGTCTTGCGTGTGTGCGGTGAGTTGGGCGATGTATCCGCAGGAGTCGTAGTTGTCATACCAGGCAATGTGCTCGAGGTCTATGTAGCCCGAGGCGGTCACGGCGGGTTTCCCTTCCTCGGGGCGCAGGTAGGTTATGGAGTAGTGTTTGCGCGTTTCGGGATTGTCGTATTCGCTTCCGGCCAGTTCGTACCACTCTTCGGGGTCGGCCTTGCCGTTGCAGTTCTCGTCGAATGCCACCATTACGATGCCGGGCTCCGCGCTTCCCCCGCTCTGGGTGGGGTCGGCGTCGGCATAGAACGCGTTGCCGTAGATGGCGAAGTCCCGCGCCCCGGGGCGGTTCATCACCGTGTGGTCGAAGCGGAAGGTGATGTATCCCCCGAATCCGCCCAAGCTTACCATCACGTCGTTCTGCCCGCCGATGGATTCCTCCGCCTTGAGCCGCATGTCCTCTTCGGTGTCTCCCTCCTCATAGGCGGGCAGGAGGTTGACAAACTGCCCGGGGGCGGGCCGGTACTCGCATACCTCGGAGATGTACGGGCTGTATTCCGTCTCTTCATGCACGACGTGGATGCGCGCCGTGTGGCTGTAGGGATTGGCAGGGTCGATTATCTCGAAGCACAGTTCGTAGGTGCCTTCCTCGGCTTGCACGAAGGTGTAGGACTGCGCGGTGCCCACGATGCTGTCCTTCCCCCCGGGCGTGGTGAGTGTCCAGCAGTAGGCTTCGCCGGTGAAGGCGGGGGTGAGGCGCAGCGCGGACATGCGGGGCTGGTAGTATTCCTCGTCGATGCCGAGGCTGACCATGGGCACTTCATCCTGACAGGCCGCCAGCAGTGCGCCGGCCAGCAGCGCCGCCGCACGGGTCAGGCGGAGGCGGGTGCAGGTTCGCGCCGCATGTTTCCGGGAAAAGTGCGGGCGGTTTCTTGTGGAAGCGGGGGCGGTTTTCCGGGTCATGGCTGTGGGTTATTTGGGTAGGAATACCATGCGTGAGGGGATGTCGCCCGCGCGGACGCTCCACTTGAGCTTCCCTTCGCGGGTGTAGCAGTTGAGTTTCCCACTGGAGACGTAGTTTTTTGCGTCGGCCACGTAGATGTCCCCGTTGCTGGGGTGCAGGGCTATGCCGTAAGGCACGGTGATGTCGGCCTCCGTGCCGTCGGTAATGAAGCGGTCGGTCAGCACTTCGTGGGTGCGCACGTCGATGATCCCGTAGCTCACCTTGTTGGTCTCCGTCTGTTCGTCCCATTGGGTTGAGATGAAGTAGAGGGAGTCGCCGCGGATGGCCAGCTCGCTGCAGGGCACGTCTACCGTGTCGCTCACGTACATGCGGTTGTATCCCGGCTCTTTCTCCAGCACGAAGAGGCGCGAGGGCGTGCTCCCGTAGTCGCCGCGTGAGCTTACCCAGAGTTGCCCGTACTGGTCTTTGCGGACGCGGTGGAGGTTGGGGGCGACGACAATCTTGGAGGTTTGCTTCATGCCTTCCGGCTCTACGACCGAGAGGGTGTTGTCGTAATTGGGTGCACGGTAGCCGCCGGAGTTGGCGACATACAGGTAGTCGTCCACGAACTCCATCTCCTCGGGCTGGTAGCCGACGGTTACCTGGCCTGTCACCTCCAGCGATGTCGTGTCGATGCGGTAGACCGCGCCTTGGGGCGCGTCGGGGTCGATTTGCACGGGGCCTACATAGGAACTCACATAGGCGTACCCCTTGTGGAAACTGATGTAGCGGCAGTTGGCGATGTCCACTTGGCCGATGCGGCGGCCGTCGCTGGCGTTCATGACTTCCACCTTGTGCGAGCAGTTGATGACCGCATAGAGCTTGCTGCCGTAGATCTGGATGTCGTTGCCCACGTCGCCCAGCTCTTTGACGACCGTGGGGTTCCTTTCGGAATAAAGGTTGCGCACGTAGTAAGCATTGCGGAAGTCCACGAAGTCGATGGTCGCCTTGTTGCTCCCCATGTTGCCCTCGTTTAGCAGGTAAAGCCCTTGTGGGTCGGCCTCCGGGGTAATCTCTTCTCCTGCCAGCAGCTCATATTCCGTCGGGACGACCAGCTCGTCTTCCCGGCAGGAGGCGGCGGCGAGTGCAAGGAGCAGCAGCCCGTTGCGGGTCGCTGTGCGTATCAATCGGCGTATGGAAGTGGTTCGTTTCATCCCGCAATGCTAAAGTTCTACCACGACGCCCGCGCGGTAGTTGCGCTTGGGCATGGGGTAGTTGATGATTACTTCGTAGTCTTGGTTGAACAGGTTGTTCACCTCAAGGGTAAATTTCCAGCGTGCGCGCTTCATCTCCAGCTCGCGGAAGAGGGAAAGGTCGCTCGTGTACCACGGCTGGGTATGGTTGTATTGTATGTTTTCCTGTTGGTTATATCGTTCACCCACGTAGATGAAGCTGTAGTTGAGGCGCCACTTTTTCCATTGGGCCATGAGGATGGCCGAACCGCTGTGCCAGGGAATGTAGGGAATCTGGTCGCGGTAGTACGTGTCGGCGGGGTTGGTTACGTCGATAGCCTCTTGGTAGGTGTATTGCAGCTTGGCCGTAAAGGTCCAGTCCTTCCATGGCTTTACGACGAAACGCGCATGGGCGTCCACCCCGTGTATGTCCACTTTCCCCAGGTTGAGCATCGTCCAGCGGAATTGTTGCCCCTTGGGGTAGGCGACAATCTTGTCGGTTATGCGGTTGTAGTATGCCTCGGCCCCGAGTTCCATGAAGGCGAAAACGCGGCCCGGGCGGGCGAGGCTGTAGGTCAGCCCCGCGTCGTATTGCGTAGACTTCTCGGGGCGCAGCGAGGCGTTGCCCATGTCGGTGTAATAAAGGTCGTTGAACGTGGGCATCCGGAACGCCTGTTTGTAGAAGGCGCGCAGCACGAGCCCAGCTTTGAAGGGCTGCCAGGAGAGGAAGGCCGCGGGGGTGAATACGTGGTGTGACGGCGGTTCGGTACGTTCGCGCGCCTCTTCGTCGACAAATGTGCCCAGCAGGCTGGCTTGCAGCTTGAGCCGTCGCGGCAAAGTGAGTGCCGTGGCCACCGAAGCCCAGTGGGTATTGCGGTGCACGTCGGCGTATTCGGAGAGTTTGTTCCACTGGAAATCGTAAGCGGCCGAGACTTGCCACCACTTCATCAAGTCATAGCAGAGCGCGGCCGAGACGTAGGCCTCCTGTTGCTTGTAGGTATTGTCCACCGCGATGAGTTTCTCGTCGTTGTTCACGTAGTGCGTGTAGTCGTAGGCATACTTGAAATTCCCTTTCAACTGGAGCTTGCGCGAGAAGCGGTGCTGGAACGAGCCTTGGGCGAAGCTGTTCCGGTCCCAAAGGCGTTCGCCGTTGCGCCAGACGTTATTGACAATGGCGCCGGGCACCCCGCGTTCCGAGCTGTAGTGGTAGAAGTATGCGCGCCAAGAGCCGCGGTCGTAACTGCCTTGCAGCCCGGCTTCGAGGCGCATGGCGTCGATGTCGCCGTTTTGCCGCGTGGCGGTCGTGTCGTAGGCTATGTCGCCCGCCGGTGTGCGGCGGCGGTAGCGGAAGTCGTATTTGCCGTTGGCCGTGGTCCATTCAGCATTGAGCGTGGTGCTCAGGCGGTCGGAAATCTTGTACTCATAGAGGATGGAGGGATTGACCATGCCGAACGAGCCTACGCGCAGCGAGGCGCGCAGGTTGGCCGTCTTGCCTTCTTCAAACCGGGGGCGGCGCGTGGTGAGGTAGATGTTGCCCGAAGAGCCGAACTCGCGGGCGGATTGGAAGATATCGCTTTTCTGGCCGTTATAGAGGGCTATCTCTTCTATGTTCTCAAGGGAAAATTTCCCGAGGTCCACTTGCCCGTTTTGCGCGTTGCCCAGCTGGATGCCGTTGTAGTAGACACCCATCTGTTCGCTTCCCATGCTGCGGATGTTGATGGTCTTGAGCCCGGCCACTCCCCCGTAGTCCTTGATTTGCACACCGCTGAAGTAGCGCAGGGCGTCGGCCACGGAGAGGCTGTTCATCTGTTCCAGTTCTTCGCCCGTAAGCCGCTGCGCGGGAATCACCTCCTCGTAGCTTTGTGCCGTCACCTCCAGCTGCCGGAGGTTGGTCACGCTGTCGGTATCCGCCCCATGTCCAAGGTGGTTCGTGCCGGTATGGCCGGGGGCGTCGTCTTGCGCGGCGAGTGGGGTGGCGGCCAGCATGGCGGCCAAGAAGAGCAGGGGGAAGGGGAGTGGTAGTCTCATCCTGTTTACGTTTCGGTGGCATGGCAGCCGTTTTCGTAGACAGGAACCGCGCGTCCGTGCGCGGGGAGCGGGAAAGGGAAAAACGTATGCCGCCTTTGGGTGAAAAGGTATGGCCGGGGGCGGGACGTTTTCAGTCTTTTTTGCTCGGGCTTTTCCTCGAAAGCAGCCAAAACATGCGTTTCTCCGGGCAGGTCTTCTGACTTACCGCTTGCGGAAACCTTCCTTCCCGGAGTATCCTGCACTCCAGTGGATGCCTTTCGGCGTGGGTCTCGCGGTCGGCCTTGCGGCCTTGCGGCTTACAGCAGCGGGACTGTTCGGGATTTGCACCCGATTCCCTTTTCATCGCCTTGCGGGGCGAACCCGGATATGGTGGCAAAGGTAGGGCTTTTCCCCTTCCCGTGCAAGCGGATGGCCTATTTTTTCTGTTTCCCTCCCGGAGGCCTTTCCCGGCAGGCTGTGGGGAAAACGTGGAAAGCCCCCGCACTTTCCAGAAAAAGTGCGGGGGCTTCCTGTCGTTTCCGTGGGTGCTTTTCACAAGCCCGTGCGGCGCTTCCCGGGGAAGGGGCAGGGGCGGAAGCCCTGCCCCTGTAGGGTTTGTGTCCCGCGGGCCTTTTACTGTGCGATGACCACCTTCCCGTTGGCTACGTACTTGCCTGCGGGCAATGCGACGAACTCACTGCCGCCTGCGCTGACGCGCACGGCCTGGAGGAGCATGCCGTCGATGCTGTAGACGTTCACGGTGCAGTCGTAGGTACTTTCGATGCGCAGGCCTCCGTCGGCGGTGTAGACGGTGATGTCTTGCGTGCGGTCGGCAAGGGCTTCCTCGATGCCGGGCAGGGCGGTGATGGTGCCGTCGCCGTAGTAGTATAACTTGAAGTTATCGGCACGGAAATTGCCATAGAGGTTGTCG
>CAYTPX010000032.1:0-21725 GCA_964439955.1 uncultured Bacteroidaceae bacterium | reverse complement strand
CGCATTTCTTATGAAAAATGAATGTCCATCAATCAAATCACGGTTCATACTTATATGAACTTAAAGTAGATAATTCCATTTCTTATTAAGCCTATTTCTTATCCCCAAATACCTGTTTTAATTTTTTCCGAATTGCACCAAGAGCAATATTTTGGTCGTGAGAAATAGTCAAGCCAATGCCGCTACTCTTAAGCACTACAACGCTTTGGTTTGTATTGTAGTCATAAAAAGTAATCGTTATGTATGTATGACCACCATCCCATTTCTCTGTTGAAACATGAATATTCGGAGATAAAACAGATTCTCCAAGTGCTATTTTCGCAAGTGCATCCTGTGCAGAAACAACTTCTAATTTTGTATTAGCAATTTCATTTTGAACAGTCATCATAACGTCATCAAGTTCTCTGTTCCCTGTTGTTTCTTTTCCAAAGACAACATAGGAATATTTTGATAAATCAATGCCATGCGAAACAACCATTTTACTTGTTGAACAAGCATATAATACGATTACAACAGCAATTAGAGAGAATAAACTAAGCGTTCTCATAACTTATTTTATGATATTAGATTTGTTTAAGTTTATTTTAAAGTCTTTTCAAGCCTGTCTGTTAATTCTATTTAGCTAATACTCTTTACATCCAAACACCATCTTTATATGGACTATTCTGTTACACCTGGTTCATTACGTTCTTTTACCGGGCGCGGCCATACCGTTCCGCTTTGCGCTGCGACTCCACGTCGTTGGTATAAATGCGGATAACGGAGACCGGCTCGGCATCGCGTCCCCAACCTACCACGCCGCCATCCAACGCTTCCAGTTCCGTGGAAGAAAAGAGGCGGACGTTCTGGATGTAATCCGCATCGATGCGGATACTCTCCGGATCGCCGATCAATAGGACGTCGTTCACGAAGAATATCGGATTGATGGCCGAAGAGCCCGGGAAACTGCCTCCTATCTCCGCGAGTGACACCAGACGGGGCACGTAACCGGACGAATTGATTCTCACAGTACTATCGCTGAGCGCGACACGCCGGTCGGGCGAAGCCAGCAAAGCCTGCACGTCGATTCCTACAAAAGTGCCTATTTCTTTCCCATTGAGGAAGAACTGTTTTTCAGCCCGGTTTACGTCGTGCTGGCTATAAGGCTTCAGCACCAGCGCTTTTTGTTCCGGAAACTCGAAGGAAACCGTCCATCCCCGCTTCGAGCGCGATCCGCGCGTATAAATTTGTACCACGCTGAACACCGGAAGCGAGTCGCCCCACTGCGAAACCGGGAGGCCGCCATTAATATCAACCACTTCCACGCTGTCTATATAACCCTCGTCGAAACAGAAATCGTCCAACCCGTCGGTCAGCAAAACCCCGTCCACCACGAACAGGCAAGCAGAAAGCGGGCGGGGCGAAGCATGGCGGTCGTACAATGCACGCAGGCTTGTGAGCTCCGGGTCATACTGCGGAGACGAAAGTTCCAGCTTCCCTCGATACGAATGCCCGGCATGGACGAACGGTTCCCGCATAAGGTTCCGGTTAGCCCGGCGCAGGAAGAAACCATCGAAACCGATGGTGGATTTCACGAAATTGCCGTTGAAAAAAACTGCAAGGGGATTATGGTTCACTTGGTTATGCTCCGCTATCATCCAGCCGGATTTCCCCATTTCGTCGAAGGACATGGCTTTGACACCCGTAAACCCGGAGTCGGGGACGGTTTCCACAACTTCCCCAATCGCACCACCGGAGGAGATATCCTGCGAATCGCTTTCCGACTTTGAAAAATCGACGATAAGCGTGTCGTTTACCATTCTTATGTTCCTCCTCACCCGCCAAGCCGGATGCCCGTCCCTACGGACGTGTACACTGTCTTCCTCTGCCCCAGCCTGCGGCATGGCCTGCAAGGAAAAACAAAAAAGCGAGGACAAAGCCAAATAAAAACATTTCATAACTATAGGTTGTTTATCAAGGTATTCCGGACTCATCCGGCTGTAAAAATACAAATAAATTCTTATGTGGGCACAAAAAGCACGGCCTTTTTCAGGAAAGCAAGAAAAAACAGCGATAAACGGCTGTTGAAAACCGGCGGGAAACAGTGGAAAACGGTATGGATAAGTCAGGGAAAAGATGTCTCGTCTTTATTTCATTTTCCCGGAAAAGCATATATACCGTGCAAAAAAGGAGAACTCCAAAAAAGATAGCACATAGGTTTTACACACTTATACACGGCTTTTTTTGCCATTTCCTAACCATGGTTCGGCAAGAAGTTAGTAACTTTGCTCCCTATCAACAGGGTGTGGATAAGAAAATCCATAGGCCTTATTATCAAAAGACAAGGCACTTTTCTCCTGTTCATAAGGCGATAATAACCCTTCCATCCGGGGGAATAACCCGGAAACGCAAGGAAAAAGGTTCTTTTTTATGCACTTTATCCAAGGGCTATTATCATCACCATGGATAAAGGAGAAAATAAATAAGGAAAAACAATAAACTAATAATACAAATGGCAACAGTGGATAACTTCAGAAGCGGTATCGAACAGCTCAAGAAAGAGAAGAATGCCCTCATTTTGGCACACTACTACCAACGGGGCGAATTGCAGGACGTGGCCGACTTTGTAGGGGACAGCCTGGCCTTGGCGCAATGGGCCCAGAAGACCGACGCCGCCATCATTGTCATATGCGGCGTGCATTTCATGGGCGAGACGGCCAAGATCCTGTGCCCGGACAAGAAAGTCCTGGTGCCCGACATGGCGGCGGGGTGCAGCTTGGCAGACAGTTGCCCGGCCGACGAGTTTGCCCGTTTCGTGGAGGCGCATCCCGGATATACGGTGGTCTCCTACGTGAATACCTCGGCCGCCGTGAAGGCGTGTACGGACATCGTGGTGACATCGTCGAACGCCCGGACGATCATCGAGAGCCTCCCGCAGGACGAGAAAATCATATTCGGGCCCGACCGCAATTTGGGTAACTACCTCAATTCGGTTACGGGGCGCAACATGTTGCTCTGGGACGGCGCATGCCATGTACACGAGAAGTTTTCGGTAGAAAAAATCGTGCAGTTGAAGAACGAACATCCCGGGGCTGCCGTGTTGGCCCACCTCGAATGCAAAGGGGCGGTGCTGAAGCTGGCCGACGTGGTGGGCAGTACGGCTACGATGTTGAAGTACGCCATGGCCCACCCGGAACAAAAGGAGTTCATCGTGGCCACGGAAAGCGGCATCCTCCACGAGATGCAGAAGAAATGCCCCGGGCAGACGTTTATCCCCGCCCCCCCGGAAGATTCCACGTGTGCTTGCAATGAGTGTAATTTCATGCGGCTCAATACGATGGAGAAGCTCTATAATTGCCTGAAGGACGAGTCGCCGGAAATCCACGTAGACCCGGAAGTCAGCCGCAAGGCCGTGCGTTGCATACAGCGCATGCTGGAGATTTCCGCCCGCCACAACCTCTGATTTCCCGCGTGCCTGCCGCAGGCCCACGGCGGGTTTCCTATTTGGCGTTGAAAGGGAAGGGCTGCGGTATAAAAACAGGAAAGGCATTTGTGCAAGCCACGTACAAATGCCTTTCCTATATCCAAGCCTATTCAGGAAAATGGTTATTTCCGTTGGAATTTCACGGTATAAGGGCCGGTCTCTTCGTCCATATATCTATCGTCAAAGACCCAGTCTTGGTACATGCAAGTATAAGTAAGGATGTCACCGTCAATCACGATTGTCCCGACATAACGGTCGGCATCGGATTCCATGACGACAAGCGTATTGCTATTAATGGTGTACCTATATCCTCCGCTCCATTGGTCTTCGGTACGATCTACCAAATCTGGGCTTCTTGTTACGAAGCATTTCTTTCCGCTCACGAAGTCCCATTCAGGATCTGTGTACCAGCCGTCAAAAAACTTCACCCCGTCCCCTTCGTCAAAGAAGCCATCCATCGGGTGCGATGTTTCTATGCATTCCCATAATCCGAGTATTTCCGTTGCATAAGAAGAGTATTCATCGTCGTCATCGTCGCAGGCCATAAAGTTTACGCACAAGGCCATGGCCAGCAAGGCCGTTCCTATGTATCTCAATGTTTTCATGTTATTTTTGTTTACTGCTGTTAGTTTAATTGTTATCTGATAGGGTAGTCCAAGGCCGGATGGAGACAATAAAAAAGCGCGGACTCATAACTTCGTCTACGCTCACCGAGGCATTGCCAACCGCCATTGCCGCATGATATAGGGAGTATAAAACCCACGCCGCATGGCGTGGGCATCAACTTCCATTCTTGTGGCTTATTTTAATTTGGCGAATTTCGATAAGCAAGAAGAAAGCTAACGCTTTTTTACCTTTATGTCTATTTGTCTGTAATGTTACATAGGCAGTCCTTCTTTTGATTTACGTCCCAAAATTACAAAAAAGTATTTATCCCAAGCAAAATACCCTACTGTAAAAATCCGCATAAGCACAGCTTGCATGCTTTACCTGCCGTTTTCTTCCCGTAAGGCCCGAGCCTTTTTGCGAAAAGCGGCAGGCCTTTTCCCGCCGTGATGCCCCGTTTTTTTACTGTAAATATTTTGCCATTCTACACGATTCCCATTACCTTTACAGTAAAAATAGTTATTATTAACAAGAAACCCTTAACAAAAACAATCAAGTCATGAAGATTTTGGACAAGAAACCTTGGAGTCTCCTGCTCTTCCTGTTGGCCGCATGCACCTTTTCAGCGTGCAGCGACGACGATGAACCCGGTGGCAATGGCGACAACCTGCCCCTGTACTATGATTACGACGATGGCGTGACCGACGACGGCAATGTCGTCGTCTATAAACGCACGGTCGATTTGGACGAATACGGAAACATCGTGGGTGAAGCGTCCACAGCCTCCGTCAAATCCACGGAAGGGGTGGAGGCCAGCGGCACCGTGCAAATTTTCTACTCCCTCTTGTACGTGGAGTGGTGGCGGTTCGACGGTAGCCTCCGGCTCAGCCGCTTGACCGAACACGGGGGTTGGATTTTCATACCCGACGAGGAAGAGGCAGCCTACATCTATGACAAACTTTCCGCAACCAGCGACTCTACCAAGACATACAGCTACAACGGTGGGCGTTTCATCACCATCGTCTGCCCGTTTCTCACGGACAACCCGCCCACCAAGGGCGACATCATCGACAAATTGCCCGAGCCTAACGACACCAGTGGCGACGGAGACGACGACGACAGCTCTACTGGAATAGGCGGGGCGGGGGCTGACAATTTGGCAACATGGTTCGACTGGAGCGGCGTAGGCTACGGGGCAGAACAACACGGCGAGTACTACACGTGGCGGGAAGACTTCCCCAGTGGGTACGGCGAAATCGGTCCGGACGTGATGCTTTGCTTCCAATTCAATTCCGCGGGCGTGATGACCACCGCGCTGGGCGTGGAAACGTTCCCCAGCGAGGCCATCGCCTATCTCATGTACCAAGACTACGTAGAGGAAGATTGGGAGGACGACACGTTTGAGATAGCTTGGCGGGGCAATTCGCTCTACCTCGTGGAAAGATACGTAGAATCCGACCCGGAATATGGCTATTGGACACGCGAGACCCTCTGGGGGCATATTTCTGCCCCGGGCTACTCCTATATATCTTGACGACGAACTATAAGCCTTCCCAAGCGGCAAGGCCTTTTCCAAAAAGCGCTGCCGCTTTTTTCCAGAAACGCCTTCCCTTTTCCGCGAAAGGGGAGGCGTTTCTGTCTGTCCGGCTGCAAAAACGCCCCGACCGCACTGCCATCATGTCAGCATGACCCACATTCCGGATAGGAAAACCATTTGGCACGCTTCTTGTAGTACTATGGGTGGAAAACGTATTACAAACAACAATTATAAAAAAGTATCAGTATGAACATCAAACCATTAGCAGACCGCGTGCTCATTCTCCCTGCACCGGCAGAAGAAAAGACCGTAGGCGGCATCATCATCCCCGATACCGCAAAGGAAAAACCCCTCAAGGGTGAAGTGAAAGCCGTAGGCCAAGGCACGAAAGACGAAGAGATGGTGCTGAAAGTAGGCGACACGGTGCTCTACGGCAAGTACTCTGGCACGGAAATCGAGATAGACGGCGAGAAATACCTCATGATGCGCCAAAGCGACGTGCTGGCAGTCTTGGGATAAACACCCCATTCCTTATTTTTAAATAAACAACCCGAAAATCGAACACAACTATGGCAAAAGAAATCAAATTCAATATCGAAGCCCGCGAAAACCTGAAGAAAGGCGTGGACGAATTGGCGAATGCAGTCAAAGTGACCCTCGGCCCGAAAGGACGCAACGTCATCATCGAAAAGAAATTCGGCGCACCCCACATCACGAAGGACGGTGTTACCGTGGCAAAGGAAGTGGAACTTTCCGACCCGTTCAAGAACACGGGCGCACAGTTGGTAAAGGAAGTGGCCTCGAAGACGGGCGACGATGCCGGAGACGGCACGACCACGGCTACTGTCTTGGCGCAGGCAATCGTGGCCGAAGGCTTGAAAAACGTGACGGCCGGGGCGAACCCGATGGATCTCAAGCGGGGTATCGACAAGGCCGTTGCCAAAGTCGTTGAAAACATCAAGGCCCAGAGCGAGAAGGTTGGCGACAACTACGACAAAATCGAGCAAGTGGCCACCGTTTCGGCCAACAACGACCCCGTGATCGGCAAGCTTATCGCCGACGCCATGCGCAAGGTTTCGAAAGACGGCGTCATCACCATCGAAGAGGCCAAAGGGACGGATACGACCATCGGGGTGGTTGAAGGAATGCAGTTCGACCGCGGCTACCTTTCCGCTTACTTCGTTACCAATACGGAGAAGATGCAATGCGAGATGGAGAAGCCCTATATCCTCATCTACGATAAGAAAATCTCCAACCTGAAAGACTTCCTCCCCATCTTGGAGCCTGCCGTGCAGACGGGCCGTCCCCTTTTGGTAATTGCCGAGGACGTTGACAGCGAGGCACTCACCACTTTGGTGGTTAACCGCCTGCGTTCCCAGCTGAAGATATGCGCCGTGAAGGCCCCGGGCTTCGGCGACCGCCGCAAGGAAATGCTCGAAGACATCGCAATCCTGACGGGTGGCGTCGTAATCAGCGAGGAAAAGGGTCTGAAGCTCGAGCAAGCTACCATAGAGATGCTGGGTACGGCTGAAAAGGTAACGATCACGAAAGACAATACGACTATTGTGAACGGGGCCGGTGCGAAGGAAAACATCCAAGAGCGGTGCGACCAGATAAAAGCGCAAATCAAGACCACGAAAAGCGACTACGACAAGGAGAAACTCCAGGAACGTTTGGCCAAGCTCTCCGGCGGTGTGGCTGTGCTCTACGTGGGTGCTGCCTCCGAGGTAGAGATGAAAGAGAAGAAAGACCGTGTGGACGACGCCTTGTGTGCTACGCGTGCAGCTATTGAGGAAGGCATCGTGCCGGGTGGCGGCGTAGCTTACATCCGCGCCATCGAGGCCTTGGAAGGGCTCAAGGGCGAGAACGCCGACGAAACGACGGGTATCGAGATCGTGAAGCGCGCCATCGAAGAGCCTTTGCGGCAGATTGTGGCCAACGCCGGCAAGGAAGGTGCCGTGGTCGTGCAGAAAGTACGCGAAGGCAAGGGCGATTTCGGCTACAACGCGCGCACCGATGTCTACGAAAACATGCACGCCGCCGGTGTGGTAGACCCTGCCAAAGTGGCACGTGTGGCATTGGAAAATGCGGCATCCATCGCCGGAATGTTCTTGACCACCGAGTGCGTCATCGTAGAGAAGAAGGAAGAAAAGCGCGACATGCCCATGGGTGCCCCCGGAATGGGCGGCATGGATGGCATGATGTAATGGCATCTTGCCACGCTATCCATAAGGCGCAGCCCGAAGTTCCGGCTTCGGGCTGCGTTTTTTATATCCGCACGGTTGGCGTGCCCCGCAGGCGGGAAGGATGGGGGAGGAGTACGGGAGGAGACAGCGGCCCGCAGTGCCGTTTCCGCTTCGGGCAATGTTCTGGAAAAAAGGCGAGAGTGGGAAATGGAAAAGCCCTGCATCTTTCGTTGGATTGATGCAGGGCTTTTGCCGACAGGCGGAAGTTCCCTTCTCACACCGATACGACACCCGCGATGTGCGGATGCGGGTCGTAGCCTTCGAGGCGGAAGTCCTCGTAGCGGAAGCCGAACAAGTCCTTGACCTCCGGGTTGAGCACCATGCGGGGCAGCGGGCGCGGGTCGCGCGCCAGTTGCAGGCGCACTTGGTCGAGGTGGTTCAGGTAGATGTGTGCGTCGCCAAGGGTATGGATGAACTCGCCCGGCTTGAGCCCCGTGGCCTGTGCGGTCATGAGCAGGAGCAGCGCATAGGAGGCGATGTTGAAGGGTACGCCTAGGAAAATATCGGCACTGCGCTGGTAGAGCTGGAGCGAGAGTTTCCCATCGCAGACGTAGAACTGGAAGAGGATGTGGCAAGGCGGGAGGCGCATTTCGCCGAGCGCGGCCACGTTCCAAGCACTCACCAAGATGCGGCGCGAGTCGGGCGTTTCGCGTATCTGGCGCAGCGCTTCGCGCATTTGGTCGATATGTCCGCCCCGGTAGTCCGGCCAGTTGCGCCACTGGCAGCCGTAGATCGGGCCGAGGTTGCCCTCGTCGTCGGCCCATTCGTTCCATATCCGCACGCCATTTTCCTGCAAGAAGTGCACATTTGTGTCGCCCTTGAGGAACCAAAGCAGCTCGTAGATGATGGACTTCAGGTGCAACTTCTTGGTAGTAAGCAAGGGGAAACCGTCGGAAAGGTCGAAGCGCATCTGGTGGCCGAAGAGGCTGATGGTGCCTGTACCTGTGCGGTCGTCCTTTCGGTGTCCCTCGTCGAGCACGCGGCGGAGCAGGTCGAGATATTGTTTCATAGCGGTGATCCGTATTTCTTAATGCGTGCAAAAATAGTGCTTTCTGCGCGCAACATGCCGAGAAAGCTCGATATTTTTCCGTTACTTTGCCCGATGAAACCCTTTACCAACCCCTAACTTCCAGCCGTATGAAACTGCTCTTTTTTCTTTTTGCCTTGTTGTTCGCCACGGCGGCCCCGGCGCAAAAACGATACCAAGACCTTTGGAAGCAGGTCAAGGAATTGCAGGAAAAAGACCTTCCCGCCTCGGCAGCCGACAAATGCCTCGCCATTTTCCGCTTGGCAGAGCAGCACGGCGACTTCCCCGTGCAGCTGCGCGCTTTCATGACCCGTGCCGCAGAGCGGGAAAAGATACACCCCGACAGCCTGTTGCCCGACATGGATTTCCTGTACGGCTGGATGGAGCGGACGGGCGACACGGTGCAACATGCCGTCCTCTGCGAGGCGGCGCTCCACTTCCTCTCGGCCTACATCGACAGCTACCGCCCGGAAATCCTGCAAAGGAGCGGGACTTCCGGAGAAAGCGCCCGCGATCCGGACGGAAACATGCAAGGCTCTCCGGGAAAAGCGGCAGCACTTCCGCCCATAAGCACCTTGCTCCCCAAATGGAGCGCCCGTGACTTCCGCGCCGAGGGGTTGCGCCTCATGGGGCAAGCCCTGCGGCATCCGGCCCGCCTCTCCCTCGTTTCGACCGAAGCCTACGCCCCGCTTGTCACACGGCAGGACGGCAGCCGTTACTTTGCCCACGACCTCCTGCACCTGGTCGGTCTCCATCATATCGACCTGCTCCTGCAGTTGCACAACAAAGGCTTCCTCGACGAGGAAGCCTGCGGGGAGGAAACAGCGCGGATCTTCAGCCTCCTTTCCTCGTTCTACGAAGAGCGGGGAAACCGGAGCGCCCTGTTCCTCATCGGGCTCAAGCGTGCCGAGATGCTGCACGAGGCGTACCAACTGCCCGACAGCACCTATGAAACCAGTCTGCGCACGCTCTATACCGGGAATGCCGACATGGATGTCGCCACCGAAGCCGCCTTGGCCTTGGCTCGCTTCCTGCGGGGGAAGCAACGCAACGTGGAGGCCCTTGCTCTATGCGAAGAAGCGGAACGGCGCTTTCTCCACTACGACCGCATCAAGGCTCTGCGCCAATTGCGCACCGAAATCAAGCGCGCCGAGGTCGAAGTGCAGTTGGACCACATAGCCAGCCCCGGGCAAACCATGGAAGTGCGCGTGTCGCACCGCAATGCGCGCAGCTTCCAACTCAAGTTTTACCCGCTGGATCTCACCACGCCCGACTGGAGGAACACCAGCGTAGGCGGCGGGAAGTTTATGGAGCAGTATGCCTCCAAGCCCATTGTGCAGGAATACCGGCTCACGCTCTCTGCCGACTACAACAAGCGCGACACGGTGATTCGTGTCACCGCCCCGCAGGAAGGCTGCTATGTCGTCCGTGCCGTGGCCGAAACGGCCACGGAGACGGACGATCTGGACTTGCTCTACGTGACGCAACTCATGCCCTTCTGCATGGAAGACCCTGCGGGGGGCATCCACCTCTACGTCGTTGACCGCCAGAGCGGCGCGCCGCTCCCTAATGTCAGCATAAGCGTATTCGAGCAAAACAGCAAGTCACCCGCCATTGCCACGCTGGCCACCGACTCCAATGGGCATGCCTTTTACCCGCAAACGGGGCGCAGCATCGGGTTTTATGCCCACCGCACGGGCGATACCGCCTGCCCCATGCTCCCCTTTGGCAGCCCCACACGGGCAAAGGGCGATGCCGGAGAGCCCCGCACCAGCGTGGAACTTTTCACCGACCGCGCCATCTATCGTCCGGGACAGACGGTATATGTCAAAGGTATCGTGTGGTGCACCACGGGCGACAGCACGCGCGTTTGCCCGGGGGAAGAGTACGAAGTGAGGCTTCAGGACGCGAACAACCAGCAAATCGCCTCCGCCCGGCTGCGCACCAACGAGTACGGCTCGTTCGATCATGCGTTCACCCTGCCCGTAAGATGCTTGGGCGGGCGTTTTTCGGTGCAGTGCGATCGCGGATGGGCGGGCTTCCAAGTGGAGGAATACAAGAGGCCTTCGTTTGAAATCCTGCTCGACACGCTGTCCGAAGCGCCGCGCTTCGGCGACACGGTGCGCCTCACGGGCCGCGCGCTCACGCTGGGCGGATTCCCCTTGCAGGGTGACTCGGTGCGCTATTCGATAAGGCGCAACCGGTTCATGCCCGCCTCTTGGGAGTATAAGGACTACCGGACAGGGTACAGTGGGATTGGGAAAACCTTCGATGGTCTTACCTCTACCGACAGCGACGGCCGCTTCTGCATCGAAATCCCCACTTCGTTGTCCCAAGGTATCAGCCGCAAAGACTACTTTGCCTATGGCTACCAGGTAAATATCACCGTAACCGATGCCGCCGGGGAGAGCCAGGAAAAAGTGAAAACCCTGCGGGTCGGCACGAAAAGCCTGTCCCTCTCTTTCGACACGGGGCAGTACGGCCATTCCGGGCGGGTGGAGCTTTGCAAGGACTCGCTCAGCAACCTTGTATTCCGCGCTGAAGACCTCGACGGCGTGCCCCGCAACGTGGACATCTGCGCGCGCCTCACCTTGCCCGGGAAAGATGCGGCACTTTGGGAAGAAACATGCAAGGCAAACCAAAAAAGCCCTGCCGGTTTTTGGGCGAAGCTCGGCAGCGGCATTTACGACCTCCGAATGGAGGCCGTGGATTCCCATGGCGATACGGTACGCCTCACGCAGCCCATCCTGCTCTACGGGTTGCACGACACAAAAGTACCCTGCGACACTGTCTTCTGGACCGGCAGCGTACTGCGCTCCATCAACCGCGGGAACGGCGACACTTACCCGTCCGCGGCCGACATACTCGTGGGCTCTTCGGAAAAAGACGCCCACCTCTTCTATTCGCTTTACAGCGACAACAAGATATGGGAGCAAGGCTTCACGACATTCTCCGACAGCCTGCTCCGCATCCCGCTTGAATACAAACCGGAATACGGCAACGGGGCCATCCTGGAACTTTACCTCGTGAAAGGCGGGAAGCAGTACTCCGGGAAATATCGCGTGGTGAAACCGCTGCCCGACAAGGCACTCAAGTTGAAGTGGAGCAGCTTCCGCGACCACCTGCGGGCAGGGCAAGCCGAAGAATGGACGCTCTCCATCAGCCGTCCCGACGGCACTCCGGCCGAAGCCGAGCTGATGGCTTCGCTCTACGATGCCGCCCTCGACCAGATAGGCGGGCACCGCATCGGCCTTACCCCCTACTATCCCCGCTACCTGCGCTCCGCCCGATCCCAGACTCTCAGGCATGGGACCGTCCATTTATATTCATACGAAGCCACGAAGCCTTACCGCTATCCCGGCTTTGCCTACGACCAGTGGGACTTCCCCAACTTCGTTTTCCGCAGTATCATGCAGGTAAGGTTCTTGGACAACCCGCGCAGCAGCGCAAGTCCGCAGCTGGCCAAGTCCGTTTCCATAGGAGATGTGGCGGGAAACAGCATGGCCGGCGCGGAACAAGCGGTGGCATCGGCAGAGGAAAAGAGCCTTGTATATATGAACACCGCATCCACCAGCGAGGCCGACGGGGGGGACTTTGCCGGCTCCGGTCTGGATGGTTTGTCCGGTAACCTGCGCGGAGATTTCCGCGAGAGCGCCTTTTTCTATCCCACGCTGCGCACCGACTCGGCTGGTGTGGTGCGCATCTCTTTCACCCTGCCCGGGTCATTGACCCGCTGGCGCCTCATGGGACTGGCCCACACCAAGGACCTTTGCACCGGAATGCTCGACGAATCCGTCACCGCCTCCAAGCCTTTCATGCTTTCAGCCCACCTGCCGCGCTACCTGCGCCAAGGAGACCAGGCTGAAGTATCGGCCCGCCTGCTCAACGCCAGCGGCACGGAGGTAAAAGGCACGCTGGACTTCGAACTGTTCGACCCGGCCACAATGCGTGTCTTCCACAACGAAAAACGTGAATTCCGCCTCGCCGCCGATTCTTCGGCAGCCTACTCCTTCGGGATTGCCGCTGCCGAAGACTGGCAGGTGGTTGGTATCCGCCTCATGGCCGACGCCGACGGATTCAGCGACGGCGAGCAACACCAGCTCGCAGTGCTCTCCCCGCGCACCCACTTGGTGCAGGCCGTGCCCCTCACCCTGCGGGGCGAAGGCGAAAAAGAGTTCGACCTCTCGGAACTCTTCAACAACGGTTCCTCCACCGCCACGCAGAAGAAATACACCGTGGAGCTGTATGCCAACCCCGTATGGACAGCCGTAATGGCCCTCCCGGTACTCAACACGCCGCAAAACGGGAGCGCCCTTGACTTGGCCGCGGCATATTATGCCAATACTATCTCCGCATGGCTCGTCGGCCAGTCGCAGGAGTTGCAGCAAATACTCTTGCACCAAAACGGGAAAAGTACCGGCACTTCCGGCAAACTCATGCAGGACTCCGAACTAAAAGCCCTGCAACTTGAGGAGACCCCATGGGTGGCCGAAACCCAGGAAGAGCGTACCGCCCAAGAATCCATTGCGCGCTTGGCCGACCGCAACCACATAGAATTCCAGCGCAAGGAAATGCTCTCCAGGTTGGAAGCCTTGCAGAACGCCGACGGCTCCTTCTCGTGGTTTCCCGGCATGGGGGGCAACTCCCGCGTCACTGCCCAAGTGGCCGAAATCATGGGCCGCCTGTATCTCTTGACAAACGCCGCCCCCGAAGGAGAAGCGAAGAAACTGCTTGAAAAAGCCTACAACTACCTTTACGAGGAAGAGGGCAAACGCTTCGAACGCCTCACCGGGGAAGCCAAGCAAGGCTACAGCCTCTCCGCCACAGACGTAGACTACCTCTACCTCTGTACCCTCGCCCCCGTCCAGCCCGAGGGCAGCGCCGCGCAGGCCAAAGCCTTCTACCTCGGCCTCCTCCCCAAGGCTGTTGCCTCCCTCGACCCCGGGCAGAAGGCGCGCGCGGTGGCCATACTCCACGCTGACGGCCAAGGGCAGGCCGCACGCGACTGCTACCGCTCCATACAGGAATACGCCACGGACACCGAGGAACTCGGCAACTTCTTCGCCGGACGGTACAGCCGCGGCTACCTGCCCGAGCAGCTCTTGGCCACGATAGCCGAAGCCGCCCGCCTGATGGGCGACACCGCCTTGGAGGCCGGGATGCAGCTCAACCTCCTGCGCCACAAGCAGACCCAGGCCTGGAGCAACGCATTGGCCAACGCAAACGCCGTGTACGCCCTGCTCAAAGGCGCGCACGGCTTGTCCGGAAGCGGTGCTACATGCTCCCTGTCCCTCGGCAGGCACATGCTCTCCACCACAGCCCAGGCAGGCAGTGCCGAGGCGCTCATGGGCTATGCCAAGGCTACTTTCCCCGCCGGGGAAGGGACTTCCGGCAAAGCCATCTTCCGCAAAACCGGGCCGGGCATGGCTTGGGGGGCCGTCTACGGCGAGTGTGACGAGCTTACCGACCGCATAGACGAACAAGGGACGCGCCTGGCAATCGAAAAAGAACTCTTCGTGCGGCGCACAAGCGGCGGCGAAACCCGGTGGGAGAAGATAGGCCTGCAGACCGTACTCCATAAGGGCGACCGCGTGATGACCCGCCTTTTCGTGAGGAATGACCGCGACATGGACTTCGTATATATCAAGGACACGCGCGCCGCATGCTTCGAACCCGCCTCACAAGTCCCGGGCTACCGCGCAGGGGCCTACCGTGTAGAGAAAGATGCCTCTACGCAACTTTTCATCGACCGCCTCGCACGCGGCACGCATACCTTCGAGACGCAAAGCATCGTGGCGCACGACGGCACTTACACGTCGGGCATCGCACGCCTGCAATGCGCCTACTCCGCAGAATTCACCGGCCACTCCTCGGCCATAGAGCTGCACGTAGAATGAAAAAACACTGCCTCCGCCTCCGGAAAGAGGAAGCACTTACGGCAAAAAGCCCCGGCGCTTTCCCACATAAGTGCTGCCCCTTTCCCCCGGAAGGGCGCACGGCGGAAACAAAACCATACTACCCTGACACAGAAAACAACCCATGCGAACCAAAATCCTGCTTGCATCCGCCCTCTTGGCGGCCACTACGGCTTTCGGCCAAGCCCACCTCTCGGTGGACGCCGGCACACACAACTTTGGCTTTATCACCTACGGGAAACCCGTGACAGCCAGCTTCCGCCTGACCAACATAGGCAACGAACCGCTCCAAATCGGGCGCATCGAGACCTCGTGCGCCTGTACCGTGGCCGAAAGCCCGTTGTTCCTGCTCCAACCCGGGGAGCAAACGACCGTAAAGGTCACGTATGACGCGAAAACAATGGGGCGTTTCCACAAATTCGTCCACATCTTCACCAATAACAGCCAGTCCGAGTACGTGCGGCTCAGCCTCCAAGGCGAAGTACTCCTCGAGGGGGCCGACACGGGCGACGACCAATTTGAAGAAACCATCGGCAACTTCCTCCTCAACAGCCGCCACATAGAATTCGAGCCTACGCAGAGGGGGGGGAAACCCACGGCCACCATACACCTGCTCAACACGGGAAAGCAGGCATTGGAACTCTCTTTGCTCCATCTCCCCCCCTACGTTTCCATGAAGGCACAGCCCTACCTGCTGCCGCCCCGGAGGAAAGGGAAGATAACGCTGACCCTCGATACGAAAGGGCTGCCAGATTATGGATTAATGCAGATTCCCATCCACTTGGCCCGGCATGCCGGCGACAAAGTAGACGAGGAAAACGAAATCACCCTCTCGGCCATCCTCCTGCCCGACTTCTCCAACCTGACCGAAGCCCAGCTCGCGGCCGCGCCCGCCATGGAACTCTCGCAATACGAATTCGACCTCGGCGCCGTGCCCGCCCACGGTTCCAAGAAATGCACCGCCACCTTGACCAACCGGGGGTTGAGTACGCTGCACGTCGAGAAGCTCCAAGTGTTCAGCCCCGCCGTAAGCGTGAGCCTCAAGCAGCGGGCCATCGAACCGGGCGAAACCGTGAAACTGAAAATCAAACTCAACGGAAAACTCTTCAACCAGCTCAAGGGCGAAACAAAAGTGCTGATCGTCTCGGACGACCCCAAGCAGCCGTTCGTCATCTTGCAGCTCAATGCCCAGAAAACCCGACAAGAAAAAGAATAAAAGCGCTTGCGTCCGCGGGAAAAAGTGCCGGCACTTTTTTTAGAAAGCCCGGGTATTTTTTCCCTGTACCCCGCCGCAGCAAACGAACAGACCACTATGGAACATCCTGAAAACTCCGCAGAATACAAAAGCCTGAACGTCAGTTCCGGTATCGAACGCCCCTCGTCCATAAATCCCTACCTGCGCACCCAGCGCCCCCACCGCAGGCATCTCACCCCGGGGCAGTACGTAGAAGGCATCCTGAAGGGCAACATCGCCATCCTTGGACGGGCGGTTACGCTCATCGAGAGCCTGCGCCACGAAGACCACGCCGCCGCCCAGGAGGTAGTCGAGAAGTGCTTGCCTTACTCCGGCAAGTCGATACGGGTCGGAATCAGCGGCGTCCCCGGCGCCGGGAAAAGTACTTCCATCGACGAGTTCGGCCTCCATCTCTTGAAAGAACGGGGCGGACGGCTGGCCGTGTTGGCCATTGACCCCAGTTCCGAGCTCAGCAAAGGCAGCATCCTTGGCGACAAAACCCGGATGGAGAAGCTCTCCGTGCACCCCGATGCCTTCATTCGCCCCAGCCCGACGGGCGGCTCCCTCGGAGGAGTGGCGCGGAAAACGAGGGAAACCATCATATTGTGCGAGGCGGCGGGCTTCGACAAAATCTTCGTGGAGACCGTGGGAGTCGGGCAAAGCGAGACCGCCGTCCACTCCATGGTCGACTTCTTTTTGCTCATCCAGCTGGCGGGGACCGGCGATGAGCTGCAAGGTATCAAACGCGGGATTATGGAGATGGCCGACGGAATAGTAATCAACAAGGCCGACAGTGGCAACGAACACAAGGCCGAGCTGGCAGCCGCGCAGTTCCGCAATGCGCTTAACCTGTTCCCGCCCCACGAGAGTGGTTGGCAACCGAAGGTACTCACCTACTCGGGATTCTATGGGCTTCGGATCAAAGAAATATGGGATATGGTCTACGAATACATCGACTTCGTGAAATCCAACGGTTATTTCACCCGCCGCCGCCGCGAGCAAGCCAAGACACGCATGTATGTGAGCATCCACGAAGCACTGCGGAACAACTTCTACGAATGCCCGGCTGTCGAGCAACTCCTGCCCATGGTGGAACAGGAACTGCTCCGCGGGAAGACCACTTCCTACAACGCCGCGCACCGGTTGCTCGACACCTATGCGCAGTACAACGCTACTTTCCTGAAGAAAGAAGGCAAGGGGTAGGGCAGCTCACCCTACCCATGTCACCAAACCTTCCTTGCGGGGCGCGCCTTCGGGGAGCGGCTGGCTGCCGTAGCCCAAGGCCGCGCAGCCGTACACCTTGTGCCCCTCGGGCATGCCCCAGCCGCGCAACAGCCCATAGATGCGGGGTTCGTCGCTCATGCCCTTGCACAACTGGTTGATCCAGCAGGAATCCACGCCCAAGGAGCGGGCGGCGAGGAACATGTTCTGCAAGGCGCACGCGCAATCCTGCGCCGCCCACGGCGAGGAGGGCTCATTGCTTGCCACCACGAGCGCGGGCGCATGGTAATAGCAGACGTAGTTTTCGTCCTCGCCCCGTGCCTTCTCCGCCGTAGACTCGCACTGCCGGAACACCGCGCGTATGCGCCGGTTCAGTTCCGCCAGCTTTTCCCCGTCGGTGATTACAAGGAAATGGAACGAACGGCGGTTCATGCCCGTAGGAGCCCACGTGGCCGCCTCCACGATGGCTTCCAGCTTTTCCCGTTCCACCGGCCTGTCCGAATAACTGCGCACGCTGCGACGGCGCCGGATGGTGTCCAATACGATGTTTGTTTCCATAGTCTTGTTTAGTCCTTGTCGTTCGTGCGGCACATGCCGCACCTCCGCAAAGATAACCATTCCCCCCGGCGGAGGATACGGCGTTATTTCTTTTTAGCACCCTTTGGGGAAAATCAAAAAAGCCAGGCGGAAAACCCTGACGGCATGCGGCGTTTTCCCCGGTTTCATGCAAGGCTTTTCCGGAAAAGCCCTTGTACTTTTATCCCCTTCCCCTGCGGCGCACCCAGTGTACCGCCCTTTGCCCCGCAGGACATCGGCGGCACTTGGGCCGGACAGCCGCGGGCGGGCTTCCACGGGCTTGCGTCCCCGTCGTCTGTCTGGTACGGGGCAAGAAGCGGCGAAGCGCGGCAGTCCTGAAGGAGGCGGCTTCCGCGGGCTATTTTTCGGGAAAGGGGGCGCGCCAGTTGCAACCCGCTTTCCACTCCGAACAGCCGTAGCTCGTCCGCCCGCGCAGGATGTGCCCCCGCCCGCAGGCCGGGCAGGGCTTGCCGACGTCGGCGTCGGTCACGGCTTCCGGCACTGCCGCTCCTCCCGTTGCGGATGCCTTGGGCTTCTGCCTAGGGGAAGCCTTCCTGCCCGCAGGCGGGGCGGCTTTCTTACGCCCGGCGGGCTTGGGTTCCTCCGGGGCGGAGAGGCGCACGGGGGAAGTGTCGGCCTTCACGTTCGTGACGATCGTGCGTACCATGTCTTTCAATTCATCCAGAAACCGGGCAGCCTCATAGGTCTTCTTCTCCACCCCGCGCAGTTTCTTCTCCCAGATGCCCGTCAGCTCGGCACTCTTCAGCAGCTCCTCGCGGATAAGGCCGATGAGTCCCACGCCCGTGGGCGTGGCGATGAGGTTCTTGCGCTCCTTGCGTATGTAGTTGCGCTTGAAGAGCGTCTCGATGATGGCGGCGCGCGTGGAAGGGCGGCCTATCCCGTTTTCCTTCAGGGCATCGCGCAATTCCTCGTCTTCCACCGTCTTTCCCGCCGTTTCCATGGCGCGCAACAAGGTGGCCTCCGTATAAGGCTTGGGCGGCTGTGTCCACTTTTCGGCCAGCGAGGGGGCGTGCGGGCCGCTCTCGCCCACGGTAAACTGCGGGAGGGTGCGCTCCTCAGCCTCCGCGGCTTTGCCTTCCCCGGACGGTTGCGGCTCGGCTGGCGCGGCCTCGGCTTGTGCCCCGGGGGAGGAAGGGGGGCGGTAGTCGAACACCGTACGCCAGCCGGGTTCCAGGATCTGCTTGCCCGTCACCTTGAAGGGTACGTCGCCTGATTCGCCCAGCACCGTGGTAGTGGAAATCTTGCAGTCGGGGTAGAACACGGCGATGAAGCGCCGTGCGACCAAGTCGTACACCTTCGCCTCGCGGCCGCTTAGGCCGCGGGGATCAACCCCCGTGGGGATGATGGCATGGTGGTCGGTGACTTTCGAATTGTCGAACACCTTTTTCGATTTGGGCAGGGGCTTGCCCCCGAGAAGCGGTGCGGTCAGCGCGGCATACGGGGAAAGCCCCCTGAGCGTGGCGGGGCACTTGGCATAAATATCGTCGCTCAAGTAGGTCGTGTCCACGCGCGGATAGGTCGTAAACTTACGCTCGTAGAGCGACTGGATGAGCTGCAATGTGTCATCGGCCGAGAACGAAAATTTCTTGTTACACTCCACTTGGAGCGAAGTCAGGTCGAAAAGCCGCGGCGCATACTCTGTTCCCTTCTTGACCGCCACGTCTTTCACCTCGAATGGTTCGTGTTCGATGCGCGCGAGTGCCTCCTTTCCCTCTTCCTCGGTAGGAAAACGGCCCTTGGCGGCGGAGAAGACGGTGTCGCGGTAGGTCGTTTTCAGTTCCCAATACGGCTCGGGCACAAAATGCTCAATCTCTTTTTGCCGGTTCACGATGAGCGCAAGCGTAGGGGTCTGCACCCGCCCGATGGAAAGCACTTGCTTGTTGCGCCCGTACTTGAGGGTATAGAGGCGCGTGGCGTTCATCCCGAGCAGCCAGTCGCCGATGGCGCGCGAAAGCCCTGCCTCGTAGAGCGACTGGAACTCGCCTTGTCCGCGCAAGCTGCGGAAGCCTTCGCGTATGCTTTCCTCCGTGAGCGAGGAAATCCAGAGGCGCTTGACGGGGCATGTGGCGCGTGCCTTCTGCATCACCCAGCGCTGTATGAGTTCCCCTTCCTGCCCGGCGTCGCCGCAGTTGATGATTTCGTCGGCGTGCTGCATGAGTTGCTCGATAACGCGGAACTGCTTCCGGTAAGTGTCGTTGGGAATCAGCTTGATGCCGAAGCGCGGCGGGATCATCGGCAGGCTTTCCAGACGCCAGGACTTCCACTCCGGCGCATAATCGTGGGGTTCTTTCAGCGTGCACAGGTGGCCGAAAGTCCAAGTGACTTGGTATCCGTTCCCTTCCAAGTAGCCTTCGCGGCGGAGATGCGCCCCGAGCACGGAGGCTATTTCGCGGGCCACGCTGGGCTTCTCGGCTATACAGACAATCATTAGGGCTGGGTATTTCGGTTTTTTCCCGGCAAAGATAGTGAAGATTTGGGGGAGGCGTCCCATAAAAGAAGCCCATCTTCATGGAAAAAGTGCCTGTGCTTTTCCGGGAAAGCGGCGGGGTTTCCGGGCAAAGGCGCAGGCAGTTCCGGGCAAAGGTGTCTCCGTGGCTCACAGCTCCACGAAGTGGCATTTCTCGCAGAAAGGCGGGGTTTGGTTTTTCCGGTTCATGCGTCGGAAGGCACGGTAGTTGAACGAATTGAGGAGGTCTATGACCTTTCCGTCGTCCACGTTGCCGAAGTTCAGGATCTTGGGGAAGGGTTTGGCGCAGCAAGGCACGAGGAAGCCGTCCCAAGTGATGTAGAAATGCGACCAAGGGAAGGGGCATTTCCGGAAACCAGGCTTCCCGGGGAAGTCCAGCCCTGTCACTTCCAGCCCGGGAGCGCGGCGGGCGGCCTCCTCGGCTTCGGCCTTGGCGCGGAGGAATCCGGGGCTGCGGAAGAGGCCATAGTAGGAAACGTCCAGCCCCGTGGCGGCAACGAGGTTGAAGTAGGTAAAGTTCAGGTAGGGGACGCCCACGCGCTGGGCAAATTCCACCAGCCCGGCCATCTCTGGAAACGTCTCTTCCGTCAGCACCATGTTGAGCATCACGTCCACCCCCCGTGCCTTTGCCTTAGGCAACAGGGCGCGCAGGTTTTCCTCCAGCCGGGCGAAACGCGCGCCGCGCCGTACCGCCTCATAGACAGCCCCGGTACCGTCGGTCGAGACCTGCACGACATCGACGTATGGCAGCAAGGCCTCGGCTTGCTCCCCGAAGCGGGGCACTTGGGCATTGGTGGACAAAGAGACGACGAGGCTCGGCTTCTTTTCCTTGATGAAGCGGGCTATTTCCACGAGATGCGGGTACAAAAAGGTCTCGCCCATGCCCGTAAGGCCTACGGAGTCAAGGTAGGGGTAGAGTTGCCCGATGATGCTTTTTGCCCGCTCCAAGGGCATATTCCCTTGGTCCATCTCGCGCCCGTAGGCATACTCGCGGGCGCAAGTGGTGCAATGCAGGTTACACCGGTTGCACAACTCCAGCATCACGTTGGAAGGATAGGCTACGTTCTCCGAGCGGAATAGGCGCAGGAGCAAGGCGTGGAGCTTGTTGGCCCCGTAGCGGAGGAGGGTGGAGTCCCAACGCGTGCGGCGCAAAATCCACAGGGCACGGAGCAAATGGCGGCGGTTCATAGGCAGGCAAGCAAAAAAGGCAGCCCCTCCCGAGGCGGAGGAGGCTGCCCTCCGGGTAAAAAGATACGGAACTATCTACTTTAGTCTTGAGATATAATTATTGTACTTTATGAGCAATGGAACTTGCTTGAATTGAGAGGAGCAAGACCCAAATGGATAGTTCCGAAAAGATATAGGGGAAACGCCTATTCGCGGCGGCTCATGTAAATCATGATGTAGTATAT
>CAYTPX010000031.1:0-22162 GCA_964439955.1 uncultured Bacteroidaceae bacterium | reverse complement strand
ATTCAGCGTTGAACACGTCCTTGCGGCCAAACCACGCCTCGTCAATCAGGTTGTTCTGCGCGTTGCACACCCATGCAGGCGTGAACACCTCCGCCATGTCGCGTACACGTGCCGACTGGGTGTCCTTATGTTTCATGACACGGGGCATGATGACTTGGCCGTTGCCGCCCGTGATGAGTCCGGTCAATATCGGGTCATGGTAGCCATACCCTTTGCCGAGGTGTTCATAGTCGGAAGTCGCCCAGAATATGTTGCGCGCGTCATCGCCCCTGCCCGTCGTGTGGTCTTTGAGCAGGGTGGACAGCGATCCGGGGAAAGACTGCAAGACGCTGTTCTCCAATATGTCGGCTGTTTCAGGCATGTCGATATGCTTTTTAGGATTAAGGAGGGGCGAATCGGGATTAATATGTCTACAAAGTTACATACAAGGCCTTACAATCCCAAGGGTAAGTTGTTTTTTCTGTTGAAGGGCATTGTGCCTTTTTTCCTATCTTTGCCGCTAACCGTGCTATTGTGGGACGGTTGGATGATAAACATATAAGGAGGTTCGATTTATGGCTACAAAGGAAAAACCGGGGCAGGGAAGTGCCTCATTGGATGAGCAGCTGATGCGCCGTGCGATAGCGTTGTCGTTGGAGAGCATGAAGCAGGGCGGGGGGCCGTTTGGGGCGGTCATAGCCCGCGATGGCGAGGTCATTGCCGAGGGGATGAACCGGGTTGTCCCCGATTGTGACCCTACGGCCCACGCTGAGGTGCAAGCCATTCGTGTGGCTGCTGCCCGTTTGGGGACTTTTGACTTGGGCGGTTGCACGATTTATACTTCATGCGAGCCGTGCCCCATGTGCCTTGGGGCGATTTATTGGGCACGTATCGGGCGCATGTGCTATGGGAATGGAAAACGGGATGCCGCGGCAGCGGGTTTTGACGATGACTTCATCTACCGGGAGTTGGATTTGCCTGCTGGCAACCGGCAGTTGAAGTCGCAGGTCTTGCTGCCGGAAGAGGCCATTGAGGCATTCCGGATTTGGGAAACAAAGCCCGATCGTACGGATTATTGAGCATGTCCTCCGGGGAAGTGCCGTAGGGGCATGAAGAAAGTGCCTGCGCTATCTCGAAAAAGCGCAGGCACTTTTTGTGGAAACAGTTATCGGCAGATTCCTATTCCGCCGGGTTTTGTGGATTCAAAGCCTCTGACAACCGGGTCATCGCGTTTTGTATCATGTCGTGTGTGCCGCTTCCGTCGCTCACGTATTTTACGACCATTTCGGCATAGTCGATGGTCTCTTTCAGGGTTTCAGCCTCTTGCGGTTGGTAGCGTGAGGCGTCGGCCGCTTTTGCTTGGGCGAGCAGGGCGGAGAGGGCGCCAAGGTCTTCGAGTTCGGGTAGGTTGCCCGGGCGCATGGTGTTGATGGCGGCGTTGAGTTCGCTGGCGGCGGCATTTACCTCTGCTTGGTTGTAGTTCTTGTCAGCGTTGTCATAGACGGCTTGGGCCTTGCGGGTTTGTTCCATTAATCGGTCGAACCCGTGCGGTGCCCACGGTGCATATTCCGGCACTTTTACGGCCAAGGCTTCCCAAGCGGCCTGTGCTTTTTCCCGGTCTTTTGCCAAGGATAAGAGTTCGGCCAAGGTCAATTTATCGATATCTTCGGCAGAGACCAAGTTCTCCTCAGCTTTGGAGAGGGCCAAACGTTGGCGGTCTATCTGGATTTGGTCGTCGCTGCTGCTCAAAATACCCTTGGCTTCACTGATAGCCTTTTGGAATGCTTCATACGAATCCCACGTGTATTCGGCGTTTGTCTTGGATTCGGCTTCGGAAATGGCAGCCTCAAGCAACGATTTGTCGGTTTTTTTATTTGCTTCCAGCCCGGTAATGGCGTTCTCGATGGCCGCGATTTGTGCGGTGAACTGTGCCTCTTCAATATGGGTGGCGTCGAGGATGGCTTCGCCTGCGGCGATTTGTTTCTCCAGTGCGGCAAGCGATTTCTTTTTATAATTTTCCGGACGGAAAATCCGTGCCTCCTCCAGTTTGGCCGCGAGCTGTTCTTTGACTGCGGCACAAGGGTCTCCGAGCAGATTAATGCGGAAGTAATGCGTGAGGTGCTCGCCTTGGTAGTAGTCGGGTACGAAGGTTTTCCCGTCTACCGTAAGCGTGTAAAGGTTTCCGCCCAACCCGGGAGTCCCCTCTTGCGGCGGGTTGGCCACGATGTCGTGCAGGTCGGAGGCAATGTCCAAGGTTGCTTCATCCCAGTTGCCTATGCCTCTGGCCACCATGGCCAAAGGCCCGTACATCAGCGTGCCGGCCCACATGGGGGCAAAAGCCGTGTTGGTTTCGTTCTTCCCCGTAGCGGCGGTCTCCATTTTGTCGGGGCCGAAATCGATATGTTTGCAGAACGGCATGGTAATTTCTACCACATCCGTCGTGTCCCAATGGCGGGTTGGAATCGTGACGTATGAACTGGGCTGGTAGCTGCCTGCCACGGAAGTCCCGTTTAGCTTGATGTCAAATCCATTGGTTGCCCAATAAGGGACACGTAGCTTTAGGGCAAATTCGGCCGAACCCTCCGTAATCCGGATTATGGAACTTTCGGCGGGCCATTGGCAGTCTTGTTGGATGGTAATCCCCTTGGCCTCCCACTCTAAAGTTGTGGGCAAATAGAGCCCTACCCATAAGGTATTGTCGGAAGCGAAATAGGCGGCTTCTTGGTACTTTACGTGGTTTTCGGAGCCAGTCCCCCCGCAACAAGTGGATTGGGGTGTCTCGTTGCCCCAAGGCTTGGAGGCATCCAACCCTACGGCATATTGGTAGGTTGTTTGGTAATGCACCGGGTTCAGTGAACCTATGAGTTGGTTGTAAAGAACCCGCTCGTAGTAGTCCATATATTGTGCGTTGTCTGGATCAAAGCAGTTGAGGTCTTTGGTTAGTTTTGCCAGATTGTAGGCACAGCACGTCTCGTTTATCGTAGGGGACGGGTAGAGGTTACGCTCACGGTCGGAGGTCACGTTGGTTGCCATGCTTAGGATTTGCGTATAGGGCTGGCGGAACATTTCGCCATTCCCGACCCCGCCCGAGGAATAGCGGTATCTTCCTTGGATGAAGTTCCAGAAATTCAAGGAAAGATTGTAATAATAGGGGTTTTCATTGCCTCGATAGCTACGCAGTGCCCCGATAATCATAGGAATGTGCTGGTTGGCATGGCGGGTGCGTATGTCGTCTATGTTTTTGGACAAAGGCTGGTAGAAGGCGGGGCTGTCGAAAAAGGAGGCAGCCTGCAGGAGGCGTTCTTTTTCTTCCGGTTCTTCTACTATTTCGGAAAGGCGGGCTAATGATTCGCTCACTCCTCCTACTTCCCCGGCTATATACATGTTCCACATCTCATACCGGTTTCCGGGTTTGGAGCGGCGCTCTTCTTTGGTGCCGTCGGTTTTGACGAAAGTCCGGTAGTACAAGCGGTTCCAAATCCACAGTCCCATGTCTTTGGCTATCAATATGGCTTTCGCCGCGATTTCGGGGTCGTCCACGTAAGTGGCTATGTCGATGAGTCCGGCCAGTTGTTTGTGGATGGAATAGTAAGGCGCCCATACCCAACTTTCGTTGTTGTATGCGCGGTACATCTCAATGAGCACGGCGTGTTGCGCCGGTATCGCATTGAGGTATCCATAGCCGTATTTCTGGTATTCCTTTTTATATTGGTCAAAATCTGCCCAAGTACCTTTCATCTCACGGAGCTCTTCTTCCGGGGCGAAGTCGCGTGCTTCCCAATAGCGTCCGAGTTCTTCATTCCAGACAAATGTCCTTTCCTGGCATTCGCGCAAGGTATTTACCATTTCCCGCATGTTGTCGCGCAGGATCTTTTTCTGCCCGGGGTCGGTCGTGCTGGCGAAAGCGAAAGCCAAGGCTGACATGTAGTGCCCTGAGCCATGTCCTTTTAGTTTGGTCGTCGGTGAGTCCCATCCGTCGGCCACGGGGTATCCTTCCGTGCTTAAGCCGTATGTGTCCCGGTAATTGTAGAGTTGTTGTTTTACGTCCCAGCTGCAAATCTCCTTTAGTGCCAGGTCCCGGTTTGAGGTAAGGCGGTTTTCTCCGTTGATTGTTACCTTGTTGAGGGGAAAAGGCTCGGCTATTGGCTCAGGTTGGGGCGTTTCATAGGATTCGGCCACGACTTGGACTTTCGCGGTGATAGGATAACCGTTGGCCGTGGTGTTATCTCCGATAATGAAGCCTTTTACTTTGTATTCGTGCCCTACGGGATTGAGGGCGTCATTAGCTTCGGCTTGTTCGGAGGTCAATCCGGAATTGGTCCAGCGCGTCTGGCGGAAGCCTGCTGTGCCGTCGGAATAGGTGACCCAGACTTGGAAAGGAAGCCGTGGGGCTGTACCGACGGGGCATTTTATTGAGATGTCTTCTACTTGGGTGATTGTCTTGAATCCTACTGGCGCTTCTTCTTTTTCCGTAGCTTGCGTTGCTGCTTGTGCCGCGCTCGTGGCCGTGCCGACCGGGGCGGCTATGGAAAGTTGCGCGCATACCAAGGCCGAGAGGGCAAGGTTGATGTTTTTGTTTGTCATAAGAGAGCGTAAATAAATAGTGGCATAATTCCTTTTGTGGACAAAAGTACAAATTCCGTGTAGTTTGGCAAAAAGGATATAAAAGAAAAGTTAGGAATAAGGGGAATTATGCTGCAGGGGAGTTTTCCAAAAGGGGCGGCGGAAATCCCTTTTTCCGCCGTGGGTATTAAGGGAAAGGGCTGTATGTGTAGAGTACGGTGCCGTGCGCTTCCAGTGAAGCTGGTATGTCGATGAGTCGTTGGTTGCGGCTGCCACGGAACAGGAGTGCCTCGTCACGTTGGGCTTCTATGTAGGGCCCGTCGACTAAAACGTCGATATTTTCCAGCAGGGAGTAATGCTCTGGCGAGGCAAGCAGCGTTTCGTAGCGGAATCCCGTATAGCACCAAATGTTTTTCCGCGTGTGTGCCTTTATGAGGCGGGCAAGCTCGGCAAAGCCCGGGGCTTGGAGCATGGGGTCGCCTCCCGAGAACGTTACGTCGGCAAACTCGTCTTGTTGGATGATATGTAGGATGTGTCCCGTTTCCATCATGTGCCCGCGTCCGGAGTCCCACGATTGGGGATTGTGGCAGCCCGGGCAGCGGTGGTTGCATCCTGCGCAGTAGACGGAGGTGCGTAGCCCGGGGCCGTCTGTTGCGGTGTCTTCTATGATATCGAGTATGGCTATCTCCATTGTGTAGCCCTTCTGCCTTTTTTAGTCTGTTTGGTGCGTGGTGCGGTCGTTCAGCTCGGCCAGTTTGGCCTTGTTCCAACGGTCGGTCGTGCCGACCAAATAGCCGGTGATGCGTTGTAGCCGGTCGATATTCCTGCTGCCGCATTGGGGGCATTGCTCCAGATTGGTGGCGGCGTTTTCGTACCCGCAGTCCATGCACCGGTTCCGGTTGTGGTTCACGGAGCCGTAGCCCATGTCGTACCGGTCCATCATGTCCACGATGCGCATGATGGCTTCCGGGTTGTGTGTGGCGTCGCTGTCCATTTCCACGTAAAAGATGTGTCCGCCCCGGGTAAGGGTATGGTAGGGAGCCTCGGTTTTTGCCTTGTGGCGTGCGCTACACTTGTAGTAAACGGGAACGTGGCTGGAGTTCGTGTAGTATTCCCGGTCGGTAACCCCGGGGATAACCCCGAAAGTCTTGCGGTCCACCCGGGTGAATTTCCCGGAAAGCCCTTCGGCTGGCGTGGCCAGGATGCTGTAATTGTGTTGGAACTCCTCGGAATATTGGTTGGCACGGTCGCGCATATAGGTCACTATGCGTAACCCTAATTCCTGGGCTTCGGCCGATTCGCCATGGTGCTTCCCGATGAGCGCGACCAAACATTCGGCCAGTCCGATAAACCCGATGCCCAGTGTCCCTTGGTTGATGACGGATGCGATGGTATCGTTAGGCTTCAGTTTTTCGCTCCCGATCCATAAGGACGACATGAGCAAGGGAAATTGCTTGGCGAAGGCTGTTTTTTGGAATTCCAACCGTTCATGCAGTTGGCGGGCCGTTAGGGCAAGGATTTGGTCAAGTTTGGCAAAAAAATGGGCGATGCGTTCTTCCTTGTTTGTAACGTTGCGGCATTCGATGGCCAAGCGGACGATGTTGATCGTGGAGAACGAGAGGTTTCCGCGCCCGATGGAAGTCTTCGGGCCAAAACGGTTTTCGAACACGCGCGTCCGGCAACCCATGGTGGCAACTTCATGCCGGTAGCGCAGCGGGTCGTCGGGACGCCAGTCCTCGCTCCGGTTGAACGAAGCGTCCAAATTCAGGAAGTTGGGAAAGAAGCGCCGGGCGGTAACTTTGCATGCCAGTTGGTAAAGGTCGTAATTCCGGTCTTGCGGGAGGTAATTGACCCCGCTCTTTTTCTTCCATATCTGAATGGGGAAGATGGCTGTTTCCCCGTTTCCTACGCCGCAATAAGTGCTTTTAAGCAATTCACGTATGATGCACCGTCCTTCCGCGCTGGTGTCCGTTCCGTAGTTGATGCTGCTGAATACAACTTGGTTGCCTCCCCGTGAGTGGATGGTGTTCATGTTGTGGATGAAAGCCTCCATGGCTTGGTGTACGCGGCTTACGGTTTGATTGACGGCGTGTTGCACGATGCGCCGTTTACCCTGTAATAGGTCGAGCGGTTGTGCAATGTAGTCGTCTAGCCCGATATTATATAATGTGGAATAGTCTGCGGCGTTGAGTTCTTCGAGTTTTTTGATTTCTTCGATGAAACTGGAACGCACGTAAGGCGCCAGGTAAAAGTCGAAGGCGGGAATTGCTTGTCCTCCATGCATCTCGTTTTGGGCGGTTTCTAATGATATGCAGCCTAATATGCTGGCCGTCTCTATCCTTTTGGCTGGGCGCGATGCGCCATGCCCGGCAGAGAAGCCGTGTTTGAGGATATAGTCGAGCGGGTGTTGCACACAAGTGAGGCTTTTGGTGGGGTAGTAGTCTTTGTCATGTACATGCAGGTAATTATGGTTTATTGCTTCCCTCACATCTTCGCTCAACAGGTAATCATCGACAAATGGCTTGGTCGTTTCACTGGCGAATTTCATCATCATGCCGGCGGGCGTGTCGGCATTCATGTTGGCGTTTTCCCGTGTGACGTCGTTGGATTTTATGTTAATGATTTCTTGGAACAAGTCGCGTGTTTTGGCTTTCCGGGCGATGCTGCGTTGGTTGCGGTAAGCAATATATTTTTGCGCCACGTCCTTCCGGCTGCTTTTCATCAGTTCTATTTCCACGAAGTCTTGGATGGCTTCGACGGTCATTTGGCTGTCTCCGAAGAAGGCGATATGGTCTGTGATTTGACGGATGAGTTGTCTGTCTTCACCTTTCTCTGTATGCAGCATGGCTTTCCGTATGGCCGTGCTTATTTTCTCTTCATTGAAACCGACGATGCGTCCGTCTCGTTTGATGACCGTCTGTATCATGTTCTCTTATTGGAAATGTTTTTGCTTGATGATTGTTGCGGTGCAAAGGTATTCCATATGTTTGTATGTTTCTTGTTTTGGAGAACTTTTTGGGAGTTAAATATTGTTTCTTTCTTGATATATAATATATTGTATGTTCAAAGTTGGAAACTTTTCTTTTTGAGATGATGGAAAAGTTGTTTCTTGTATAGTAGTTGTTTGAGTTTTACGCTGGAATATTTTTCTTATCTGGTTCTTTCTGTATGTTGTTGCCTATTGAAAAATAAAGAGAACTGCAATAGATCGGACGTATTTTGGTCTAATGGATTGTATGGGAATTGCCCGCATTGATAAAAATGAAACACTATATTGGAGGGGAATCTTATGTGTCTTACCAAGAAAAAAGGTGGATTTTGGCAAAACTTCGCTTGCCCAATGCTTTTGCCTTGGTTTGTCGGTTCTTTGGGAACTTTTGTATCTCTGGGGGATTCCGTTGCGGTTCTTCCGGAAATCTGTTTCCGCTTTCTGCAGCGTCTGCCTGTGTGGGACGTATGGCTTCAGGACTCGACTTGTTTCAAGGCTTGCTCTACCTCGTCGATTGCGCTTTGGAAAGTTTTGTCCACTTCACATTGGTTCTTGATCGTCTTGTAGGCATGTATGACGGTCGCATGGTCCCGTTGGCCTATGATTCGTCCGATTCGTGCAGAAGACTCTTCGGTGTATTTTTTTGCCAAGTACATGGCCACTTGCCGCGCCAAGACAATATCGCGCTTCCTGCTGCGCGAATGTAAATCGTCGGGTTTGATTGAATAGGAAGTGCAGACGTGGTTGATGATATCATCCAAGGTGATTCTCTTTTGGATTACCTTTATGGATTTCCTCACGATGGCTTCCGCCAAAGGCAAGTCGATGGGGCGCTTCATGCAGATGGCGTGTGCATTGAGCGAACAGAGTATCCCTTCGAACTCCCGGACGCTTTCATTGACGTTCTCCGCCAAATATTCCACGACGTCATCGGGGATGGACAGCCCCTCGTGCATGATTTTGTTTTGCAGTATGGCTCGCCTCAGGTCGATAGTCGGTTTCCCGATTTCGACTTGCACGCCTGACTTGAAACGCGTAAGCAACCTCTCCTCAAACCCTTGCAGTTCTACCGGGGCGCGGTCGGCGGCCAATATGATTTGCTTCCCGTTTAAGTAGAGGTGGTTGAAGATGTGGAAAAAGGTATTCTGGGTAGCTTTGACCCCTGCGAATTCCTGTACGTCGTCCAATATGAGCGTGTCGATTTCCTGATAGAAGTGGAAGAAATCGTTTTGGCAGTTTTTGCGCACCGAGTCGGTGTACTGCACCATGAACAGGTGGGCGGAAAGGTAAAGTACCCGCATGCGTGGATGCAACTCCTTGATGCGCCCCCCGATGGCGTTCAGCAGGTGGGTCTTCCCGCAACCGCTCGGCCCCCACAGGAACAGGGGGTTGAATGTCTTTGCGGGCTTGTTGGCTACCGACTCGCCTACGGCACGGGGGAATCTGTTGCTGCTCCCCTCGATGAAGCTGTCGAAGTTGTACTCCGGTTTGAGGTGCGGGTCGATGTCTGGCAGGTCGGTTTCCGGATTATGCACGAAGTCCGGCGTTTCGTTTTCCGGTCGCTGGGGCTTGGGAATCTTCGTCGGAGGGGCCGGGGGGGTATGGATTGTGATTCCCTCGTCCGGGCGCTCCGAGTCGATTTGGGCATTGTAGTAGAGGTTGGTCTTTGGGCCGATTACCTTTTTCAGTGCCGCTTGGATGACGGGCATATAGTGTTCTTCGAGGAACTCGCAGAAGAATGCCGAGGGAACCCTCAAGTAGAGTGCTTTCTCCTCCTCTTTATAATTGTAGGCAACGATAGGCTCAAACCACGTGCGGAAAGTAGTGTCTTCCACATTGTCGCGGATGAACTCCAGGCAATGGCCCCACAATTCTTTTGCTTTATCTAAAGATGAGTTGAATAACATGTCTATATGCGGAAAAAAGTAGCCCCGTAATTTGAAGTATTCGCCTTTCCGGGTTTGCAAAGTTGGGGATGAAATTCTGAAAAAACAAGGGCTTTTCCATTAGGAACTTGAGGAGGAAAGGGTAAGGTTCTGTTTTTTAGATGATTGTCGAATGAGACCGAAATAAGGTATATTTCTTTATATTGCATTTGTGAAGATGCTTGTGAAACAATATTTTGCTTTATTTTAAACAGTCTTTTATCTTTACGCGGCCAACTTGCTGTCTGGGATATGGAAATACTTTCTTTTGAGTGGGTTAGATGCTACTTTTCTTCTTTCCCGAAAGCGGTTTCCAATTCGGAATCAATCTGAATAAAGGGGACGGCTGCTTTTTTTTCTCCGTCATGGTGGCGGGGTGGGAGGGAAGTTGCGGGGGTATGGAAAAAAGGGGTAACGCTTTCTCCGGGAAGCCTCTGGTGTTTTCCCGGGAGGCCTTGCCGCTTTTCTTGGCACGGGGCGTGCTGGGGCGGGTTTCGGGGAGCTGCCTCCAGAGGAAGGGAGGGCGGAAAAGAGAACAAGTTGCCGGTAGTTAGGCGTAATGTCAAGGAAAAAAGTTACATTTGCATCCTTAAAATTGATAAAGGATTAGGAGTTCAAGCACACAATGGACAACACACATTTGTTTTTAGGCGATGAAGCCATAGCGCAAGCTGCCCTCGACGCGGGACTTTCCGGTGTATATGCTTATCCGGGGACGCCGTCGACAGAGATAACCGAGTATATCCAATCCCATACGCGTGCGGAAGAGAAGATCCACAGCCGTTGGTGTACCAACGAAAAGACGGCCATGGAGGCAGCCTTGGGCATGTCTTATGCCGGAAAGCGGGCTTTGGTCTGCATGAAGCATGTGGGAATGAACGTGGCGGCCGACTGTTTCGTCAATTCGGCCATTACCGGGGTGAACGGGGGGCTTGTGGTCGTGGCGGCCGACGACCCGAGCATGCACTCTTCCCAAGACGAACAGGACAGCCGCTTCTATGGTGATTTTGCCTTGCTCCCCATGATGGAGCCTTCTTCGCAGCAGGAGGCCTACGATATGGTGCACTATGCTTTCGATTTCTCGGAGCAGGTGGGCGAGCCGGTGCTCTTCCGTATCACGACGCGCTTGGCGCATAGCCGTTCGGGCGTGGCGGTCAAAGTGGGGCGGAAGGCGCAAAACGAGATGAACGTCCCGGCGGACGAACGCCAATTCGTGTTGCTCCCAGCCTTGGCACGCAAGCGTTACTCGATGCTCATAGGGAAACAGGCCGAACTGCTGCGTGCTTCGGAGGAATCCCCCTTTAATATATATAAGGATGGGGCGGACAAACGGAAAGGCATAGTGGCTTTCGGGATAGGTTATAACTATGTGATGGAAAACTTCCCTGGAGGTTGTCCGCATCCCGTGCTGAAAATCGGGCAATATCCCATGCCGGAGCAAAAGTTGCAAAAGCTATTTTCCGAATGCGAGGAAATACTGGTCGTCGAGGAAGGCCAGCCGTTTGCCGAACGGCTCTTGCGCGGCTACCTGTACGACGGCATCGGGGCAGGAAAGAAAGTGCATGGCCGTTTGGACGGCGTGCTGCCCCGGACGGGCGAATTGACGCCCGACAGCGTGGGTCGTGCCTTGGGCAAGGAACACAAGGCTGCCTTTTCCGTGCCTCCGCTGGTGGAGATGCGGCCGCCTGCCCTGTGCGAAGGTTGCGGGCACCGCGACATGTATGCGGTACTTACGGAGATTCTCCGCGACGAATACCCTACTTCGCGCGTTTTCGGCGACATAGGTTGCTACACGCTGGGGGCGGGGGCGCCTTTCTATGCCATCAATTCGTGTGTCGATATGGGTGCTTCCATCACGATGGCCAAGGGAGCGGCCGATGCAGGCCTTTATCCGGCGGTTGCCGTCATAGGCGACAGCACGTTTACGCACTCTGGGATTACGGGGTTGTTGGACTGTGTGAATGAAAATACGGATATGACTGTAATAATCTCCGATAACGAGACGACAGCCATGACGGGCGGGCAGGATAGTGCCGGTACCGGACGGCTGGAGGCCATCTGCCGGGGCGTCGGGGTGGCGCCTGAGCACATCCGCGTGGTAGTACCTTTGAGGAAGAACTACGATGAGATGCGTGCCATCCTCCGCGAGGAACTGGATTATCATGGCTTGTCGGTCATCATTCCCCGGCGTGAGTGCATACAGACCTTGAAACGTAAGAAAAGCAAGAAGCAATAAAAAACTGGAATTTTGATAAGGGACAACGAAATGAAAAGAGATATATTATTATCCGGAGTGGGAGGACAGGGTATCCTTTCCATCGCTACCGTAATCGGGGAAGCCGCTTTGAAGAGCGGCTTGTATATGAAGCAGGCCGAAGTGCACGGCATGAGCCAGCGGGGAGGGGATGTACAGTCGACACTCCGCCTGAGTGATTCGCCCATAGCCTCCGACCTTATTCCTATCGGGGAGTGTGACTTGATTATTTCCATGGAGCCCATGGAAGCCCTGCGCTATCTTCCTTATTTGAACCCTGAAGGTTGGCTCGTGACCAATGAAACTCCTTTTGTCAATATTCCCCATTATCCCGAGGCAAGTGCCTTGGAAGCGGAGATGAAGAAGTTGCCCCATCGGGTAGTGCTCAATATTGAGGCCGTAGCGCGCGGGCTCGGTTCGGTACGGGTGGCCAACATGGTGCTACTCGGGGCTACCATCCCGTTTTTAGGCCTTGGCTACGAGACGATGCAGGCAGCAGTGGCCGATATTTTCAGCCGTAAGGGCGAGGATATTGTGGCTTTGAACCTGAAAGCCCTTGCCGCCGGGAAGGAAATTGCGGAAACAAATCTTTAGATGGACGTGTCATGGATCAAGAATTTTGGCAGCCGGAAATCGAATTGATGCCCCGCGAAGATTTGAGGAAACTACAGGCCGCACGTTTGCGGAAGACGATTGAAACAGCATTGCATTCCCCCTATTATGGGAAAGTCTACGGGGAAGCCGGCATAACCCCCGGTTCCATTGAAGACATCGATGACATCCGCCGTCTACCCTTCACCCTGAAAGAAGACATGCGGGCGCACTATCCTTTCGGGTTGCTGGCCGGAGATATGGCCGATGCGGTGCGTATCCATTCTTCGAGTGGCACGACGGGTACGCCGACCGTCATTGTCCATTCGCAGCACGACCTTGATTCGTGGGCAAACTTGGTGGCCCGTTGCCTGTATATGGCAGGCGTGCGCCGTACGGACGTGTTCCAGAACAGCTCGGGTTATGGCATGTTTACCGGAGGGCTCGGCTTCCAGTATGGCGCAGAACGCTTGGGTTGCACGACCGTGCCCGCGGCGGCAGGAAACAGCAAGCGGCAAATCAAGTTCATACAGGATTTTCATACGACCGTGCTACACGCCATCCCCTCTTATGCCACCCGCTTGGCGGAAGTGTTCGAGGAAGAGGGCCTTGACCCTGCCGCTTCTTCTTTGCGCATATTGGCCATTGGCGCGGAGCCCCATACCGAGGAGCAACGGCGCAAGATAGAGCGCCTGTTGGGCGTGAAGGCTTACAACAGTTTCGGCATGACGGAGATGAACGGCCCAGGCGTGGGTTTCGAATGCCAAGAGCAAAACGGGATGCACATCTGGGAGGATTCCTATGTACTGGAAATCATTGACCCGGAAACCGGTGAGGTCTTGCCGGACGGGGAAGTCGGCGAACTGGTCCTCACTACGCTTGACCGGACAATGATGCCCCTCATCCGCTACCGCACCCGCGATTTGACGCGCGTCCTCCCCGGTAATTGCCCTTGCGGGCGCACCCATCGGCGCATCGACCGGCTGAAAGGGCGCACGGACGACATGTTTATCATAAAAGGGGTGAATGTCTTCCCGATGCAGGTAGAGAAAATCCTGATGCAGTACCCGCAAGTGGGAAATAACTATCTCATCACTTTGACTTCCGACGGGGAGCAGGATTACATGGCCGTGGAAGTTGAGCTGGATGAGTTATCGAGCGACAACGTAATGGAGTTGGAGAAATTGCGGAAAACCATAGTCCGTGGCTTGAAAGACGAGATTTTGCTTACGCCCAAGCTTTCTTTCGTGCGCAAAGGTTCTTTGCCGCAGTCGGAAGGGAAGGCCGTGCGTGTAAAAGACCTGCGCAACCATTATTGACGGGATATGGAAAAATTGAGTGATTCATCTGCCGCTGCGCTTGAAGCGGCAGTCCGGGACGCGTTGGCGTCCTACGCTGGCGACCCGGAGGAAAGGGAAGCCTTGACCGACTTCTATATACATATTGATCCTGTCACCGGCACTATGGAAGTCACGGATGATGACGACCGGGTTTTGGGCACGGCCTCAATCCCGGAGTGGGCCGGGACACAGGCCAAAGGGGAGGAATGCGAGCGTAGCTACAAACGTGGACTTGGCCGCGTGTTGCACCGTCTCCGCGACGAAGGAGCCTTGGAAAACGTGGCCATCGTGCGCCCCTATTCGTTTGTGCTCACCGACGACCGGCGCGAAACGCTTGCCGAACTGATGCTGGTGGACGACGACATTTTGTCGTGCGACGAGGAACTCATGACCGGCTTAGACCGTGAACTGGACGAATTCCTGGAGAGCCTGATGAAGGAGTAGCTTGCGAAGTTATGAAGGCGCGGTAAGGCTTTTCCCAAACGGGATATGCCTTACCGCGCTCTTTGTCCGAAAAGTAAGGAAAGGGCTTACTTCGTGAATTCCATGCCTATTTTCATTCCGTCGTAAGAGCCGAGCAGTGAACTGAGCGACTGCACGGTAGTATTGCTGCTGTAGCTGCCTATGAGCGAAATGAGCGAGAGGAGTTTGTCGCTGTCGAAGAGCAGGCTTAGTTTGCTGCTCGAGGATTTGCAAGCCGTGGCGCTGAAGTTGGCCAGCCCCAGTGCGCCGGTGAACGAGAGGGTGCGGCTGTCCTCGTCGAAGGTGTACTTCATGGAGGCCGAGTGCCCTGAGGCGGTAAACTGGCATGTGCCGCCTTCTTCGAAAGTGACGGAAACGGAGCTTCCCGTGAAGCCGTACTTCTCAAACAATTCGCTCAGTTTGCTCTCCACTTGTTGGGCGGCGATTTCCCCTCCGGCTTGCTTCAGCAGGTTCTCGTCTTCGAAGCGGCAGTCGGGGGCGCTGTACTTCCATGTCCCGATGAGGTCGGATTCCTCCAAGGAGTTCGAGTTGCCCAGCAAGGCGCTGAGGGCGCTTCCCAAGAGCGAGGAAGTCGTGCTGGAAGAAGAGGAAGTGGAAGTGGTGGACGAGGAGGAGGATGATGAAGCCTGCTGCCCCAAGTTGCCCATGCTGCCACAGGAGGAAAGCGCAAGCGACGCCGTGGCAACGAAAGCGAAAATGGTTGATTTTTCCATGATTGCTAGGGTTTTAGTTGAATGTTTGTTTTATAAAACATTGCAAAAGTAGTGTTTTTCCGGGAGAAGCGGGTCGGAAAATAGACTAATGGCATAATTTTGTGGACCAATTTCGTCCGTGGGGAGCGGAAGCCGGGCAGGGCCTTTTGTGGAAAAGCCCTTGCGGTTTTCCATGGAAGGGCCGCCGTTTCCCGGACGAAGCCTTGCGCCTTTCCCTTTTTTGACTCCGTAGGGGGGAGGAAAAAATGGGGCGGCTGGCAAACGGGCTCTCGCGGGATATCGTATCTTTGCTGCCGGATAACCGGAAAAGTGGAATATGGAAAAGCTGGATGTTTTCGATTGTTCAAATGTGCTCATTGCAAGTTATTTCACAGATGAGCGGGGCTGTGCGCATGAAAACAGGGAGCATACCCTCATTTACCTGTGCTCGGGTTCTTTGGAGATAGACGACCATGGGAAGAAAACGCTCCTCCATGCGGGCGATTGCGCCTTCATGCGCCGGGATAACAGGATGTGGTTGCAGAAACGGGTAAGGGACGGGCAGCCGTACCGTTCCGTCGTATTGAAGTTTTCCCGTTCCTTTCTTCGCGAATCCTACCACAGGTTGGGCAAGGAAGGACTGTCGGAAGTGGCGGGGCGGGGCAAGGACAGCCTGTATCTTTTGCCGCGCGAACGTCCCGACATACGGAGCTTGTTTGAGTCCATCATCCCGTATTTCGATTCGGGGACGAAACCTTCCGAGGAGGTCCTGAAGCTGAAAATGACGGAGGGGTTGTATGTCTTGCTCAATACGGACAAGAGCCTGTACGCTTCGTTGTTCGACTTTGTCGAACCATGGAAGATTGATATACTGGACTACCTGAACGAAAATTATATGTACGACCTCTCAATGGCAGAAATTGCAAGCTATACGGGGAGAAGCTTGGCGACATTCAAGCGGGACTTTGCCAAAATCAGCGACCTTCCCCCGCGTAAATGGATTGTCCGCCGTCGTTTGCAGGCCGCCCACCAGCTCATCTGTGCCAAGAAGGGAAAGGTAACGGACATTTGCTATGCCGTAGGGTTTAAGAACCTTTCTCATTTCTCGAAAGCGTATAAGGATTTGTATGGCTGTTCCCCCGCGCAGATCCATTCCGCATGAGCCTGCTGGCAAAACAAGTTGAGCCTTCAGGCAAAGCCGTCTTTAAGGCTTTGCCCTATCTTTGCATTTGTCTATAAACGGTATATGCAGAGTAATTATGGATGATATCTTCAAAAAGGATTTGTCGGGCGAGATGGTTTCGCCCAACGAACCGGGCTATGACAAATTAATCAGCTCCATCTGGGAAACGATGAAGCTGGCTTCCGAGTTAAACACCGGCTGGCATACACAGGAGGAGGTGCGTGCTTACCTGAAGCAGATAACCGGGCGGGAAATAGACCCTTCGGTTACGCTGCTTCCCCCGTTTTATGTGGACTATGGGAAGAATATCCGGATGGGAAAGGGCTGCTGGATTCAGCAAGGGTGTACGTTCTTCGACCGCGGGGGCATCACCTTGGGCAACGGGGTGTTCATCGCGCCCAAGGTAAACCTCATCACCATCAATCACGACCCCAACCCGGAAAACCGCAGCGCTACCTATGGGCGTCCCATTGTGATAGAGGATAATGTGTGGATTGGCATTAACGCCACGATATTGCCCGGTGTGACCATCGGTCATGGCTCTATCGTGGGCGCGAACAGCGTGGTGACGCGTTCTGTGCCGCCGCTCGTGGTCGTGGCCGGTAATCCGGCGAAGGTCGTCAAGGAAATAAAGAGTAAAGGATGAAAACCATGGGAGAATCGAATAACAAGCAATTTAGCCGTCGTGGCTTTCTGAAGGCAACGGCGGCCATTGGCACGGCGCTGGCCGTTGCTCCCCCATTGGATAAGCTGCAGGCGGCAACCCGGGAAACTGCCCGGTTGCAGGGCAACGGCGTGGGGACGGCGGGCAACATCCCGCACCGGGTCTTGGGGACTGGGAAGGCAGCTTTTGAGGTTTCCGCATTGGGGTTTGGCGTGATGGGCATGTCCTACAACCGGAGCTGGCATCCCGGCCGTAAGCAGTGTATCCGTCTGCTGCACGAAGCGGTGGAGCGGGGTGTCACGCTGTTTGACACGGCCATCATCTATGGGCCATTGGGCAATGAGGAATTGGCTGGCGAGGCGCTGGGCGAGTTCCAAGGGAAGATAAATGTTACCACGAAGTTCGGGCACGAAGTAATCGACGGGAAGGCAACCGGGCGGCAAGACAGCAGCCCGGCAACGATACGCCGCTATTGCGAGGGTTCGTTGAAGCGCCTCCGCATTGATTCCATCTCGATGTTTTACCAACACCGCTTCGACCGCAATACGCCGGTAGAGGAGGTTGCCGGGACGATCCAGGAGCTAATGGACGAGGGCAAGGTGCAGCATTGGGGCATGTGTGAAGTCAATGCCGACACCATACGGCGGGCGCACGCCATTTGTCCGCTCACGGCCATCCAGAGCGAATACCATCTGATGCATCGCGACGTGGAAACAAACGGCGTGCTCGACGTTTGCCGCGAACTGGGCATCGGCTTTGTCCCGTACAGCCCGATGAACCGCGGTTTTCTCGGTGGCGACCTTAACGAATACACGCAATTTGACCCGGACAACGATAACCGACCCACGTTGCCTCGCTTTACGCCCGAGGCGATGCGTGCGAACTACCGTATCGTAAATGTCCTGCAGCGCTTCGGGAGGGAGCGGGGCATGACCTCGGCGCAGCTTGCGCTCGGGTGGCTCTTGCAGAAGGCCTCTTGGATTGTCCCCATTCCGGGTACGACTAAACTGTCCCATCTGGAGGAGAACTTGCGGACGCTGGATTTCAGGCTTGCCCCGGAGGAATGGAAGGAGATGGAAGAGGCGGTGTCGGAAATCCCTGTGGCCGGCGACCGCTATAATGCCGAGCAACAGAGCCAGGTACAGTAGGCTTGTGGCGGAAAGCCCTGCCCCTTTTCGGGAAAAGCCTTGCCGTTTTTCGGGTCGGGGCTTTGCACTTTTCCACCCCGAAAGTCCGCCATATTTCGGAAAAAGGCTTTCATTTCGGAAAAAGCACTGCGCCTTATTTGGAGATGAAGGGAATAAAGCCTTACCTTTGTAAGCAAAGATGACTCAAAATAGCTTACAGACGACGACAAACATGAACAATCATTTAGTGATAATGGCGGGCGGAATCGGTAGCCGGTTCTGGCCAATGAGTACGCCGGAGTGCCCGAAACAATTTATCGACGTATTGGGGTGCGGGCGTACCCTGTTGCAACTGACGGCTGACCGTTTCCGGGGGATTTGCGATCCCTCCCGTATCTGGGTCGTGACTTCCGCACGTTATGCCGCTATCGTGCGTGCACAGTTGCCGGACGTTCCGGAAGAAAACATCCTGAAAGAGCCATGCATGCGCAATACAGCCCCGTGCGTGGCTTATGTCTCGTGGAAAATCTTGCAAAGGGATGCGGAGGCGAACATCGTGGTTGCCGCTTCCGACCATGTGGTGGCGGACGTGCCCGAATTCCAGCGTGTGATTCGCGGGTCGCTCGCTTTCACTGCGGAGCGTGACTGCATCCTGACGCTCGGGATGAAGCCGACACGCCCGGAGACGGGATATGGCTATGTCGAGGCTGGCGACGGGGAGGAAACCGGCGGGGAGATACGCCCCGTGCGGGCCTTCCGGGAGAAACCGGACTTGGCGACGGCGCAAGCCTATGTGGCGCAACCCCGCTTTTTCTGGAATTCCGGCATTTTTATTTGGCGTGCAAGCACGATTGTCGCCGCCATGAGGCGTTATCAGCCGGAAATAGCCGCGGTGATGGACAAGATGGCGCCTGCTTTCTACACGAGCGGGGAGCAAACGGTGGTGGATAGCCTTTATGCCGACTGCCCGAACATATCGGTGGATTACGCGATATTGGAGAAATCCGATCGGATCTATGTCTTTCCTGCCTCTTTCGGTTGGAGCGATTTGGGAACGTGGGGTTCTCTCTACGAAAAGCTGGGTGGCGACGGGCAGAGTAACGTGGTCGTAGGACAAGAGGTGAAACTCTTTGAGACGCGTGATTGTATTGTACACGTATCCGGGATGCGCCGGGTGGTTATTCAGGGCTTGGAAGGCTACATCGTGGCGGAGAAAAACGGGACTTTGCTCATCTGCAAGCTCTCAGAGGAACAACGTATCAAAGAATTTTCCAAGTAAGTGCCGAGGTTATGCTGACAACCCTATTGATACTTTTTGTCGCAGCAGTCTTTTTTGTCAAAGGCTGGTTGCGCTCGGATGTCGTGGCTTTGTGTTCGCTGGCGGCTCTTCTTCTGACGGGTATCCTTACCCCGGAGGAGGCTTTGTCGGGCTTTTCCAATACGGTGGTCATCATGATGGTGGCCTTATTTGTTGTGGGCGGTGCCGTTTTCCAGACCGGGCTGGCCAAGATGATGAGCAGCAAATTGCTGAAGCTGGCGGGCAACAGCGAACTGGGGCTGTATCTTTTGGTCATGCTTGTCACGGGTTTCATCGGTGCCTTCGTGAGCAATACGGGAACGGTAGCCTTGATGTTGCCCATAGTCGTGAGCATGGCGGCCAGCACGGGCGTGAGTTCCTCCCGTTTGTTGATGCCTCTGGCTTTTGCCAGCAGCATGGGAGGCATGATGACGCTCATCGGTACGCCGCCCAACCTTGTGATTGCCGAAGCCTTGGAGCAGGCAGGATACGAACAACTGACGTTTTTCTCTTTTACCCCGGTGGGTATTGTTTGCCTGTTGGTGGGGATTGTCGTGCTCTATCCATTGACACGCCTGTTTTTGTCGAAGAAGAAAGATGGCAGCAGAACGGGGAAAAACCACAACAAGTCGCTGAAAGAGTTGGTTGCGGAGTACGGGTTGGATCGTGACCTGTGGATGTTGAAAATAAACGATGGCTCTTCGGCCATCGGGAAGGCCATTCCCGAACTCGATGTGCAACGCCGCTACGGATTGTCGGTGTTGGAGGTGCGGAGGATAAAGACGGATTTGCGTGCGGCCTTGCTGAAGTCGGTATACCAGGAAATAGCTTCTTCCAATACGCGCCTCCAGGCAGGGGATATCCTTTACGTGAACGGCAATGCGGAGCAGGTGGAGAAGTTTTCCGGTGAGATGGGATTGGAAATCTTTTCTGAAAAGGTGACGCAGAAAGGAGGCCAACGGCCGGATCTTAGTTTGGGTTTCTACAACATCGGTGTGGCGGAATTGCTCCTGATGCAGACCTCGCGCTTGCAGAACTGTACGGTGCGTGATTCGCGTTTCCGCGAAAAGTATGGGGTCAATGTGCTGGGCGTGCAGCATAAGAATGAGTATTTGTTGGACAACTTGGCTGACGTGAAGCTCTATGCGGGCGACCGGGTTTTGGTGCAGGGTTCTTGGGAACACATTGCCCGCCTGACGGAAGAACAGGACGAATGGGTTGTCTTGGGGCAGCCCTTGGAAGAGGCGGCCAAGGTGACGCTTGATTACAAAGCCCCCGTGGCGGCCTTGATTATGCTGGCCATGGTGTTCTGCATGATGTTCGACTTTATCCCGATTGCACCGGTGACGGCGGCTATCGTGGCGGCACTGTTGATGGTCCTTACGGGCTGTTTGCGCAATGTGGAGGCAGCTTACAAGACAATCAACTGGGAGAGCATCATGTTGATTGCCGCCATGTTGCCTATGTCGAATGCCTTGGAGAAGACGGGGGCTTCGTCTTGGGTGTCGTCCCATCTGGTGAGCGGGTTGGGCGACTATGGCCCGCATTGGCTCTTGGCAGGGATTTATTTCACGACCTCCTTGCTGACGATGTTTATCAGTAATACGGCTACGGCCGTGCTCGTCGCGCCGATAGCGATGAGCGCGGCACTGCAAATCGGCGTGGCTCCCCAAGCTTTCCTTTTTGCCGTGGCCATCGCGGCCAGCATGTGTTTCGCCTCTCCTTTTTCCACTCCGCCCAATGCGTTGGTCATGTCGGCCGGCGGATATAGATTTGCCGATTATGTGAAGGTAGGCCTTCCGCTCCAGATAGTCATGGGAGTGGTCATGGTGCTTGTCTTGCCCTTGTTGTTCCCATTTTGACAAGGCATGGGGGAATGAAGAAGTGTAGCTTAACGTGAGTTCGAAATAAGATCAAAACATGGCGATAATCTTTTAATATCTTATCCCTATGTACCTATTATTCCCCAGAGGAATAATTTATGGCTTATTCGAACTCACGTTATTCATAGGATTTTCAGTGGGCGTTCAGGCGCAATCAGATAGCTTACGTATTATTGATATTCCAGAAATACTTGTGTCAGCAGAAAAACAGACAGAAACGCCGACACATACTGTGATAATACCTACTTCAACAGAAAGGACCCATTCGGCAAATGCTTTTGACTTAGTTCATGCCATGAACCTAAGTGGATTGGATATATCATACGACAGTAAACAGATTTTCACATCCCTTGGCCAGGAAGTAGTGCTATGCATTGACGGTGTGGAAGTCTCGACAGACGAGATAATGGCTTTACGGTCAAAAAACATACAGAGCATAGAGTTGCATAAAAAGAAATCCGACAGGAAAATACCAAGGGAAAGGCGGTGTGCTGAATTTCAAAACTATACAATATGATTATGGCGGAAATGTCTACTTGTCAGCCAAGGAATCTTTCCTTTACAATCATGGGGAATATCTTACGTCTGCCGACTATGTCCGGAAAAAATCCCGTTGGTCGCTTGTTTATTCCAACGGTTGGGGGATTGCGCGCAACAAGCCAAAAGTTGACAACCAGTATCGTTTTGCCAATGGGAATATGCTTGCCCAAAACTCGGAAACCGAATATTGGAAAAACAAAAACATTGCAAATGCCCTAAGCCTGCGTTACACGAACGTGGGAGAAAAGTGCATCTGTTCTTGGCACATTCTCGGACACCCATACACCATACGAAAACAAATCAAGGCATACAGAATACACTGGAATATTGCAACAGTCGTCCACGACACAAAATGCATATGATGCCTACAACAATGCCTTTTCTGCAAAGATAAACTACACCTTATGGTTGCCCAAAAACAAATTTAAGATGTGACGGCTTCGGCTGCAAAGGGAAAAAATAATTATAGTTACCATTATCAAGAAACAGGACAGGAAAAACTCCATTCTGAAGCAAAGGAAAACAATATGTATTTGTCTGCTACTGTTCAATATTTTAAAACACTGAAGAATGGTATGGACTTTTCTACAGTGTTCGACCATTATTACACGCGTTTCGAGGACGGCTACGGCGGCAGCGTGTCCGACAAACA
>CAYTPX010000030.1:13021-22507 GCA_964439955.1 uncultured Bacteroidaceae bacterium | reverse complement strand
AAAAAGGAAGCCGGGTTGCAATGTAACTTGCAACCCGGCTTCCTTGTCAGTATGGGAAACCCTAAACTATAATCACTCTGCCTTCGGGGTTTCTTCTTGCGGCGTTTCGGCCTCTGCCTCGGGAGTAGCCTCCGGTTCCGCTACGGGAGCAGTATCCTCGGATGCTACCTCTTCGGCAACCGGTGCGGCAGGCTCGGCAGCCTTCGCCGAGGATTTGCGGCTACGGCGCGTTGCCTTCTTGGCCTTTTGTTCCTTCATCATGTTTTCATCGTAGTCCACTAACTCGATGAAGCACATGGAGGCATTATCGCCCAAACGGTGGCCCAGCTTGATGATACGTGTATATCCTCCCGGACGATCGGCTATCTTCACAGCGATTTCCTTGAAAAGTTCCGTCACGACATACTTGTCTTTCAAGTTGGCGAAGACAAGGCGGCGCGAAGCGGTCGTGTCGTTCTTGGCCTTGGTCAGGAGCGGTTCGATGTACTTGCGCAGGGCTTTTGCCTTGGGCACGGTAGTCGTAATCCGTTTGTGCTTGAGCAAAGAACACGCCATATTGGAAAGCATGGCACTACGGTGTGCGGACGTGCGGCTCAAATGGTTGAATTTCTTATTATGTCTCATTGATCTTATTCTTTATCTAATTTGTACTTGGAAATATCTGTCCCGAACGACAAATTCAGGCTGTCGAGCAATTGATCCAATTCCGTAAGGGACTTCTTGCCGAAGTTGCGGAACTTGAGCAAATCGTTCTTGTTGAACTGCACCAAATCGCCTAAAGTTTCCACGTCGGCAGCCTTCAGGCAATTAAGCGCGCGCACGCTCAAATCCATGTCCTGCAACTTGGTCTTCAGCAGTTGGCGCATATGGAGCACTTCTTCGTCGAACTCCTCATTGCTCTCACTGTCGGAAGATTCAAGCGTGATCTTCTCGTCGGAGAAGAGCATGAAGTGGTGGATCAAGATTTTGGCCGCTTCCCTCAACGCATCCTTCGGGTGGATGGAACCGTCGGTCGTAATCTCAAGGATCAATTTCTCATAGTCGGTCTTCTGCTCCACACGGAAGTTTTCCACCGTATACTTCACGTTACAAATGGGAGTATAAATGGAATCAATCGGCAAGACATTCACGTCCGTGCAGAAAACACGGTTTTCTTCGGCCGGGACATAACCACGTCCCTTGTTTACTGATATTTCTATGGAGAGTTTTGCTTTGCTGTCGAGATGACAAATAACCAAATCAGGATTTAACACTTCAAATCCCGTCAAACATTTGCTTATATCACCCGCTTTAAACTCCTTCGCATTCTCGATGGTAACAAGGGCTTTTTCTTCCTCGATTTCTTCAACAGTTTGCTTAAAGCGCACCTGCTTCAGGTTTAAGATAATGTTCGTCACATCTTCCCGTACCCCGGGAATCGTAGCAAACTCATGCTCTACCCCTTCAATCTTTATGGTATTGATGGCAAAGCCCTCCAACGAGGATAGGAGCATACGGCGCAAGGCGTTACCGACTGTGGTTCCGAAACCAGGCTCCAAGGGACGGAACTCGAACTTTCCGAACTTGGCGTCTGATTCCAACATCAGGACTTTGTCAGGTTTTTGAAATGCTAATATAGCCATATACTACTGAATTATTGATTATTTAGAATACAACTCGACAATCAACTGCTCTTTGATGTTTTCGGGGATATCAGCGCGCTCCGGAACATAAAGGTACTTCCCGGACTTACTATTATCATCCCACTCCAACCAAGCATACTTACCGTGATTGAAACCTGCCAAAGAAGTATCGATAACCTCCAACGATTTCGATTTCTCACGCACACCGACAATCTGTCCGGGACGTACAGAATAAGAAGGAATATTGACCACTTGGCCATCGACTACGATATGGCGATGACTCACCAACTGGCGGGCCGCAGCACGCGTGGGCGCGATACCCAGACGATAGACGATATTGTCCAAACGGCTCTCCAAGAACTTAAGTAAAAACTCACCCGTATTACCTTTGGTAGAAGCAGCACGTTCGAAAAGGTTGCGGAACTGCTTTTCCAATATCCCGTAGGTATATTTAGCCTTTTGCTTCTCACGAAGCTGGATTGCATATTCGGAGACCTTTCTCTTTCGGGAGTTTCCATGTTGGCCGGGAGGATAATTTTTCTTGGAAAGAACCTTGTCGGGGCCGAAAATAGCTTCACCGAATTTACGGGCAATTTTTGATTTAGGACCTGTATATCTAGCCATCTTTGTACTTTTGTTTTATGAATCCAAATAATTAAACTCTACGTCTCTTCGGAGGACGACACCCATTGTGCGGAAGCGGAGTAACGTCAATGATTTCCACAACCTCAATGCCTGTACCATGTACAGCGCGGATAGCGGACTCACGTCCGTTTCCGGGACCTTTCACATACGCCTTTACTTTTCTCAAGCCAAGATCATAAGCTACCTTGGCGCAATCTTGCGCGGCCATTTGCGCAGCATAGGGAGTGTTCTTCTTTGATCCCCGGAAACCCATCTTGCCGGCAGAAGACCAAGAGATAATTTGTCCCTCACTGTTTGCCAAGGAAACGATGATATTATTGAAAGAAGAATGGATATGCAGTTGTCCAACCGCACTCACTTTCACGACTTTCTTCTTGGCTACGACTGTTTTTTTTGCCATATCTCTATATCTAACTCAAAATATTATTTAGTAGCTTTTTTCTTATTCGCAACTGTTTTCTTGCGCCCTTTGCGGGTACGGGCATTATTCTTGGTACTCTGCCCGCGAACCGGTAGGCCGATGCGGTGACGGATTCCACGGTAGCATCCAATATCCATCAGGCGTTTAATGTTCAACTGTACCTCCGAACGCAGGTCGCCTTCCACTTTGTATTCCGCACCGATAATCTCACGAACCTTTGCTGCCTGTTCATCCGTCCAGTCTTGCACTTTCAGATTTCTATCAACACCGGCTTTGTCCAAAATCTTAGCCGAGCTGCTGCGCCCTATACCATATATATAGGTCAACGCTATCTCACCTCTTTTGTTTTGAGGCAAATCTACACCAACTATTCTTATTGCCATATTGCTTATGATATTTTTCCGATCAAGGAAGGAAGATTACCCCTGACGCTGTTTATACTTAGGATTCTTTTTATTTATGACGTATAAACGTCCTTTACGCCGTACAATCTTGCACTCTGCAGTGCGCTTTTTCAAAGATGCTCTTACTTTCATTTCTCTATCTTGTTTTTATTTATATCTGAATACGATTCGCCCTTTTGTCAGATCGTAGGGCGACATCTCCACTTTCACCTTATCACCGGGCAGGATTTTAATATAATGCATCCGCATCTTGCCCGAGATATGTGCCGTAATCATATGCCCGTTTTCCAACTCTACCCGAAACATTGCATTCGACAATGCTTCTACAATAATGCCGTCTTGCTCTATCGCCGATTGTTTAGCCATATTTTTCCTTTTTTTAGCTCCGGTTTTCTTTCAAATGGCCTGCGTTCCCAAAAACTCTTCCACATATTTGAACGTAGAGAGAATGTCTGCGCCACGTTTCGTGAGTGCTATGGAATGTTCATAATGGGCTGCCATTTTGTGGTCGCGGGTACGAACCGTCCACTTGTCTGAATCCATGCAAATATCACGTTTGCCCGCAACAATCATCGGCTCTATTGCAATGCACATGCCGACTTTCAGCATCATCCCACTTCCGCGCCGCCCATAATTCGGCACCATAGGATCTTCGTGCATCTCACGCCCGATTCCATGTCCCACAAATTCACGTACTACCTCGTAACCTTCCGCCTCACACTCAGCCTGCACCGCATGTCCGATGTCACCCAAGCACTTGCCCGGAACAGCCACTTCAATCCCCTTATATAGGGCGCGTTTCGTCGTTTTCAGCAACTGCATGGTTTCAGGACTGATTTCGCCGACCGCAAAGGTATAACACGAATCGCCGCAATAACCATTCAATTGGGTTCCGCAATCAATTGAAACGATGTCGCCGTCCTGCAAAACCCGGTCACCCGGGATGCCATGTACGACCTCATCGTTCACTGAAGTACAAATAGAGGCTGGGAACGGTGTGCCATAAGGATTGGGGAATCCCTTGAAAGTCGGGATGCCCCCATGGTCACGGATGAACGTTTCCGCCACCCGGTCCAGTTCCCCCGTAGTCACACCAGGACGAACCTGCTTTGCCAATTCGCCCAAGGTCCTTCCCACCAAATCGTTGCTGGCACGGAGTAACTCTATTTCCTCTTCAGTTTTCAAGAAAACCATTGCTACTTTTTTTTAATATGCCCCTACGTTAAAACGGCCTCTAATGCGCCCCGAGCTCAAAAGCCCATCGTAGTGACGCATAAGGAGATGGCTTTCAACCTGCTGGAGCGTATCCAAAACGACCCCTACCAGAATCAGCAAAGAAGTCCCCCCGAAGAATTGCGAGAACTCGGCCTGCACTCCGCCTAAACGACCAGCAAACGCCGGAAGGACGGCAATGATGGCCAAAAAGAAGGAACCCGGAAGAGTAATGCGCGACATAATCGTGTCCAAATACTCTGCTGTTGCTTTACCCGGCTTAACACCTGGGATAAAGCCATTGTTGCGCTTCATGTCCTCAGCCATTTGGTTCGGGTTGATCGTTATCGCCGTATAGAAGTAGGTAAAGAGTATAATCAGTACCGCAAATATCACATTATAGAGCGCGCTATGGTGATCCATCAAAGCCTGCATGAAAGCGGAGGGGGCTTCGGTACTCGCATAACCGACGAACACCAAAGGAATAAACATGATGGCCTGTGCAAAGATGATAGGCATCACGTTTGCCGCATTCACCTTCAAAGGTATGTACTGACGGGCACCACCATATTGCTTCTCACCCACGATACGCTTGGCATACTGCACTGGCACCTTGCGAGTCCCTTGGACCAGCATAATAGCGGCAGCTATTATGAAAAAGAGAATTGCTAACTCAATGATCAGCATGAAGAGACCACCCATGTTTTGGGTAACACGGGAAGAGAACTCTTGCACAAAAGCTTGGGGCAAGCGGGCTATAATACCAATCAAGATTATAAACGACACGCCGTTTCCCACACCTCTGTCGGTAATACGCTCGCCCAACCATAAGATAAACATACTTCCAGCAGCCAAGATTATCGTTGAGGTGATCAAGAAAAACGGCCAACTCAAAGCAGAATCAAAGGTTTCAGCTCCTATCTGGTTACGCAAATTTATCAAATATCCAGGTGCTTGGAAAATCAAAATAAATATAGTCAGGTAACGAGTATATTGATTGATTTTCGTACGGCCACTTTCGCCCTCACGTTGCAATTTCTGGAAATAGGGAACTACAATCGCGAGCAACTGGATGACAATCGAAGCAGAGATGTAAGGCATGATACCCAATGCAAAAACCGAGGCATTGGAGAATGCACCTCCCGAAAACATATCCAGCAGTGCCAGAAGGCCGCTTTTGCCAGCAGAAGTCTGCTCCTGCAACTTGTCCAGCATGCCCACCTTTATGCCCGGCAACATCACGTATGAGCCAAAACGATAGATTGCGACAAACAAAATGGTGATGAGAATCCGCTTGCGCAGATCCTCAATCTTCCATATGTTCTTCAAAGTCTCAACAGCCTTTACCATGAGTTTACTACAATTTTACAACAGTTCCACCAACCGCCTCTATAGCTTTCGCAGCAGAAGCGGAAAAGGCATTGGCCTCTACCGTGAGTTTAGCCGTCAATGTACCTTTACCCAAGATTTTCACTAAATCTTTCTTGGAAATAAAACCTGCGGCACGCATTTCCTGGATACCTATCTTCTCATAAGCTTTGGCTTCGGCCAAGGCTTGGAGGGCGTCCAGATTTATGGGTTTGTATTCTACACGGTTAATATTCTTGAAACCAAATTTTGGAAGACGACGTTGCAATGGCATTTGACCACCTTCAAATCCTATTTTCTTCTTATAACCGGATCTCTGCTTCGCTCCCTTATGTCCACGGGTAGAAGTCCCCCCCATACCCGAACCTGGGCCACGACCGATTCTCTTGCGGGAACGGATAGATCCTGCTGCCGGCTTTAAACTACTCAAATCCATATTCTAAAATCCTTTTTTCTATTCAACTAACACAAGAACAAACTAATCAAGAACCTTCACAAGATGTCGCACCTTATTGACCATTCCTTGGATCGACGGAGTCAACTCATGCTCCACCACGGCGTTCATCTTACGCAATCCTAACGCATCAAGCGTGCGCTTCTGATCTTTAGGAGCTCCTATCCGACTCCTGACTTGCATTATTTTAATTGTAGCCATTCTCTTTTCCTTTCTTTATCCTCTAAAGACTTTTTCGATACTGATGCCACGGTTTTGGGCAACCATACGCGCATCGCGTATTTCGCACAAAGCCTTTATAGTAGCTTTCACCAAGTTATGAGGATTCGAAGAACCGTTGGCTTTCGCAAGCACATCGGTTATCCCGACGCTCTCCAAGACAGCGCGCATGGCACCTCCGGCCACGATCCCGGTTCCCGCAGAAGCCGGCTTGATGAAAACTTCGGCACCTCCATAACGAGCCAGTTGCTCGTGGGGAATCGTACCTTTCAAAACGGGCACGCGTACCAAATTCTTTTTCGCGCTCTCTACGCCTTTGGCAATAGCGGCCGTTACTTCACTTGCTTTGCCTAATCCCCAACCGATAACTCCATTGCCGTCACCAACTACGACAATTGCTGAAAAAGTAAACGTGCGTCCACCTTTTGTAACTTTCGTTACACGGTTGATAGCAACCAAACGATCTTTCAGTTCAATATCACTTGTTGTTTTTACTCTATTGTAAGCCATAATGATTAAAAATTAAGTCCTCCATTACGAGCAGCATCCGCAACTTCTTTCACCCTACCATGGTACAAATAACCATTACGGTCGAATACAACAGAAGTAATACCCGCCTCCAAAGATTTTTTGGCAATCATAGCTCCCACCTTGGCAGCCTGTTCCTTTTTCGTGCAATTCCCTTCAAGGGCGAGTGAGGATGCAGAAACCAGTGTTCTTCCTGCCAAATCGTCTACCACTTGGACGTAGATTTGCTTATTACTTCTAAAAACAGTCATACGAGGACGTTCAGCCGTTCCTTTCACCTTCTTGCGAATTCTATACTTAATTCTGATTCGCCTTTCTATTTTCTTCGTTGCCATATTCAATCTTCCTAATAAATATTACTTAGCACTTGCAGATTTTCCCGACTTGCGACGAATAACCTCGCCCACAAAACGGATACCTTTACCCTTGTAAGGTTCGGGTTTACGGAAAGAACGAATCTTCGAACATATTTCGCCAAGCAGTTGCTTGTCGCATGATTCCAGCAGAATCAAAGGATTCTTATTACGCTCAGATTTTGTTTCGACCTTGACGATGGGAGGCAATTGAATAAAGATATTATGGGAATATCCCAACGAAAGTTCAATAATGTTGCCTTGGTTGGAAGCACGATAACCAACACCTACCAACTCAAGCTCCTTTTTATATCCTTCAGATACACCCACAACCATATTGTAAAGCAAAGCGCGGAACAAGCCATGATAGGCCCTAACTTGCTTTTCGTCATTAGCACGGGTCAAAACGATTTCATTATCTTTTATTTCGACAGAAATCTCCGGCTTAACCTCTTGCGACAACTCTCCTTTCGGACCTTTTACCGTAACTACGTTATCCTTAAGAGTGACCGTTACACCTGCAGGGACAACAATAGGCAACTTACCAATTCTAGACATAACTTACACCTCCTTATTTTAATAAACGTAGCACAATACCTCACCGCCTATTTTGAGGTCGGTAGCTTCTTTATCCGTCATCACACCTTTGGAGGTAGAAATTATAGCAATACCCAAACCATTGATGACACGGGGCATATTCTTATAACCCGTATACTTACGTAAACCCGGGGTCGAAACACGCGTCAGCTTTTTTATGGCATTCACTTTATTTACAGGGTCGTATTTTAAGGCGATTTTAATAGTTCCTTGAACCCCGTCATCCTCAAACTTATAGTTTAAGATATAGCCTTTTTCAAAAAGGATTTTAGTGATTTCCTTCTTCAGATTCGAAGCAGGAACCTCAACCACGCGATGCTTAGCAGCAATTGCATTCCGCAATCTCGTCAAATAATCTGCAATTGGATCTGTCATAGATAAATTAAATTAATCAGGATCACCTGACAATATTTAAATTCAAACAATTATAATCCCACTTATTACACCTCGATTAGTAACTTCCACTCTACCAACTGGCCTTTTTCACACCCGGAATCAAACCATTGGAAGCCATCTCCCTAAATTGGATACGGGAAATCGCAAACTGGCGGATATACCCTCTGGGACGACCCGTTATCGAACAACGATTATGAAGACGGACAGGGGAAGCGTTCTTAGGCAATTTCTGTAATTTTTGGGCTGCCTCATATGCCTCTTCAGGCGTACCTGTATTTATAATCTTCTTCAACTCTGCCCTTTTAGAAGCATATTTAGCTACCAATTTAGCCCGCTTCACTTCCCGGGCTTTCATCGATTCTTTTGCCATATTCCCTTATTCCTTTGTTTTAAACGGTAAACCAAACTCCTTCAACAAGGCATAGGCTTCCTCATCAGTCGGAGCAGAAGTCACAAAAGTGATGTTCATTCCCATAATCTTACTGATGCTATCAATATTGATTTCCGGGAAGATTATCTGTTCATCAATACCCAAAGTGTAATTGCCTCGTCCGTCGAGCTTACTACTGATACCCTTAAAGTCACGGATGCGGGGCAAAGCGACACGAATTAGACGTTCCAAAAATTCATACATCCGATCACGACGCAAAGTAACCATCACGCCAATGGGCATCTTCTTACGCAACTTAAAGTTTGCAATATCTTTCCGCGACAGCGTAACAACTGGTTTTTGACCCGTAATAGCCATCAACTCGGCCGCAGCCACATCAATAATCTTCTTATCCGCAACCGCAGAACCCAACCCCTGATTGATCACAATCTTCTTCAATACCGGAATCTGCATCGGGGAAGAATATTGGAATTTTTCTTTTAATGCAGGAGCGATGCGCTCTTTATATTCTTTTTTAAGACTCGCTGTATTCATAATCTTACTTTATCTCTTCGCCTGATTTCTTAGCGTAACGTACTAAAACACCCTCCGAATTTCTCCTGCGGCCAATGCGGGTAGGCTTACCCGTCTTAGGATCCAAAGGATTCAAATTCGAAATATGCAACGAAGCTTCCTGACGCACAATACCTCCATTAGGGTTCTGCGCACTCGGTTTCGTGCGTTTGGATACGAAATTCACGCCTTCAACAATAGCACGCTGCTTCTTTACCAAGACTTTAAGTACGCGACCCGTCTTTCCCTTATCTTTTCCAGCATTAACGAATACCGTATCACCTCTCTTTATATGTAATCTACTCATTACCTTTACAAAGTTAA
>CAYTPX010000030.1:0-12921 GCA_964439955.1 uncultured Bacteroidaceae bacterium | reverse complement strand
AATACCGTATCACCTCTCTTTATATGTAATCTACTCATTACCTTTACAAAGTTAATACAAAGTTAATACAAAGTTAAATGTTAAAGAACTTCAGCAGCCAAAGATACCACTTTCATATTCGTAGCGCGGAGCTCCCTAGCCACAGGGCCAAAAATACGGCTACCGCGAATTTCACCTGCGTTATTCAACAAAACACATGCGTTATCATCAAAACGGATATATGAGCCATCCGGACGGCGGATCTCCTTCTTCGTCCGTACAATCAAGGCTTTCGAAACAGCACCTTTCTTAATATCACTCGAAGGTATCACGTTTTTTATAGAAACAACAATCGTGTCGCCAACCGATGCATAACGCCGACCCGAGCCGCCTAACACACGAATACACAAAGCCTCACGGGCTCCACTGTTGTCGCAAACTGTAAGTCTTGTTTCTGCCTGTATCATAATTTACTTAGCCCTTTCTATTATTTCAACCAACCTCCATCGTTTGCTTTTGCTCAAAGGACGAGTCTCCATTATACGGACAGTATCACCGACATTGCATTCGTTCTTCTCATCATGAGCATGGTATTTCTTTGTCTTGCTGACAAATTTTCCATATATCGGGTGCTTCTCCTTAAATTGCGCAGCAACAGTAATGGTCTTATCCATCTTATTGCTTATCACTACACCCTGTCTTTCCTTTCTCAAATTCCTTTCCATCTGCCTACACATTTAATTCACGCAATTCGCGTTGACGTAATTCAGTCATCATCCGTGCAATCGTTCTACGCAAGAGTCTGATTTGCGCAGGATTTTCAATCGGGTTTATAGAATGATTGATCACTAACTGATTATAATTTGCTTTTTCTGCCAAAACACGTTCCTTCAAATCGGCAGTTGACATATCTCTAATTTCTGTTATCTTCATAACCATCATGCATTTTGGCTTTGAGCGTCATAATCACGCCTTACAATAAACTTGGTAGTCACAGGAAGTTTCTGAGCAGCCAGACGGAGAGCTTCCTTTGCGATATCATAAGAAACGCCTTCCACTTCTATCAAAATACGTCCCGGAGTAACAGGAGCTACAAATCCCTCGGGATTACCCTTACCTTTACCCATACGTACCTCTGCAGGCTTCTTCGTAATAGGCTTATCCGGGAAAATACGAATCCAGATTTGCCCCTGACGTTGCATATATCGTGTAACAGCAATACGCGCAGCCTCGATTTGCCGTCCCGTAATCCATTTGCTTTGCAAGGATTTGATACCAAATGAGCCGAAAGCCAATTGATTACCTCGTTGGGCATTGCCTTTCATACGCCCCTTTTGCTGTCTTCTGAACTTTGTCTTTTTAGGTTGTAACATAATCCGACTTTCAATCTTTTATTAACGATTTGTTCTCCGTCTCTTGAAATTACGCGAATTACCATTGTTCACTCCACCTCTGCGCGAGGTTTCTTTTTGAGTAAAGTTAGGAGCCAATTCACGTTTTCCATACACTTCTCCACGACAAATCCATACTTTTATGCCCAAAAGACCCACCTTCGTCAAAGCCGATGTGTGGCAATAATCGATATCTGCACGGAAAGTGTGAAGAGGCGTACGTCCTTCCTTATACATTTCAGAACGGGCTATTTCCGCGCCATTGAGACGACCGGAAATCTGTATTTTGATACCTTCGGCACCCAAACGCATCGTATTTGCGATAGCCATCTTGATGGCACGACGATAAGCGATTTTGCCTTCGACTTGGCGCGCCACGCTATTGGCAACGATCACTGCATCCAACTCCGGACGTTTAACCTCGAAAATATTTATCTGAATTTCCTTGTCGGTGATCTTTTTCAACTCCTCCTTTAATTTGTCAACCTCTTGACCACCCTTTCCGATAATGAGTCCCGGCCGTGCCGTGCAAACAGTGATTGTCACAAACTTGAGAGTACGCTCAATAACAATCCGCGATACACTTGCACGAGCAAGGCGCGCATTCAAATATTTGCGAATCCGGGTATCCTCCAAGAGATTTTCGCCAAATTTCTTTCCGCCATACCAATTAGAATCCCAGCCGCGAATAATACCTAAACGATTGCTTATTGGATTTACTTTTTGTCCCATCTCGGATAATTATTTAGCCTCATTAGTATTCAATGTATCGACAAACAAAGTTACATGGTTCGAACGTTTACGAATCCGATGGCCACGCCCTTGAGGAGCCGGACGCATACGTTTCAACGTCACTCCTTCATCAACAAAAACTCTCGTAACAAACAATTCACCATTCTCTGCCTTCCGATCATTCTTTTGCTCCCAGTTTGCAATTGCAGACCGCAAGAGTTTTTCTACACCGCGGGAAGCCTCTTTCGAAGAAAACTTTAAAACGCCCAAAGCCCGGTTCACTTCCATTCCCCGAATCATATCCACTACATAACGCATCTTGCGAGGGGAAGAAGGGACATTCATCAACTTTGCGTAAGAAAGATTCTTCTTTGCTTCTTTCCTCTTTTCTGCTGATAATCTTTTTCTAACTCCCATATGTTATTTACTTATTTCCTACGTAAGAAATATCACTTTTTCTTATTGCCCGCATGACCACGGAAGATACGCGTAGGGGCAAATTCTCCCAATTTATGCCCGACCATATTTTCCGTAATGTACACCGGTATAAATTTATTTCCGTTATGGACAGCAACGGTATGCCCGACAAAATCGGGCGAAATCATCGAAGCTCTGGCCCACGTCTTCACCACGCTCTTTTTACCGCTTTCGTTCATTGCGAGAATCTTATTCTCCAATTTCACATTGATATAAGGACCTTTTTTTAACGAACGGCTCATAATTCTTTTCTATAATAAATGTCCAATTTACTTTTTCCTTCTCTCTATAATATACTTCGAAGAATGCTTCTTCGGAGAGCGCGTCTTTAAGCCCTTAGCATACAAACCTTTCCGTGAACGGGGATGTCCACCAGAAGCGCGGCCTTCGCCACCACCCATGGGGTGATCGACCGGATTCATCACGACACCACGGTTACGCGGACGCCGACCCAACCAACGGGAACGTCCTGCCTTACCCGAACTTTCCAATGCATGATCCGAATTTCCTACACTACCAATGGTAGCCTTGCAGGTACTCAAAATTTGGCGGATTTCACCCGAGGGTAATTTTATTACGCAATACCTCCCCTCACGAGAAGTCAGCTGGGCAAAATTACCGGCTGAACGAACCAGCATAGCCCCTTGGCCGGGACGCAACTCAATATTATGGATCACCGTACCCACGGGGATATTCTGCAGCGGCAAAGTATTGCCGACCTCAGGGGCAGCGTCCGGCCCCGAGATGACAGTCATCCCGACTTTTAATCCATTAGGAGCTATGATATAGCGCTTCTCCCCATCAGCATAGAAGAGGAGAGCAATACGAGCAGAACGGTTCGGATCGTATTCTATAGTTTTCACAACCGCAGGAACACCATCCTTCTCTCGCTTAAAGTCTATAATACGGTACTTTCTCTTATGCCCGCCTCCGATATAACGGACCGTCATCTTACCTGTATTATTACGACCGCCAGAGGAACGCTTGCCATAAACAAGGGATTTCTCGGGCGTCGAAACGGTAAGCTCTTCAAAGGCGCTAATAATCTTATGTCTTTGCCCAGGTGTAGTGGGTCTAAATTTACGTACTGCCATTTCGTTTAAATATTGCTATAAAAATCTATCGTATCGCCATCTTTCAAAGTAACGATTGCTTTCTTATAAGCATTGGTACGTCCTTTAATCAAGCCAACACGCGTCCAACGTTTTTTTGTTTTCCCAGAGTAACGGATCGTATTTACACTCATCACCGTCACATTATACATATTCTCAACAGCCTTCTTTATTTCTATCTTATTGCTTTCCGGACGAACTATAAATCCAAAGCGGTTCAGCTTTTCTGACTCGCGGTTCATCTTCTCGGTGACAAGCGGTTTGACAATTACACCCATCATTAAGCCTCCTTCTTCTCTTTTTTCAGTTCACCCGTCAAGTTATTTAATGCAGTTTCCGTAAGAACCAACACCGAAGCATCCAACACGCGATACGTGTTCAAACCTGCAATAGGGGTCAGTTTTACGCCTTTTAAATTACGAGCCGACAAATATACATTTTTTTCAGGTGCGCCCAATACGAACAAAGACTTTTTGCCCGCAAGTTTAACATTGTTTAGAATAGCAATAAATTCCTTAGTCTTGGGAGCCTCCATTGAGAAGTCCTCAAGAATCACAATGTTGTTGCTTTGTGCCTTATAAGACAAAGCAGAACGCCGCGCCAAATCTTTCAGCTTCTTGTTCAATTTGAAACTATAATCGCGGGGAACAGGACCGAAAACTCGGCCTCCACCCACCAATACCGGTGAATTCACATCGCCGCGACGCGCACCGCCTCCACCTTTCTGGCGACCCAGCTTACGCGTCGAACCGCTTACTTCACTCCGTTCCTTCGACTTATGGGTACCTTGACGTTGATTAGCCATAAACTGCCTGACCGCCATATAGATCGCATGATCATTAGGTACAATCCCGAAGATCGATTCTTCCAACGTAACCTTTCTTCCGGTATCTTCGCCTTTTATGTTTATTACACTAACTTCCATTGCTTACTTTTCAATTATTACGATTGAACCATTTGCCCCCGGCACAGAACCTTTTATCAAAAGGAGGTTATGTTCAGGTATAACTTTTAATACACGCAAATTCTGCACCGTAACCCTATCACCGCCCATATGGCCGGCCATACGCATTCCCTTGAACACTTTGGCAGGATACGAACAAGCACCGATAGAACCCGGCTTGCGAGCCCGGTTATGCTGGCCGTGGGTTGTCTGGCCTACACCTCCGAAGCCATGGCGTTTTACGACACCCTGATAGCCTTTGCCTTTGGAAGTAGCTACAACGTCTACGAACATCGCGTCATTAAACAACTGTACATCAACCACGTCACCCAAATTGAGTTCCGTTTCGAATCCTTTGAACTCGGCCAAGTGCCGCTTGGGGGTTACTCCGGCTTTCATAAAATGTCCCATCAAGGCTTTCGAGGTACGTTTTTCTTTCTTATCCTCAAAGCCAAGCTGGACAGCTGCATAGCCATCCTTTTCAACCGATTTCAGTTGAGTAACCACACAAGGGCCTGCTTCGATAACAGTGCATGGAACATTTTTTCCCTCGGCACTGAATACGGAAATCATTCCGATTTTTTTTCCTAATAATCCTGGCATTTCACCTAACTATAATAATTTAGACTTTTCTATATACGCACAAACTACACTTTGATTTCCACTTCAACACCGCTCGGGAGTTCAAGCTTCATCAGCGCATCAACCGTCTTTGCCGTTGAACTGTAAATATCAATCAGCCGCTTGTAAGAGGACAATTCAAACTGCTCGCGCGACTTCTTGTTTACAAAAGTCGAACGGTTCACCGTAAATATGCGCTTGTGGGTAGGGAGAGGAATGGGCCCACTCACTATGGCACCCGTAGCCTTCACCGTCCTTACTATCTTCTCGGCAGATTTGTCTACCAAGTTATAGTCGTAAGATTTTAATTTAATTCTAATTTTCTGGCTCATATTTTAGTTCTCATTTTTTATAATAAATCCACACGGCCTTTTACTTCCTCAAGAACCGCTTTTGCTATTGAAGTCGAAACTTGCGCATAATGCGAGAAAGTCATGGAAGAAGTTGCCCGGCCCGATGTGATCGTACGCAAAGCGGTCACATAGCCAAACATTTCAGCCATCGGCACGTTAGCCTTCACGATACGGGCACCTGAACGGCTATTTTCCATACCTTCCACTTGACCGCGACGCTTGTTCAAGTCGCCAATCACATCACCCATATTTTCCTCAGGGGTCACGACCTCAAGTTTCATTATCGGCTCCAGCAATACGGGGCCAGCCTTCGCACACGCATTCTTATAAGCTTGTATTGCAGCAATCTCAAACGAGAGCTGGTCCGAGTCTACCGGGTGGAAAGAACCATCCAACAAAGTGACCTTCAACGAATCCAAAGGATAACCGGCCAATACGCCGTTTTTCATAGCCGTCTGGAAACCTTTCTGTACCGCAGGGATAAACTCCTTGGGGACATTACCGCCCTTCACTTCGTCAATAAACTGGAGATCGCCTTCAAAGCCTTCATCGACCGGGCCAACATTTACAATAATGTCTGCAAACTTACCACGACCACCGGACTGCTTCTTATATACCTCGCGAAGGTTGACAGTCTTCGTGATAGCCTCCTTGTAAGACACCTGCGGACGACCTTGGTTGCATTCTACCTTAAACTCGCGTTTCAAGCGGTCGATAATGATATCCAGATGGAGTTCGCCCATTCCGGAAATCACCGTCTGCCCACTCTGTTCGTCAGTAGACACGCGGAAAGTCGGGTCTTCCTCTGCCAACTTGGCCAAGCCCATGGAGAGTTTATCCATATCCTTCTGCGTCTTCGGCTCTACTGCAATTCCAATTACGGGATCGGGGAAGTCCATTGACTCGAGGACTATCGGGGCTGTTTCATCGCAAAGGGTATCACCCGTGCGGATATCCTTAAATCCGACACCGGCACCTATATCCCCCGCGCTGATGACATCCACCGGATTCTGCTTGTTCGAATGCATCTGGAACAAGCGTGAAACGCGTTCTTTCTTGCCGGAACGGGAGTTATAAATGTATGAGCCAGCCTCAACCTTGCCCGAATATACACGGAAAAAAGTCAGACGTCCCACATAAGGATCGGTTGCAATCTTGAAAGCCAACGCGGCCGTCTTCTCGTCCTCGGAAGGTTTACGGTCTTCTTCAGCACCGGTATTCGGGTTCGTACCCACCACATTCTCCGTATCCACGGGAGAGGGCAAGAAAGCGCAAATATAATCAAGCAAAGTCTGCACGCCCTTGTTCTTGAAGGAAGATCCGCACAACATGGGCACTACGGCCATCTTGATCGTGGCACTGCGCAAAGCGCGCAGAATCTCCTCTTCGGTAATCGTGGAAGGGTCGTCGAAGAATTTCTCCATCAGCGCGTCGTCGAATTCGGCCACCTGCTCCAGCATCTTGTCGCGCCACTCTTGGGCCTCGGCCTGCAGGTTTGCCGGAATTTCGTCCATCTCATAATCTGCGCCCATGGTCTCATCATGCCAATAGATGGCTTTCATCTTGATCAAGTCAACCAAGCCCTTGAAGTTCTCCTCCGCACCGATAGGAATCACGATGGCACACGGATTTGCACCCAGCACTTCTTTCATCTGGCGCAACACCTCGAAAAAGTTCGCGCCCGAGCGGTCCATCTTGTTCACATAGCCGATACGCGGCACATTGTACTTGTCAGCCTGGCGCCACACCGTCTCCGACTGGGGTTCCACGCCGCCTACCGCGCAATACGTGGCAACCGCTCCGTCCAAAACGCGCAAGGAGCGCTCCACTTCGGCGGTAAAGTCCACGTGTCCCGGGGTGTCAATCAAATTAATCTTATAGGTATGGCCAGCCCAGTTCCAGTGCGTGGTCGTCGCGGCCGACGTGATCGTGATGCCACGCTCCTGTTCCTGCACCATCCAGTCCATGGTTGCAGCGCCATCATGCACTTCACCTATCTTATGCGTCAAACCGGTATAGAAAAGGATGCGCTCCGACGTGGTGGTCTTACCGGCATCGATGTGGGCCATGATGCCGATATTGCGGGTGAGATGTAAGTCTTGCTTTGCCATAGTCCCTTAAAATCTAAAGTGGGCGAAAGCCCGGTTAGCTTCGGCCATGCGGTGCATGTCTTCCTTGCGCTTGAAAGCGCCGCCTTGCTCGTTATAGGCATCCATAATCTCCGCTGCCAGTTTGTCCGACATCGTCTTTCCACCTCTTTTGCGGGCGAAGCTGATTAGATTTTTCATCGAGATCGACTCTTTACGGTCGGGGCGGATTTCAGTCGGCACTTGGAACGTCGCGCCACCTACACGGCGGGACTTGACTTCCACCTGGGGAGTTACGTTGTCCAGCGACTTCTTCCATATCTCCAATGCCGTCTTTTCTTCGTTTGCCATCTTGTTCCCAACGATCTCGAGAGCCTTATAGAATATTTCATACGAAGTATTCTTTTTCCCGTCGTACATCAGGTGGTTCACAAACTTCGACACTTTCCGGTCATTAAATACGGGATCCGGGAGGATGACCCGCTTCTTCGGTTTTGATTTTCTCATAGAATTGTTTGAATAATAAATGTTTTGTTTTCGGCTGCTTCACGTGTATCCTTCAGCGCCCCGCCGGGCACTTACTCAACCATTACCGCATTCCTTCAAACAAAAACCCGTTATTTCTTCCTAAGTAATTCCAGCCAGCTTCCTTTTTTTTACTTCTTCGCGGCGCCAGCTTTCGGCCGCTTAGCCCCATACTTGGAGCGGCGTTGCGTACGGTTTGTCACGCCTGCCGTGTCCAACGTGCCACGCACGATATGGTAGCGCACGCCGGGCAGATCCTTCACACGGCCACCGCGCACCAGCACGATCGAGTGCTCCTGCAGGTTGTGTCCCTCGCCCGGGATATAAGAGTTCACCTCCTTTTGGTTGGAGAGTTTCACACGAGCCACTTTGCGCATGGCCGAATTAGGCTTCTTGGGGGTGGTAGTGTACACACGCACGCACACGCCGCGGCGCTGGGGGCACGCGTCGAGTGCGGGCGACTTGCTCTTTTCTGCCAAGTTAGCCCGTCCTTTACGTACTAATTGCTGAATTGTAGGCATATTGCTACTGTCCTTTCTTTGTTATATTTTTGTTTATATATTATTCCACCGTACATTTTGGGCTGCAAAATTACGAAGATTATCTGGAAAAGCAATAAAGGTGGACGGTTTTTTCTTCATTTTCAGGGAAAAAAGCCAGCAACATTCAACACAAGGAACGGGGCGCACCCTTACAAGAGGGTACGCCCCGCCCGAATCATCGGCTGCCCATACTTGTTCACGCCTCGCCGCTCACGCCGGGAAAGGGGGCTACATAAGTCCCCTTTTCCATCGCTATCTTGCCGTTTTTCTCCTCATACTTGCGTATGTTGTCCTGCAAAGCATAGAACAAACGCTTGGTGTGTTCCGGCGTAAGGATTACGCGGCTCCGGACCGTCGCCTTGGGGACGCCCGGCATGATGCGGATGAAATCAAGGACAAACTCGCTGGTCGAATGCGTGATCATGGCCATATTGGCATAAGTGCCTTGGGCCACGTCGGCGGGCAGCTCTATCTGCATCTGCCCGTCATGGGGGTTCTTCGTGTCTGGCATAGTGGTATTCTTCTTTTAACGTTATTGCTTCCTTTGCCCCAAGCCGTCCCGTTTCCCTATAATATTTATAAGGTGTAAAGGGAAAGGGCTTCCGTTGGGATAGCAAAGATAAGGCTATTTGCACGAACCCGCAACCCTTTCCACACGAAAATGATGCCCCATCCACCCCCCTGCCATGGATTGCCCGGAAAAAGCATGGCGCTTTCCGGGGAGAGTGCCATGTTTTTTACCAAGAAGCGCCCGAGCTTTTGGGAGGAAACGCACAGCCACGGAGAAAAAAACGGCACAAAAGGGCAAGCAAAATGCAATGAAAAAAGATAAAAAAACTATCTTTGCCGCAAATTCATCTACAAAAACATTGACTATGAAAAAGTACCTCATCACATTTGTTGCCGCATTCGCGCTTTTGTCCGTTGCCAATCCCGCCAAAGCCCAACTGGAATGGGGCTTGAAAGCTGGCTTGAACCTGACCAATCCCTCGCTAAAAACGGAAGGCGGAAGCCTGAAAAGCAAAGCCGGGTGGTTCATCGGGCCGATGGCCGAGTTCACCATCCCCATCATAGGCTTAGGCCTCGACGGGGCAATCATGTACTCCCAAGCCGACAGCGAGCTGGAAGTTGTGACGGGTGGAAGCAGCACGGTGAAACAAAAATATATCGATGTCCCCATCAACCTGAAGTACTCCATCGGATTAGGCAGCGTGGCCGCGGTGTTCGTGGCCGCAGGGCCGCAGTTTTCCTTCAACATCAGCGGCAACTCCTTCAAGGACGCCCTTGAAACAATCTATGCGGGCACGGGAGATGCCCTCAGTGGCAATTATGAGAACAAGACTTTCCAAACGTCGCTCAACGTAGGCCTTGGCGTGAAACTCCTGAGCAAACTCCAAGTTTACGGAGGCTATAACTTTGCCCTGACCGACGGATTCACCTTCGATAGCGTAGCAGATGGAATCACATCGGGCAGCGGGAAAAACAACATGTGGAAGGTCTCCTTGGCTTATCTCTTCTGACCTTTCCGCCTTTTACCCCCATCCATCCCTGGGAAACGAGGCCAGAGCCCACAAGGGCGGCAACGTCTTCCAGGGATTGGCATATCCCCAGCAACGAAAAGACGCACAGCCCATGCACTTTGCCGAACTGATACTCCCCTTACCCCTGCCCGGGCGCTTCACCTACAGCGTGCCCCCCGGGCTGGAAGGAAGGCTACAAACGGGCATGGCCGCCATCGTACCCTTCGGGAAAAACAAGTACCATACCGGCATCGTCCGGCGCCTTACCGGGACTCCCCCCGAGGGCATCGAGATAAAGCCCATAGCCGCACTGGCAGACGGGCAGCCCCTCGTGACCGAAGGGCAGCTCCGCCTGTGGGAATGGATGGCAACCTACTACCTGTGTACCGTGGGAGAAGTGATGAAGGCCGCCCTCCCTTCCGGGTTGCGCCCGGAAGGCAACAGGAAAGACGGCCTCAAACGGCAATACCGCCCGCACTGCGAACCATTCGTACGCCTCAACCCCGAATTGCTCCAAGGGGAAAGGAAACTGCACGAAGCGCTCGAGTCGTTGGAGCGCGCCGGGAAACAACGCGGCCTGTTCCTCCACTTCCTGGAACAGTGCGGCCTCTTCGGGGAAAGCGCAGGCACTCCCGCCGAAAAGCCCCAAGGCTTTCCCCCGACGGCGCAGCCCCTTTTCGCCCTCCCCCGCAGCAAGGTCCTGGAATGGGGCTCGCCCGCCCTGCTGGCCGCCCTTGTCAAACGCGGATTCCTCCAAGCCTTCGTGCAGGAAACGGGGCGGCTCGACCTGGCCCCCTGCGCCACGGCCCGCCCCAACAGCCTAAACCCCGCCCAGCAAGTGGCCTACGAAAGCCTAAAGGAGCAGTTCCGCGAGAAGGGTACCTGCCTGCTCCACGGCGTTACCGCCAGCGGGAAGACCGAAATCTACATACACCTCATCGAAGAGACCCTCCGCGCCGGGAAACAGGTGCTCTACTTCCTCCCAGAAATTGCCCTGACCACGCAAATAACCGAACGCCTGCGCGCCATCTTCGGAAACCAATTGGGCGTCTACCACTCCCAATATCCCGACGAGGTGCGGGTCGAAATCTGGAAGAAGCAGCTCAGTCCCGAGCCATACCCGCTCATCCTGGGGGCGCGCTCGGCACTATTCCTGCCGTTCCGCAACCTTGGGCTGGTCATCGTCGATGAAGAACACGAAAACAGCTACAAGCAATTCGACCCCGCCCCGCGCTACCACGCCCGCGACGCAGCCCTCAAGCTGGCCTCCCATGCCGGGGCACGCGTCTTGCTGGGCAGCGCCACCCCTTCCGTCGAAAGCTATTACCGGGCGAAAAGCGGGCAATACGGATTTGCCGAGCTGAAGCAGCGGCACAACCACGTGGAAATGCCCGAGATCAAGGCCGTGGACGTCCGCGAGTTACGCCGCAAGAAGCTCATGGAAGGCAACTTCTCGCCCGAACTGCTGGCGGCCATCGGGCAAACGCTGGCGCAAAAGGAACAGGTACTCCTCTTCCAGAACCGCAGGGGCTACGCCCCATTCCTCGAATGCAAGGCCTGCGGATGGGTGCCCCGCTGCAAAAACTGCGACGTGAGCCTCACATACCACAAAGCGAGGCACCGCCTCGTCTGCCACTACTGCGGCTACAGCGAGCCCCTCCCGGCCTCCTGCCCGGCCTGCGGAGGCCAAGAGCTGCGCGCGCAGGGGCTGGGGACGGAACGCGTGGAAGACGAAATCAGAAGCCTCTTCCCCCAAGCGCGTACCGCCCGCATGGATGCCGACGTGACCCATACCCGCAAGCAATATGAGCAGACGCTTTCCGCCTTCAGCCAGCGGAAAATCGACATACTCATCGGGACACAGATGATTTCCAAGGGGCTTGACTTCGGGCACGTGCGCACGGTGGGGATAATCGACGCCGACTCCATGCTCAACTTCCCCGACTTCCGCGCACACGAGCGGGCTTTCCAGCTGATGGCGCAAGTGGCCGGGCGAGCCGGCCGGAGGGAAGCGCGCGGGGAAGTGCTGCTCCAGACGCGCGACGCGGCACATCCTGTCATAGCGCAGGTACTCTCGGGCGACTACGAAAGCCTGTACGAGACCCAACTCGGCGAACGCTCCCTGTTCCGCTACCCCCCGTTCTACCGGCTCATCTACTTGTTCCTGAAACACCGCGACCCTTCAACCTGCCTCGCCGCCTCCCGGCACATAAGCCGCCTGCTCCAGAACCACCTGGGAAGCATGCGCGTCACGGAACCGCTGGAGCCCGTCGTAGCACGCGTGCAGCAACTGCACATCAGGCAAACGGTCATCAAGCTCGAGGCCGGGCTCTCGGTGAAGAAAGTGCGCGAAGTGCTGCAATACGCCTTGGCCGAGCTACAGGCCCACCAAGAGTTCCGTTCGGCGACTGTCTATTTCGATGTGGACCCGCAGTGAGGCTTTCCGCGGGAAACACGGCACGAATCCCGGAAAAGCGCCTGCGATGCCACGGGAAAGGCTGGGCGCTTTCCGGCAACAGCGGCTGCGCTTTCCAAGAAAACCGCCAGCGCCTTCCTGCCGTAGAGGGGCGGGAAAGGGGAAAATGAATTATTACTGTCCGATAAAATTTTTCAAGGCTTTAAAATTAGGGCTGACTTCA
>CAYTPX010000029.1:0-23955 GCA_964439955.1 uncultured Bacteroidaceae bacterium | reverse complement strand
CATTGATGTGAATTTTATCAATGACGGACAACTGACATTGTTTTGACTTTATATTGAACTCACGTTAAATTAATACGATTGTACACTTTATTATACCAACGGCATATCGTGGCTTACGGGGACAGCCGGGGTGACCGGGAGATGTTGATGTATGCTGACGAACGGCATTATAAACCTTTCCGCCGATGAGGGATGTTTTCTTGATACTGGGCAGCGTTTTGCTGAACTGTGCGGCCCAGTTGTTGATGCGCCGGGGCATGTTGAATGTAGGCGAAGTCGGCCTTTCCGGCATAGTGCAGCAAATGGGTGCGGTGCTTGCCAATCTATGGCTTTGGGCGGCCATGGTTTGCTTCCTGGTGAGTGTGCTTTTGTGGATGTCGGTGTTGTCGCGGGTGGAGGTAAGTTTTGCTTATCCTTTCAACAGCGTAGGCTATGTGGTGGCAGCCGTGGTGTGCCACTATTGGCTGGGCGAGTCGCTTTCGCCTGTCCGCCTTGCGGGTATCGGGGTGATTTGCTTGGGAGTCTACCTGATTTCCCGTAGCGGGGCGGCTTAGTGGGGCTTGTCCCCGGAGGGGAAAGCTGGCCGTTTCCCCCGAAAAGCGCTGCATCTTTTCCGGAAAAGGGGCGGGACTTTCTTGCTTTTGCCTCAAGGCTTGCGTACCTTTGTCCCGCAATGGTGGGGGAAGTAAAGGCAGGATCATGAAAGAAGGAATGCTCGAAAGGTTGAAAATCTTGGCAGAGTCGGCCAAGTACGATGTCTCTTGTTCCTCGAGCGGTACCGTCCGTTCCAACCGGGGCAAGGGCTTGGGCAACACCGTGGGCGGGGTTGGCATTTGCCACAGCTTCGCCGAAGACGGGAGGTGCATCTCCCTGCTCAAGGTGATGCTTACGAATCATTGCATCTACGACTGCGCCTACTGCATAAACCGCCGCAGCAACGACCTGCCGCGGGCAACCTTCTCGGTGCGCGAACTGGTGGAGCTGACCATCGAGTTCTACCGCCGTAACTACATCGAAGGCCTTTTCCTCAGCTCGGGCGTGGTGCGCAACCCGGATTATACGATGGAACGCCTCGTGCGCGTGGTGAGAGACCTGCGCGAGCAGCATGGCTTCAACGGTTACATCCACCTGAAGAGCATCCCCGGGGCGAGCCGCGAGCTGGTGCGCGCCGCAGGGTTCTACGCCGACCGCCTCAGCGTGAACGTCGAAATACCGAACGAAGCCAGCCTCCGCCGCCTGGCCCCGGAGAAGGACTTCGAGAGCGTTTTCCAGCCGATGCGCGTCATCCGGCAGGGCGTGCTGGAGAACCGTGAAGACCGCCGCCGGCTTCGCCACGTGCCGCGCTTCGTGCCGGCAGGGCAAAGCACGCAGATGATCGTAGGCGCCACGCCCGAGACCGACCGCGACATACTCACCCTTTCCTCCGCCCTCTACGCACGTCCCACCATGCGCCGGGTCTATTATTCCGGCTACGTGTCCGTCAATACCTACGACCCCCGCCTCCCGCGGCTGAAGCAGCCGCCCCTCGTGCGCGAAAACCGCCTCTACCAGGCCGACTGGCTGTTGAGGTTCTACCAGTTCAAGGTGGACGAGATAGTCGACGAGGCGCATCCCGTGCTCGATTTGGAGCTTGACCCGAAACTTTCCTGGGCATTGCGCCACCCGGAGTGCTTCCCCATCGACGTGAACCGTGCGGACTACGAGTTGCTGCTCCGCGTGCCGGGCATCGGGGTGCATTCGGCCAAGCTCATCGTGGCGGCGCGGCGCTTCGGGAGATTGGACAACGCGCAACTCAAGAAGATGGGCGTCGTGATGAAAAAAGCCCAGTATTTCCTGGCCAGCCGCGAGCTGCCCGTGCGCACCGTCGATACGCTTCCGCCCGAATCGGCCCGTGCCCTTTTCCTGTCCGCCCGCCGCAAGAAGAAGGGCGAGGGGCAACTCCTCTTGGATTTCGGCAATGGATAACGTGTTTTACTACGACGCCTCGTTCGAGGGGCTGCTGTGCGTCGTCTTCGAAGCCTACGTGCAGAAGCGGTTTCCCGGCGAGCTCCTGCCCGAGGGAAGCCCCGCGCCGCTGTTCGTGGGGCGGGAGTTCCACGTGCCGACGGAGGAAGGGCGGAGCCGCCGCGTATGGGCCGCCTTGGAGAAGAAACTATCGCCTGCCGCACGCCGCGGGCTGGAAATGGTGTGGCTCTCCGGCATTCCCGGTGCCGACATGCTCCTGTTCCGCTACATACGCAAGGTGCTCGACTCGGAAACCCCGGTGGAGACCGATTTCGGCGACCCCGACGTCTTGCGCTTCGCGCAGCTCTGCCACAAGGTGAACCGCGAGGCGATGCGCCTCAAGCAGTTTGCCCGTTTCCAGAAAGCGGCCGACGGGACGTATTTTGCCGCCGTCGAGCCGGAGTACGACGTGCTGCCCTTGGCCGTAAGCCACTTTGCCGACCGTTTCGCCGACCAGCCGTGGTTGCTCTACGACTTGCGGCGGAACTATGGCTTCTACAGCGACCTCCGGTCTTTGCGCGAGGTCGTCCTGGAAGACTCCCCCTTGCTCCGCGGCGGGCGGTTGGGCAAAGGCCAGATGGCCGATGGCGAGGCGCAGTGGCAGCAGCTGTGGAAGACGTATTTCAAGAGCATCGCCATCCGCGAACGCCTCAATCCCCGGCTGCATAGGCAGAACATGCCGATACGTTTCTGGAAGCACTTGACCGAAAAGCAGGATTGACCCTTGTCGCTGTGCTCTTGCGGAACGGGCGAAAAGTCTTGCCGCCCCGGGGAAAAACATGCCGCGCTTTTTCCCGGGGGCGGCAGGGCTTTTTTCGACGGGAGAAGGGCATTTTCCGGCTTGGACAGTATTTTTTTTTGAAAGTGATGTTACGTTTGTCCTTCTTTTCCGTTATGCCTTAATAGAAAGCCCCACTTCTGTGAGCGGAAACAACCGTAAGAACCCCTGATGAGCGAAGAACCTCTACTTTCAGCCTTTGGCGATTTGCGACGGCTCATGCACCGCATGACCTTCCGTCTGCTGCGCAACCGGGAGGATGCGGCCGACGTGGTGCAGGAAGCCTTTTGCCGCCTTTGGCCTCGCAAGGAGGCGATTCGCGATCGCGAGGAAGCCTCGGCGCTGGCCGTGGCCACGGTGCGCAATCTTTGTGTCGACGAGTTGCGTCGGCGTGGCAAGGTCGACCTGTGTGACATAGAAGAGGAACGCGACGGGTGTCCCGAACTTTCTCCCTGCGAGGAGCTGGAGTTGCGCGAGCGGTATGAGTGGGTGGACCGTTGCGTTCAGGAGCGCCTCAGCGAGGTGCAGCGCGCCATCTGGAAACTGCGTGCCGAAGAGGAGCTTTCGACTGTCGAGATAGCCGAACTGTTGGGCATGCAGCCGACGGCGGTGCGCATGAATCTCTCGCGCGCACGGCAGAAAATACGTGAACTATATGAGGAATGGAACAATGGGAAACGCTGATTTTGACAATAGAGGCTCCACCCCCCGCAACAATACCGAATGGTGCCGACTGATGGAGCGATACTATGAGGGCGATACCTCGCCCCGCGAAGAGCGCGAACTGGCTGCTTTTCTTCTCTCGCCGCAGGCTGAGAAGGCGGGGAGTGAGGCCGACCGCGCCGTGATAGTCTACGAACTCATGGTGCACCGCCTGCGCAGTAGACAGAGTGTGCGGCCCGTTTCCAGCAAGGCGTCGCTCCTAGGTCCGATGTGGCGGGTAGCTGTGGCGGTTGCGGGTTTGCTGCTCGTGGGCGGAGGGGCGGCCTACTATGGCTGGTATCGCAGCCAAAACAGCTTCTCGGTGAGTATCTATGGTGAGAAGTATGTGCAGGAGGAAGTGCTTCGGACCCAACTTCAGCGTGCTTTGGAAGAGGTGTTTGCTCCGATTCCTACGCCTGAGGAGCAACTGACGGCCGTTTTCGGTGAATTGAATCCGGCTTTCTCCGATTTGGACGAAGTCGACGATAACGAAAGTCTTACAGTAGAACAAAAGAATTTATGAATCCTATGGCCCGATTTATCCGTGTTTTTGTCCTTTGTGCCGTGGCTCTTAGCGCAGCAGATACGGCCTTGGCGCAGAAGGGGCTGCATGTGGAGTCGCTTTTCGACGGGACGTTTGAGAAGAATCCCAAGGCTGTGACCGTAGACGTGAAAGGGAAACGTCTGAAGTCTTACGACCTGACGCTCTTCCGCAGCATTACGGTGCACGATTCGCCGCCCGATGCAGCCCTCATGGCTGCGGCGGCCTTGGCCGACGGACGCAACGCCGTGAGCAGCGAGGTGGTGAAGCGTGGAAAAGAAGTGGTGGCTGGCTACTACCAGCTGCCGCCCGAGGCGGAAAGCGGGAGCCGTCCCAATCGGTTTGTGCTCTTCAGGCGTCTCCGGGAGGGAGCGGCTACGTTGATTTATCTGGAGGGTTTCACCGAATTGGAGAAGCTGATTAAACTGTTTGTTCAACCTAAAAAATAGACATCATGAAGAAGTTTACCTTATTATTCTTACTCTCTGCTTGGATGGGTGCTGCATCGCTCGGAGCAGAGGAACTGGCCGATACGCTGTTTTACTATCGAGGGCATACCATAACAGTGGCTGATTCGGCCGAGACCTTCAGCATACAGTTGCGCGATTCGGCCGGGCGCACTGTAGAACCCTACTACGAAAGTCGCTACCGTGCGGACGGAAAACGCGAACGGACGTGGCACTTGACCGATACGTTCGACTATCCTTTTTCAGACATCATAGGCTCGAAGCGCAAAAAGGACCGTTCCTCAAGCCATAGCGGGCATCGTTTCGACCCGCATTGGGAAGGCCTCGGCTTCGGCTTCTGCACAGCCGTGGGCACGGGGCGCGGCGGACTGAACGGACCGGAGGGCGTAATGCCCAACATGGCCCGTTCGTTCGAGATATTCTGGAACATCTTTTCAGTACACATTCCCATCAATCGGCGTAATGTGGGGCTGGTTTCCGGTTTTGGCCTTAACTGGCGCAATTACCGCATGGATGCTCATTACCGCTTTGTGAAGCACAATGTGGAGTTTGGTGTGGAGGGTTATCCTGAGGGTGCGTCAATCAAGTTCTCGCGGCTCAAGACGTTTGACCTGACCGTGCCGCTGCTGTTGGAATTGCAGACTTTGTCGGACCGTGAATTCTTCATGTCGGTGGGCGGAGTGCTCAACATAAAGACGCACGCCAGCCTGCTCACCCGCTACGAACTGGACGGCGACAAGGTGAAAGAGACGGCCGAAGACTTGCATCAGAATCCCGTTACCATCGACATCATGGGCATGGTGGGCTACGGAAATCTGGCGGCTTACGTAAAGTATTCCCCGTTTCATATCTGTCAGACCCGCTATGCGCCCGAAATGCAGAGCCTCTCAGCCGGAGTGATGCTACTGTACTGAATGGGTGAAGAAAACGTTGGGATGAAAAAATATCCGGTCGCATCTCCATACGGGGCATGCAACCGGATTTTTCCATTACAATATTTCTTGGGGAATATCGGTTTTGGGGGGTTATGCAGGGTTAAAGCAAGGATCGGACTCCCTCGGTAGATGCCCCCGTTTGCGGGTCGTGGGCGTATTCGATGGCCCGGTTCAGGTATTCGAGGAAGGGTTGTGTCGTTTCGAATGCGGCGAGGGTCTGTTCCAGCACGTCGTTTTGCATCATGAAGGTCTTGCCCGGTGCATAGATGAGGCAGTAGGTGCGGTAAGCGAGGTAGGGAGAATAGGCTTCGTCGCGGGGAAACCCGTTCGGGATCCGTTTGAGCCGCCCGGATTCGTCCAGTTGGAAGAGAGGGGCTTTGCGGAGCGCCAGTTCGAAGTCGCCCTCTCCGTTACAGATGTCTTCGCGCAAGATACGCAGGGCTTGGGGCGTAAATTGGTAGTTGCCCGTGGCCAGCATGTTTCCGCCGGGGTATTCGTCGGAATCCTTTGCCCCGATTTGGAAATAATAGCCCGAAAAGCCGGACTTTTTGCCTTGCGGGCAAATGAAAGCGCCCATGTGGGTCTTGTACGGGCGCTTGTCGGAGGAGAAGCGGGTGTCGCGGTAGATGCGGTAGGTGCAGTCTTTTGCTGTCAATCCTTCGATGCTTTTGTCGAATTTGGCGATGCCCGCAATCAGTTGTTCTGTAAATGCGTTGAATTTTGCTTGGGCGTTTACGTATTCCTCCTTATGCTCTTGGAACCAGTCCCGACGGTTGTTTTCATCCAGCCGGGTGAGGAAATCGATGATGCTTTTCAGATTGTTCATGGGGTTCTGTCTTTATCGTTCGATTTGTTTGATGCCTTTTATGGCGCGTAGCTTACGTAGCAAGGCTTGGAGCTTGTAGGTGTCGCTGATGCCAAGGGTGAGTTGGCCGGTAAAGAGCCCGTCGTTCGAGTCAATGCGTATGGATCGGAGGTCGCAGTCCGGCTCTTTGTTGATGATGGAGGTAAGGTTGGTGACGATTCCTATGTCGTCGTTCCCGACGACACGGAGGGTAATCATATATTGCCCTTCCGCTCCTTTCCCGGCCCAGCGTGCGGGAATGATCCGGTAGGGTGAGCGTTGCCGCATTTGGGCTGCGTTGGGACAATCTGTGCGGTGTATTTTGAATCCGCCCGAAGAAGTGATGAAGCCGAATACTTCGTCGCCGTAAATCGGATTGCAACACTTGGCCAGTTTGAAATCGACGTCTTTGAGGTTTTGGTCAATGACTAAGACATCTTGCTTGTGCTTGTTTTGCAGGCTCTCGTGGGTAAATTGTTCGGCAGGGACGGTATTGTATAACTCCGCACTGCGGTACGGGGTATATTGCTCCTGTTCTTGTTCTTTGTGCTGGGCTTCGAGATAACTTTCTACGATGTCTCCCGTGTCGAGCACGCCGTTGGCCAAGGCTTGGTAGAAGTCGGTCACGGTTTTGTAGCCTAATTTGAGGATAAGGCGCATCATGACCGCCTCGTCGTAGTCTATTTTCCGGTTTTTGAACTTGCGTTGTAGGTCTTCGCGGGCGTACTCTGCCTGGCGCGAGGCTATTTCTTTCAGCTCTTGCCTTATCTTCGTCCGTGCTTTCCCTGTGACAACGAGGTTCAGCCAGTCTTGTTTTGGCGTTTGGGAGGAGGAGGTGAGGATTTCTACCTGGTCGCCGCTGTTGAGGCGCGTGCCGATCCGGCAGTTGCGCCCGTTGATCCGCGCGCCGATGCATTGGCATCCGATGCGGCTGTGTATGTGGAATGCGAAATCGAGCACGGTACTCCCTTTGGGGAGCTTGAAGAGGTCGCCTTTTGGGGTGAAGACAAATACCTCGTCCTCATAGAGATCCATCTTGAAGCGGTCCATGATGGCGCGTGAATCCTCGTCTTTTGAGTTTTCCAGTGCTTCGCGTACGGAGGTCAGCCATTCGTCAAGCCCGCTTTCGCTCTTAATCCCTTTGTATCGCCAATGGGCGGCCAGCCCGCGTTCGGCAATCTCGTCCATCCGCCGGGTGCGTATTTGTACTTCTACCCACTTCCCTTCCGGGCCCATGACGGTGATGTGCAGGCTTTCGTAACCGTTGCTTTTAGGTATGGAGAGCCAGTCGCGCAGGCGCTTGGGGTTGGGTTGGTACATGTCGGTGATGATGGAATAGACTTGCCAGCAGTCCGACTTCTCCCGTTCCAACGGCGAATCTAGGATGACACGGATGGCAAACAGGTCGTAGATGAAGCGGAATTCGCAGTTCTGCTTCTTCATCTTGTTATAAATGGAGTGGATGCTCTTGGTGCGCCCTTTGATGGTGAACGAAAGTCCGGCTTCTTCCAGTTTCTTCTGTACAGGTGCTATGAAAGAAGCGATGTACCGGTCGCGCGAAGCCTTGGTCTCGTTGAGTTTCTCCTTCAGGTCGTAATAGATGTCAGGCTCTAAGTATTTCAGCGCAAGGTCTTCCAGTTCGGATTTCAACTTGTAGAGCCCGAGTTTGTGCGCCAGCGGCGCGTAGAGGAAGGCTGCTTCTTGTGCTGTTTTCTGCCGGGCTTCTTTCCGGTCGGTGTCGCGTATGCTGCGCATCAGGCATACGCGGTCGGCAATCATCAGGAATATGACGCGCATGTCTTCCGCAAAAGAGAGCAGCAAGTCGCGGAAGTTTTCCGACTCGATGGAAGGGTTTTTGTCGTAGAGTTCGGTAGTCTTTACCAACCCCCGTATGATGGTGGCGACATCGTTGCCGAATTGTTTCCCGACCGCTTCGGGGGATAGGTATCCGGCTCGCACGATGTCATGCAAGAGCAGGGCAACGAGGGAATTGTCGCGCAAGTTGATTTCTTTTGCGGCAATGATTGCCGTTTGGAGGTTATGGATGATGGGGTTCAGCCCGAAAAGGTCGCGGTGCAAGCGTCCGGCGGAAACGGCTTGGGTGAGTACCTTTTTCAGTTGGCGGACGGGTTGGGATGGGATGGTTTCTTGGGTCAGCCGGCGTAAAGTGCGGTATAAGGGAAGCAGTTCTTGTGTTTCTGTTGGGTTGAAAGTCATGGCGAAAATCAATTTGAAGGGTCGCCCTGTAGAAAGGGACCGGGTGTATTGAAATGTATCGTTGCTCAAAATTACAGCTTTTCCGGCGTTTTTATGGCGGGCTTTGAAACTTTTCTGTATTTTTGGGCTGAAATTTTTAGATACATAGGGTTATGTTTACAGCGAAAGACCAAGAGCTACTAAACGAAAAGGGTATTACCCAAGACCAAGTAGAAGAACAATTAAAACGCTTTGCCACAGGATTTCCATATTTGAAGCTGGGTGCGGCTGCGAGTGTGGAGAATGGAATCTTGTGTATCCCTGAAGAAGATGAGCAAAAATATCTGGATATTTGGCAAAAATACCTCGACGGCAATCGGAAAGTGCTGAAGTTTGTCCCGGCATCGGGAGCTGCCAGCCGTATGTTTAAGGACTTGTTTGCCTTTCTCGACGCTCCTTACGAGGTGCCGACTACCGATTTCGAGAAAAACTTTATCGCCCACCTTGAGAAATTCGCTTTCTTTTCCCTCTTGGATGCGGCATGCCGGGAGAAGACAGGGTTGGATGCCGCGGAATTGCGCAGTGCGGGCCGGGCAAAAGAGATTGTCCGGCTTTTGCTTGGGGCTGAGGGGTTGAATTATGGCGCGTTGCCCAAGGGGCTTTTGCTCTTCCACGCCTCGCCGGAAGGGCCTCGGACTCCGTTAGAGGAACATTTGGTAGAAGGTGCCCTCTATGCTTCTTCTTGTGGGAAGTGTTATCTCCATTTTACCGTTTCGCCGGAGCATAAGTCTCTTTTCGAGCAACTGGTGGATGAGAAGAAGTCCCGTTATGAGCAATTGTACGGCGTGGCCTATGAAATCACTTTCTCTGAGCAAAAAGAAAGTACGGACACGATTGCGGTGGATATGCAGAACCAACCGTTTCGGCGGAAGGATGGGACGCTCCTCTTCCGGCCGGGAGGGCATGGGGCTTTGCTGGCCAACCTGAATGACGTGGCTCTCTCGGGAGCGGATGTTGTGTTTATAAAGAATATCGACAACGTGATTCCAGATCGCCTGAAGCCCGGGATGGTGCGCTACAAGCGCTTGTTGGCCGGAGTGCTGGTAGCGATTCAACAACAGGTGTTCAATTACCTTGAACTCCTTGAGAGTGGGCATTATAGCCCGGAGCAAGTGCGTGAGATCATACAATTTGTCCAAAAATGCCTCCACTGCAAAAACCCGGAAACGAAGCATTTGGAAGATGCCGACCTTGTCCTGTATCTGAAAGGGAAGCTCCATAGGCCCATTCGTGTGTGCGGGATGGTGCGCAACGTGGGCGAGCCCGGGGGAGGGCCTTTCTTGGCGTATAACCCGGACGGGACGATTTCGTTGCAAATCTTGGAGAGTTCGCAAATCGACATGCAGGATTCCCATGCGAAGTCCATGTTTGAGCAAGGGACGCATTTTAACCCGGTCGATCTCGTCTGCGCCCTGCGCGACAACCACGGTGTGCCGTTCAACCTTTTCTCGTATGTCGATCCCGATACGGGGTTCATTTCTTCCAAGTCGAAGGAAGGGCGTGAGTTGAAAGCATTGGAGCTACCTGGGTTATGGAACGGGTCGATGAGCGATTGGAATACGGTTTTTGTCGAAGTGCCTCTGTCCACTTTCAATCCTGTGAAGACGGTGAATGACCTTTTACGTGAACAACATCAATGAGGCCTTAGCCTCATGTAAGGCCGGGATGCGGCATTTATCGGAAAAAGCCCTTGGGGAAATTAGGAAAAACCCAAGGGCTTTTTTGATATTCCACGGGCATTGTTTTGTAGATAAGCCTTACTCCTATTGGAAAGTGTGGGCATCCACAGCCTTGTCCGCCACCGTCGGCCAACCGTTTTCCCAAGTGAGCGTGCGGAGGACAAGGCGCGAGGCGCCATTTTCAGCGCGGATATAGGCATGAGCCACGAGGTAGTCGGTATCGCCATCCTGCAGGACGGCGCAATGCCCTACTCCGCTCCATTCCTCGTTGCCCTGCAAGAGGATTGTCCCGCCTCCTTGCTCCATGGGCTTCCCCTCCCGGTCGAGGTAGGGCCCGGTAATCTTTTCCGAGCGGCCTATGGCAATCTTGTAGTTGCTGTCATTGCCCCGGCAACAGTAGTCGAAGGAAACGAATAGGTAGTAGTAGCCGTTTTTTTTGATGATGAAAGGCGCTTCGATGGCGTCCTCGTGGGTTGGACTCCCGTCAGGCCGGGTCGATTGGGTGCGGCGGGCGAGTGTGTGCCATTCTTGCGGTTCGGCAAGGGAGAAGTCTTGGCTGTTGAGTTTCACCATTTTGATGCCGCCCCAGAAAGAGCCGAAGTCCATCCATGGATTCCCTTCCTCGTCTATGACTATGTTGGGGTCTATGGCGTTCCAGTCGTCGCGCCCGGGCGCGGACTGCACGACCATCCCGTGGTCGGTCCAGCCGTATTCCGGATTTTGTGGGTCGAGGCTGCGGGTCGAGGCGTGGCCTATGGCCGACGTGTTCTTGCCGAACGCCGAGCAGGAGTAGAAGACATGGTAGCGCCCGCCGTGGTATATGATGTCCGGCGCCCAGATATGCCCGCGGAAGCCGGGTATGGTTTCCACCGCCCATTGCGGTGCTTCCCGGAATACGGGTGGCTCCCGTTTCCAGGTGACGAGGTCGTCGGAAGAAAGGACGCTGATTCCCATGCCTGTGGCGAATAGGTAGTAACGCGAGCCTTCGCGTATGAGTACAGGATCATGGACGGAAGGGTTTTCCGTGGCCCGCTCCTTTTGTGGGTCGGTCTCGTGGGGCGGGGGTTGCTGGCCGGGTTCTTGTGCCCGTAGGGTTGGGGGTATTGCCAAGGTTGCGGCAAACAGGCAGGAAAAGAGTAGGGCTTTCATAGGAAAAGAGGTTTAGGGGATTATTGTTATGCAGGCGCAAATATAAAAGGAATCGTGAGGAATACAAAAAAACATCTCCCGTTTCCTCGCAGCTTGGCCGGGGAAACGGGAGAATGGTACGCTATGTTGGGGGTGGGAAAGCTATTCGAAAAAGTTGCGGAACTTGCGGAATATCTTTTCCTTCATGCTGAGGCTGGGTTTGAAGTGCTCGGCGTCTTTCAGTTTTTCGAGTATGTTTTTTTCTTCCCGCGTGAGGTTTTCCGGTACATAGACGCTCACGTTGATCAGCAAGTCGCCTATCCCGTAGGCGTTCACTTCGGGCAATCCTTTTCCGCGCAGGCGCAGGATTTTACCCGCCTGGGTTCCCGGTTCTATTTTTACGATGGCTTTCCCGTCGATAGTCGGGATTTCTACCGAACCGCCCAATGCCGCGGTGGGGAAGGGGAGTAGCAGGTTGTAGACGAGGTCGTTCCCGTCGCGCACGAGTTCCGGGTGTTTCTCTTCTTCGATGAGGATGAGCAGACGCCCCGGCAGGCCGTTGTGCTTGCCCGCGTTGCCCTTTCCGTCCATCGAAAGTTGCATGCCTTCCATGACGCCTGCGGGAATCTTCACGCTGAGCGTCTCTTCGCCATATACGATGCCTTCGCCGCTGCAGAAGTGGCACTTGTTGCGGATTACTTTGCCTTCGCCGCCGCACGTGGGGCAAGGGCTTTGTACTTGCATCGTGCCGAACATGCTCTGTTGCGTGCGGATTACTGTCCCGCTTCCATGGCATGTCGGGCACGTGTCCATGCCCGAACCTCCTTCCGCGCCTGTCCCGTGGCAATGTTCGCAGGGGACATATTTCTTTACCTTGAATTTCTTTTCCGTCCCGGTGGCGATTTCTTTCAAAGTTAATTTCACTTTTACCCGGAGATCCGACCCGCGGTGGACGCGCTGCTGGCTGCCGCCCCGGCTTCCGCCCCCGAATCCTCCGAAACCGGAATGTCCCCCGAAGATGTCGCCGAACATGGAGAAGATGTCGTCCATCGACATTCCTCCGCTTCCGAATCCTCCGAAACCTTCCGCTCCGCCATTTCCGCCCACGCCTGCATGGCCGAACTGGTCGTAGCGCTTGCGTTTCTCCGGGTCGCGCAACACGTCGTAGGCTTCCGCCGCCTCTTTGAATTTTTCTTCTGCTTCCTTGTTGCCCGGGTTACGGTCGGGATGGTATTTCATGGCCATCGTCCGGTAGGCTTTCTTTATCTCGGCGTCGCTTGCAGTGCGGCTTACGCCGAGGACTTCGTAGTAATCTCTTTTTTCTGCCATGTCTCTCCTTGGTGATATTAATATGTGGGAAATCTAAGGAAGGCTGCCTTTATTGCCCTACGACAACCTTGGCATGCCGTATGACCTTCTCGTTCAGCGTGTATCCTTTCTGCACGCAATCGATGATTTTCCCTTTTTCCTCTTCGCCGGGGGCGGGCACTAAGGCTATGGCCTCATGGTAGTCGGTGTCGAGCGCCTGGCCGGCTGTCTCGATAGGTTTCACGCCGTTTTGGGCCAGCGTCTTGAGAAATTTCTGGTAGATGAGGTCCACCCCTTCTTTTACCGCGGCCACGTCGGTGGCTTTCCCCATGTTTTCCAATGCGCGTTCCAAGTCGTCTAATACGGGCAGGAAGCTGACTATGGCCTTTTCGCCTCCGTTCAGGATCAACTCGGCTTTTTCTTTAAGGGTACGTTTGCGGAAATTGTCGAATTCGGCAGAGAGGCGGAGGTATTTGTCATTCATGTCTGCCAAAGCGGCATGCGCTTGTTCCAAGTCTTTCTCTATGGAGTCTTCTTCCACGGGCGTGTCCGCAGTGGTGTCTGCCCCGTCCTTTCCCTCTTGTTGTTGCCCCTCTTCTTGTGTGGCATCTACCTTGTTATCAGTTTGTTCCTCTAGCGAAGCTTGTTTGTCCAAGGCTTCTTCGGATTGGTTGCCATTTGTCTCCTTCATACGATTACTATATTTTTTGCATATTGTGCAGCAAAACCTTTGCCAAACTGGCGTCCCTGACAGGTGATTTGTACGGGTGCGTTCTTCCGTAGCCCTTTCCGGGGTGGTGGTGGGCGCCTGCGTTTTCCGAGAAAAACGCAGGCGGCAGCCGGGAAAAGGGGCAAGGCTTGCCGCTGAGAACGGCAAGGGGAATGGCGGGTTGGCCGTGTTTTTCCCTTTCAGACAAATATATGCGGCCTGTTTGGGGCGAACCGGGAAAATAAATAATATCTTTGCTATCGGAAACAAACCCAAATAAACGAAAGGAGAATCTGTCATGCGAAAGAATTTTGGCGCAAAGCCTTGGACTTACCCACAACCGGTCTTTATCGTTGCGGCATACGACGAGGAGGGGAGACCGAATGCCATGAATGCTGCTTGGGGCGGCATTGATTATGACGACCAAATCAATATGTGCCTCTCTGCCGGGCATAAGACCACGGCAAACATACTTGCCAGCAAGGCTTTCACGGTCAGTATGGCGACCGTGCCCCAGGTGGTGGCCTGTGATTACGTGGGCGTAGTGTCTGGGAACAAGGAACCGGGCAAGCTGGAAAAGGCGGGTTTCCATACGGTGAAGTCGGAGTTTGTCAATGCCCCGGTTATCGTGGAATTGCCCATGGCGGTGGAGTGCGAGTTGGTAAGTTATGACCCGGGGATGTGCCACTTGGTAGGGCGTATCGTCAATGTCTCGGCAGATGAGTCCGTGCTTGACGGGGAGGGCAAAATAGACCCGGCAAAGCTGCGCCCGGTTAGCTTCGACCCCATCCACAATGCCTACCTCGAGGTGGGCGGCAAGGTGGGCAATGCGTTTCGCGACGGCCTGCGGTTGAAGAAATGACGGGCATGCGCACGTGTGCCGTATGCCAACTTTGCGTGGATTGACATTTTGTCCGGAGGCTTCTTGCCGTACTGTGCGGGAATAATGCCCGGGTGGGGCTGCCTCAGGCAAACGCCCCTGCCCCATAGGGGCTGCATTCGGGAAAGAAACGGCACGGATGGTGCTGCAACCCGCCGACCGGGCAGCTGGCGGGTTGTAGCATTTGTTGCGTGCCAATCAAGAGATTGCCTGTGAAAAATAGGCTTCGCCTCCAGAACTCCTTACAAGGAAAGCCAATGTTGTGTCCGCCGTTTTTGTTTATGATGGGGCGGTGTCCAGCAAACTCCTGCGGGGGATTCCGGAATGAGAAAGACTGGAGTCCTTATTGAGGGCGGTAGATTAATTTATTTTGGTCGTCCCGGAATAGGTCTTTTCCTATGATGGACAGCTCTTTCCCGGTGACGATGACTTGTTGAAGCCGGTCGCAGTCGAGAAAAGCCCCTTCGCCGATGGACTGCAGGCTGGCGGGGAGCATGATATTCTGCCCTAACCGGGTACACCCGCTGAAGGCCCGTTCGCCGATGGACTGCAGGTTGGCGGGGAGAAGAGCTTCGGTCAAGAATTTCTTTTGCGAGAAAGTGTATTCAGGAATGTGCGTCACGTCGGTGTTTTCCATATCGACACGCACGAGTTTCGGCATAAAGTCGCGAATGAGTTTGAGGTCGTTTTCGTCCAAGCTACCGCTTATCGTCAGGTAATTCACGTCGCTTGGCTGGTTTCCTGTTCGTAAGATTGCGTCGCTCAAAGTGCCGGGTGTCGTGATTTCCACAGAAAGGCGGATTGGTTCGCCCTCGAGGATATTGAAATTCTCCCAACGGTTTTTGTTTTTGTAGGTATCACGGCATCCTATGGGGACAAATATTACGGTGATACTGTCATTCAGGGCATTGGGAAAAAGATTAGGTGCTTTCTTTTGGGAACATACCAGTAAGCGCAGGTTTCGGCAGTCATAAAAAGCATATCTGTCTATGGTGGACAGATTCTCGGGAAGCCAGACTTCCCGGAGATTGGGCATTCCCTGTAATTGTACCTCTTTCTTTTCGCCTTTTTCCTGTGCCGTTTCTTTTTCTTTGCAAAAGGCGTATTCGGGAATCGTACGCGGTGTATATAAGTTGAAACTGCTTGGGGATGTCCCTCCTTTCCCGGTCATTGCTTTTATGTGTACGTCTTTCAGGTTGAGCACTTCGAGTTGGCTCATGCTGTCGCGCATCAGCTTGAAATCACGTGCGTTGATGTTGCCGGAGAGGGTCATGCTTCGAATCGTATGTGCCTCTTCTTGAGTCATTTCTGCTTGAAGCTGCCCGGCATTTTCTACCTTATATATATGTGTTTGCTCGTTCTGTGCGTGTGCTGCCACGCATGTGAAGAGGAGAAAAATATAGGGAAATGTGTTTTTAAAGTTCATGTTTCTGCTGTATTTTCTACGGCAAAAGTAATTCTTTCCATCCATGGACGGGTATTCCCCCATAAATAAAAAATGCAAAACATTTCTATAATAACGGAACAATGCTTACCTTTGCATGACCTTTTGAAGTGGAGGATTTTCTCATTCTCCCGATAAAAATAATCCCGATTATATTATTTGACGAATAATTCCCCTTGCATAAGGGTACTATGTGCTAATCTGAAATATAATATTCCCTTATTTCACTATGTATAATATTATCCAGCTGAACGGAAAGAGTGATTCTGAACTTCAAGAAATGGCCGGAGAGTTAGGCATTTCCGATGCGGCCTCTTTGCCTCGTAACGAATTAATTTATAGGATATTGGATGAGCAGGCGATTGCCGGTGCCGCGCGTGTTGCGGAAGCCGGCGAGCGCGAAGGGCGGAAACGGCGTCGTGCTTCGTCGCCGCGCGATGCGGTATCTGCCTCTCCCAAGTCCGGCTCTCCGGCGAAAGAAGATTCTGCCGAAGACGTGAAAAACGGGGAACGGCCGAATGTTGTGGTTTCCGAAAAAACGGCGCAGGGCAAGAAATCCAAAAAGCAGCAGCCTGCTCCAAGTCCGGAAGCCCAAGAAGCACGGGAAAAAGGTGAAGGCCCTATTGCCCAGCCCGGACAGGAAGGAAAGAAAAAACGGGGGCGTCCCCGTAAGAATGCGCCTGTACAGGAGATTTCGCAAGCAGCGGCGGCGATGGAAAGCAAGCCGGTGGAAAAGGAAGGCGATGATGCTAATGCTATTCCTGCAGCTCCGCAAAATGCCGAACCGGAACGTTCAAAAGAAATAAAAGCTGCGGTTAAAAGTGGGCGGGGCATGGATCCGGACGGAGGAAAGGTTGCTGCCGCACTTCCTCCCATGGGGGACGATTTTGTTCCGGTGGAGCAACTTCCTTCTGATGGCTCGGTAGAAATTCCGGAAGAGTTGCGAATGAAATTCCAAAATCCTCGTGCCCTTTCTCAATCATCCGAAGAGGGTGCTTTTCCCGGACAGCCCTTTAATAATGAAGAACGCCGGGCATACGAGCGGGGCCGGGTTGTGCCGGAACAGAATTTCCCGAATCGGATGCAGTCATCCGGTGAGCCGTATTACGGGCAGCAAAAGCCAGAGTCTCGTCCTTTTATGGCTTCGGTGGAAAACCAGCTCTATGACTTTGGCGAGGCTTTGACGGGAATCGGGGTCCTGGAAATAGTGCAAGACGGGTATGGCTTCCTGCGTAGTGCGGATTATAACTACTTGACTTCGCCGGACGATATCTATGTTTCCCAAAATCAAATCAAAACTTATGGCCTGAAGACTGGTGACACGGTGGAATGTACGATGCGTCTTCCCCGCGAAGGGGAAAAGTTCTTCCCTATGATGAAGCCGATTCGCATCAACGGATTGCCCCCTGAGTTGGTGCGCGACCGTGTTCCTTTTGATCATCTGACCCCGATTTTCCCGGACGAGAAATTCTCTTTATGCCGGGGTGGAGGGCAAGATAGTATTTCGTCGCGTGTGGTAGATTTGTTTGCTCCCATCGGGAAGGGGCAGCGTGGCTTGATAGTGGCACAGCCCAAGACGGGTAAGACGCTTTTATTAAAAGACGTGGCCAACTCTATTGCGCAAAACCACCCCGAGGTCTACATGATTATCCTGTTGATTGATGAACGTCCGGAAGAAGTAACGGACATGGCGCGCAGTGTAAATGCAGAGGTCATTGCTTCCACTTTCGATGAGCCGGCCGAACGCCATGTGAAAATCTCCGGGATTGTTTTGGAAAAAGCAAAACGCATGGTAGAGTGCGGGCATGATGTGGTGATTTTATTGGATTCCATCACCCGGTTGGCACGTGCTTACAATACAGTCTCACCAGCGAGCGGCAAAATCCTCTCCGGGGGCGTGGATGCCAATGCCCTTCATAAGCCCAAGCGTTTCTTCGGTGCAGCACGGAATATCGAAAACGGGGGCTCTCTTACGATTTTAGCCACGGCTCTGATAGATACGGGTTCGAAAATGGATGAAGTCATTTTCGAGGAATTCAAAGGTACGGGTAACATGGAACTGCAACTTGATCGCACGTTGAGCAACAAGCGGGTTTTCCCTGCTGTAAATATCGTGGCTTCCAGCACACGCCGCGACGATTTGCTCCAAGACAAAACTACTTTAGACCGTATGTGGATATTGCGCAAGTTCATTGCCGATATGAATGCGTTGGAGGCTATGACTTTCGTTAAGGAACGTTTGGAGCAAACCAAAGATAACGATGAATTCTTGTTGAGCATGAATTCCTGATTTCCCTTTTCAACCAAGGGCTTTATGGCGGTTGATGATTATTAGTGTTTGGAGAAAGGATTGAAATTCAGGGAAATCTTAGGATTCTAATTTTTAGGATATAATATATATCAAATGAAAAAGAAGGGGCTATATTGCGGGATAAAATCCCAATATAGCCCCTTCTCTTTGTATAGTCTATGATGAGCAACGCCAACAATTCACAATTCTGCTACACAGTACAAGATTAAAGTGGGTAATTTGGAAACTATTTAACGATGATTGAAATGGTTTGTTGTGCGCCTAAATTATCTACAATGGTGATCGTGTGATATCCCATTGATGGTTTTATCTGCATCTTATGTACATCGGTAGTTGTTCCAATAAATGAGCCATCGAGGTGCCAAAATAGTTCAGCTGATAAGGAATGTATTGCTTGGCAAACAATCGATCCCCGTTTGCCATCCATCTGTTTCTGTATGGAAACAATACTGCCATCTGCAGGATATGCAAAATGAAACGAATGTTCCATAGTATTAGTCGTAACAATCTTCTTGGGTAGTGAAATATACTCTTGGTGTTGCTGACGATAGTAATGCTCCATCAGTGGTGGTAACACAAAGTAGGATTCTCTGCGTGTTGGTTCACTACGGTCATTTACAAGACGCATACCATCCAAAGAAATTGTAACCTCTTTGCAATAGGGGCATCGGTTGCTTTTTACGCTGTTTCGTGGCAATAGCACATCTTTCGTATCTGTACAATGGCGACCTGCAAGATAACCCGAATGGGAACAGACACGAAACATTACGCCCTCTGTAGTGTCGGGTTCAGTAAACCACTCCGAGCCGGGTAGCAGGTTAAACATGTCGAAGAGTATGGGGCCTGCTGTCCTTGCTCCCGTAAGTTCTGGCGCTCCGCTACCATCGGCATTTCCCACCCATACGCCTACAACAAATTCAGGAGTTACACCCACTGCCCATGCATCGCGGGAGCCATAACTTGTACCCGTTTTCCAAGCTACATTCTGTACCGAAGCCACTCTACGCCAATCCATTTGGTCGGGGCGATTAACCTCTCGCATTGCATTGAAAGTGTAATAAAGAGCCATCTTATCACGCAACGGAAAATCGGGATATGCCGCTGAATCCGCAGAGCACGCTGCCATGCGCGAATAGCACGACACTACATCAATCAAACGCACCTCGGCACCGCCCAACACCAAAGACAATCCATACTTATCTGCCGAGCGATTAAGTGAGGTAAATCCCGAATGTTGCAAGATTTCTGCAAAACGGGCAACGCCAAACTCTTTCAACAGGTGTACATTTGGAATATTGAGCGATAAAGCGAGTGCTTCATTGGCGGCAATGGCACCTGCATAGGAGCCGTCAAAATTCTTCGGTGCAAAACCGCCAAAATCAGTAGGTACGTCAGGCAGTAAACTGTTGGGTAAAATCGTTCCCTCTTGCAGTGCCGCAGCATATAAAAAAGGTTTTAGAATACTACCCGACGAGCGGACTGAACGGGCAATATTAACCCATTTGCCATCTCGTTCAAACTCCATGTCGCTGTTCCCGCAATAGGCAATAATTGCTCCACTATCAACCTTTGCGATAACCACCGAAATATCTCTGATATTTTGCGCCCTTAACTCTTTGCTCCACCTTGTAGCGAGTTCTTCAACCCGTTTTTGCAAAGAGAGGTCTATTGCCGTCGTGATACGTACACCTCGAGCAGTCGTGTGGTAATGCTCCACAAGGTGTGGTGCGTATTGAGGCATTGGATAGGGTTCTCCAATCAATGGCTCTTCAACGGCTAATTCGTAGTCATCATCCGACAACTCGCCCTTTCCGTGCAAACGAGTAAGTAACCGGTTACGTTTAGCCAGTAGTGCATTGCGGTTTTTGTCCAAATGTATCAGCGACGGCGCATTTTGTAGAACTGCCAATGTTGCAGCTTCTGCCCATGAGAGTTCGGCTCTATCATTTCCAAAATATCGCCATAATGCAGCATCGATGCCCACAACATTCCCACCGTATGGGGCGTGTGAGGCATAGATACGCAAAATATCCTCTTTGCCATATCGTGCTTCCAGTCGGGTTGCCATAAACATCTCTACCAACTTTTGCCAAACGGTGCGTGGCTTCTGTCGCGAAAGACGAATAACCTGCATCGAGATAGTGCTTCCACCACTAACCACGCGCCCGTTGCGTAGATTTTGCAGGATTGCTCTTACGATGGCACGTGGGCTTATGCCACAATGTGAATAGAAACGATGATCCTCGAATTCGATGAGAGCTTTTGCAAACTTGTCGGGGAGCGAATTGCAGGGCGGGAAACGCCATTGTCCATCATCGGCTACTCGTGCGCCCAATAGCTTTCCATTTTTATCGGTTACAACGGTTGAATACGGGACATCCTCAAATAGATTGTATGGAAGACAAAAGACCCATAGTAGCAGGATGATTCCCGCTACTATCAGCACTCCATATTTCAGATACCTCCTCATCGGGTAACGATCGTTTTGCCATTAGGCGTATTTGTTCGACAAACTGGGTTATACATATCCTCGCAAAGCGTCGGAGGCAGGATGAACTGACCGGCATACACGGCACGTAAACGAACTATAAATTGTTTGCTCTTTCCCTGCTCGATAGCAAAGTACCAGCTTATGTGCGTATCTCGAATATCGATATAAGCCGCATCTGATAGGCTACTGTTGCCCACTAATCGTTCATTCCATATTTCCCAGCCAGATGGAACGGCATAGGTTAATGCCATTGAAGGCGAACTTTCAGACATCTTTTTTACACTGATCCTGGCAAGGAACTCTTCTCCCTGCTTCAATTTATCTACAGCAATCGTGCCACCGGTTAGATCGGTATATTGAACATTGATTTCAACACCTTCCGCATCGGCTCTAACTGTCTCGTTTGCCGAAGGTTTACGCTTCAATACAAGTGACAGCGACACCTCCTCATTTCCCTGATTTTCTACCTCAATGAATCCTTGTGAAGTGCTGAGCTTGATTTGCTGGATGTCTCGCAGATTGCGGATTAGTCGTGGAACTCCGTAGCCTGAGGATAGCGCAATTTGGGAAGTGCTACCATCCACCAGATCACCCATATGGCTCATCGCAGCACTTACAAAAGCTACCTCTTGTGTTGTAGAGTTCATTACAGAGAACTCATTGGCGACTTCGCGCGCCAACTTAAATGCCATAGTTCTATTGCCAACAAGCAGCCAAGTTTCCAACGCCATGGCTTTATCTCGGAGGGATGACCAGAAGGTTGCATACGAGCCGTTGATTGCAGGTGTGGAATTGCTCTTTTCAAGGAGTTTCTCGGCGACATCCTCTCTGCCAATTAGTGCATAGGTGGCGGCAAGGCGCAAAAGTGCCTGTTGGGATAAACTCTTCGACTCGCGCAGTTTATTCATGGCGGCAGTCGGTTGTTCACCGGCAAGGACAAGTGTATAGAGCCTATACGCTTGCATCAGGTCTGCCGCATCCGCAGTTGAATGCCGATAACGGCGGGCTGCCGTATTCTGGTACTCAATCCAGCGAGTATAACATTGTGTCGAAACAGCAAAACCTTGCTTGCGTGCTTCGGTCATCACTTCACCCGCCATGGATGTCGTCCAGTCGTGTGCCTCGCTGTTACCCGGCCAATAAGCGAATCCACCGTTTGATAGTTGTCGCGATTCGATGGTTTTAAGTAGTGATGGAAGGGCTTTTTCGGCACGCTTTTGCTCCTCCGCGCCCAAGAATTTTCGCGCGTAGAGCATATACATCGCACGAGCGGATAACTGCTCTGTGCAGAAGTGGGCATAATGCTCAACGAATGAGAATGCACCTGAAAAATCGATTGTCGGCATCGTAGCAATGGACAGTTGGGCGTTTCCGTCCTTGAATGCAGCACAATCAAAGCGGTGTTTCTCACCGCCTTTGAGTGATAGAGACTGGGACTTTACTACATTGGGTAATGGATTGCGAACATCGATATAGATAGTTTCGGTAGCCTCTTGGCCACCACCTGTTGCAGTAATCACCACCTTTGCCTGACCATTATGCGCATTGTCGCACTGCAGACTGAAATTGACGAGTTTCTCTGCCGGTTGATTGAATGTGACTTGTTGGACACTTTTGCCAGCGATAGTGACTGGCCCCTCCACACTAACACTGACCTTAACATCTCGTACGCCATCTTCCATTGCGAAGATATTTACCGGCATATCAACCTTGTCGCCGCACGCCAACTCACGTGGCATCGTAGTAAGCAACATCAACGGAGAACGAACAGTCACAGTCTTATCTGCGTTACCATACGAACCATTCTTGGCCGCTACGACCATTACTCGTACTGAGCCGACGTACATGGGAAGAGTGATCCTGTGTGTTTTTGTACCGCTATCAAGCTTAAACGGGCCAAGGAATTTTACGACAGGATTAAATCGCTTCTCTTTGCCGGCTGCACGGCGCAAAGCCTCATCGCCACCTATGTTCAAAATCGATGAGAATTTACCCGCATAAGCACCTATTACATCCTCGTACATATCCTAGGTCTTTACGCCCAATGCCTCACGTCGGTTCATAGCCAGCCACGGCTGTGGAGTCTTAAAAGCGGTTATGTCGAGTAACCCTTCGTCAACGATAGCAAGCGTGTAACTCATGGGTTTGCCATCTTGCTCTCGAACCTTAACCGTAAACTCTTGCTGCGGCAATATCTCATCGGCAACCTCTATTACAGGGTGCAGGATAGTGTGGCGGTCAATGACTTCCGCACTTTCGATTCCATACATACGGATAGGCAGATCGTTTGCGGTTTGGGCGTGAGGTTGCAACAGCGAGGCATTCACATAGAAGTTGGGAACCATATCCTTCGTCACCAAAATGCGATGGGCGGTCTCTTCCTCAGATGAGGTGCGGACCCACTGGCGAGAGATGACGCGTGAGCCATTTTCGATGGAAAGCAAGACACGGCCTCCCGTCGACTTGGGCAGATATACAGTGGCATATTCTCCAACCGCATAGTTGCGCTTATCAAGCGAGAACGAGAGCATAGTGGCAGCTGTTGGATCACTCTTGCCTGAATGTCCTCGCCAATCGGGCCAATCGATATAGACAACACCTCCCGTTGCATGCTTGCTTATGGGATCTTCCACATAAATCAAGTACTTTCCCCACGACGGGTAATCTACACGGAACGAGATTTCACCTTTGCCTTGTTTTGTCGGAATCGTCCCTGAGGCCACAACTTCCGCACTTGTACTTTGGACATACCTATTCAAATCACTGGCGGAACCTTCCCACCACCAACTCCAATTCAGATGGTAAATCTTATAGGAGAGGTTACGCTCCACGGGATTCCCTTCGGCATCAAGTGTTACGACAGGGAAGTGTAAATCGCAATCCGTTTCAAACTCCTTACCTTGGAGATTGACTCCAACATAACTTACATAAGGCGAATAGCGCACTGAACGGGAAGTCAGACTCTCGTCACCTCCAGCCTCGGCTACCCGTGCGATAAGATTGGCTTGCATCATACCCGGAACTTGCCTCGTAACAGGTAGTGTATAGCGACAAGCAACTTTACCGAGCGAATTAAGTTCACCCGAGAAAACCTCGTGTTTTGATTGCGATGAGGCATGTAGAGGATTTCTAAATACATATTCGCCGTATCGCTCAAAGGGGTGCGGATTATCGTATAGCGACATCTCTACATTCGCTTTCAGTCCCGCAGCTACAGAGCCAGTCAGCCAATGAGCTTCGATGCCAATATCCGATGACTTTCCACTATGCAATACCTCCGCAGAAGATATGTTTATCTTCAAGCGGTTTGGTTTGATAGTCTCAACCCTGACTGCGTGATAAAAAGTTTGGCCACCTACTTTAAAGCGAGCCTCCCATCTTCCTGTGGGAGCATCTTCAGCCGTGGCAAGATGGAAAACATAAATGCCATCTACGTTCTTTGTCAGCGTTTGGCGGTCGTAAAGTTGTTCTTGTGGCG
>CAYTPX010000028.1:20417-24091 GCA_964439955.1 uncultured Bacteroidaceae bacterium | reverse complement strand
AGTTATTGAAGTAGATCCACTTGAGACTATTACATTAGCATTATCTCCTTCAGAATATCCCCCCCATTTTTCATTATTTGCACGTACATGAGGGGGGAGGAGATATAGGGCAAATCACACTTCAACAGGTTGCATAAAATACACCCCCTGTCAGTTTAAGATCAATGCCGGCACTTTCGAGCAGAACCATGTGACTAAAGGGGAAAGGCACAGCCCAAGAACAATTCTTTGATACAAATGTTTTGGCAAGCAGACCACCGTAGCACAAACGATACCCGAAAGCATGGACGGAGTGGCCAGCCACAAACCTACAGCATCGGAAAGCCCAGTCGTACCACTTAGCAGCAGGGAAGTGACGATTATGAAAAACAACAGGCAGAAGTAACCACCAATACCCGCTGCCGACAGCCGTAACATAGCAGGCACTTCACTCTCCTTACCTATCCAGCCTATCATCAACAGAAAATGGGACAAGAAAAAGGAGAAAGAATACCAAAGTGACCTATCCACCGGAATAAGACCATACAGCAAAAGAAAAGAGACGACTTCCAATACAAGGAAAGAAAGCGCAATAAGCATATAATAATTCTTGGTGCGCACTGCATTTATAACTTGTTTCATATCAATCTAAATCCAAATTTAAGATGTTACATAACATTATTTTCTCTCATGGTTTATCACCATTTATTAGGCGAACGGGACAAAAATCACATCATAAAAAAGCACCTCCTTCCTTAGCATATACCAAAATTTAGCAGAATACTTGCCGGGCAGCATAGGAGAAACGGGCGGGCATGTTTCCTGTCTGCAAAGAAACCATAAAACACGTTTTCATATTTACCCCACCTTTCTCCATAACGCCACAACTGTTTTTTTTTTTCAAAGATAGTAAACTCATCCTAAAAACGCATGCTTCCACAACAATAATTAACTTTATTGCGTCCCTTCCTGCATTGGGAAGAAAAAACAGGAGCGGCAATAATGCGGAATTATAACTTGGGACATTTAATTTTTACCCGCTCCCCCCTGGTGTCCTTGACGGCCTTCGCGCCAAAAAGGGCGGCACGGCGCACAAAAAAGGGGCAAGGCTTACAGGAAAAAGCCCCGCCCCTTTCGGGGGAAATCCCCGCACCCGTGCCGGGAAAGCCCTTCAACCTTTTCCCGCCACCGGCGGCACCAAGGGCGGGAAGACAGGGGCCTCCTCCCCCGCCCCGCGACCCCCGCCAAGGCATGCCGTAGCCCCCGCGGGCTTCCTGCCAGCATAACATTTCAGCGAAAGTCTTCTGGAATACGCAATTATTGCTTTACTTTGCATTTAAAGCCGACCAATTAAGATTATGAGGAAGAAAGAAGAACGAAATGCCATTATCGAGATTTGCCCGGTACGGAACGTGGTGGCCCGCTTCGGGAACAAGTGGGCGTTACTGATAGTCCTTATTCTGAGTGAGAACAAGGCATTGCGTTTCAACGAGCTGGGCAGGATGATACCCGACGTATCGTCCCGCGTGCTTTCCGGGACGCTCCGCACATTGGAGGCGGACGGGCTGGTTGCCAGGAAGGTCTACCCGGTAGTCCCCCCTAAAGTGGAATACAGCCTGACAGAGGTCGGCGGCTCTCTTGTGCCGTTCATTGTCCAACTGACAGACTGGGCGCAAAAGAACATGAAATCCATCACGAAGCACCGGGAAGAATTTGAAGCAGCCTCCATCCCGGCATCCGGCAAAGAGACAGGCAAGCATTAGGGGCATGGCCCCCGCACCTGCCTGTTCCCGCCGTTATGGATTACCGGGCTACACAATCATCACACGCCCTTCTTTCCGGGGCCTGGCCTTAATGGCAGCCATATCGTCTGCCGGATAGCCGAGCAGCACATGGAGAACTGCGTAATAATCCGTGCGGACGCCCCACTTTTGGAGCGTTTCGTGCCCGAACGCGTCGTCGAAAGATTCCCATGCCGAACCTATGTAGCATGAGCCGATGCCAAGCGACGTGGCCGCCAGCAGCATGTTCTCCGCCGCCACGCAGGCGTCGCTTTCCGCATAAGGGAACTGCTTGGGGGCAAAAAGGGTTACCACGGTCGGGGCATCGTAAAAGGCATTCTTGATGGAAGCGTCATCGGCAATGCTCGGCTGCTCCTTCGATACATAGGCTTCTGCCGTGGACATCCTGCCGTGGAAGTGGGCTTTCTTGATGCGCCCCAACTTCCCGTTTGTTTCCTTATCCTGCGATACCACAAAAAGCACGCCTTGACGGCCTCCGGCACTGGGGGCATGCAATCCGGCCTGCAAGATGGCATCGAGTTCTTCCCCGCTGATTTGCCCTTGCCTGAAACGGCGGATGCTGCGCCGCTTCAGCATATTATCTATCACTGCGTTGTTTATCATAATTCCTTGGCTTAACTTATTGGATTTGTTTCCAGCATTGCGGGTCGGGTGCATACATACTGCCGTGGTAGCCATAGGCCACAGCCGGACACCCACGGCAGAAACGCAACAATTCGCATTTGCCGCATTTCTCAAAATCCTCATACCGCCGGTATCCGTCCATCTTGGCGCCCGTAAAGAGCGTGTACAAATCGTCTTCAAGCGCATTGCCCACCTTGCTTTCCATACGCCTGCAAGCATATACCGCGCCGTCCGGCAGGATGGTGAGGTGGCAGTTCCCGCAGTTGCAACCGTCGTAAACAAGCTCATCGTCAGGATAGGCTGCCGGATCGAACAAGCCCCTTTCATATTTGAACAAGGTCCAAAGGTGGTCTTTCAGATTAAACCAAGTCGGCCCGCCCCTGTAATGCTCGAACTTCTCCCAGCATTGTCCCAACATTTCCCTGTATTCTTCGGGGGTGCAACAAGAGTCCTTGCTCCCGGCATCGGGACAATAGCGGGCAAAGGCAAACACATCTGCCTTATGCTCCACCACGACATCAACCAGCCCCGGTATTTCCCGGAAATTCCACTTGGAAACCGTTGCCATGATTGCGACGGTTATGCCCGCCCGTTGCAGGTATGGGATGGCGGCGAACGTCTCCTTGAAAGACCCCGGGCGGCGTATGCGGTCGTGCGTGGCCTCCAAGCCGTCCAATGAAAGCTGGTATTTACGGCAACCGCATGCCGCCAGCCGCCTACAAACGTCCCCGTCCAAGTGGAACGGATTGCCCAAAATGGCAAATGGTATCCGTTCAGATTTCAACTTCCCGGCCAAACTCCAGAACTCCGGATGCAGAATTGGGTCGCCACCCGTAATATAGAGGTAAGGAAGGCGGTTGGCTTTCCGTCCGAAGGCTTTTATATTGGCGATGACGGCGTTCATGTCTTTCTCCGTCGTTTCCCTGAATTTGGCATGGCTGCCCAAGGCATAAATGTAGCAATGCCTGCAACGCTGGTCGCACGCTTCGGTGATATGCCATTGAAAAGCAAAGTATTCCATATTCATGTTCAGGCATCATTCCTGGAGTCCGGGCAATGCCCCGAAGTGTCGCGGCATGCAGATTTACAGGTCCGGCAGGTCTTCCAGTTACAGGGCATCCCCCTGAATGATTGTGCCTGTGGCAAGATGGTGAAAATAAAAACCCCGGCAGGATATTCTCCTGCCGAGGAGCACGTATGGCAAGCCTATTTCTCGCCTGCCCCGCAGGCGCTGCCACAGGCCGCAGGCTTCTCTTCGGGTTTCTCGCC
>CAYTPX010000028.1:0-20317 GCA_964439955.1 uncultured Bacteroidaceae bacterium | reverse complement strand
GCCCCGCAGGCGCTGCCACAGGCCGCAGGCTTCTCTTCGGGTTTCTCGCCTGCCCCGCAGGCGCTACCGCAGGCCGCAGGCTTCTCTTCGGGTTTCTCACTTGCCCCGCAGGCACTACCGCAGGCACTCGAAGCATTCAATTCTTTGAAAAAACGGTTCTTCAACATAATCTTTGGCATTTTAAAATGATACAATCCAAGTCTTATAAAACTCTTCCTGCTTTCTGGATACAAAATTAGCATCTTGCAAACAGATTAACAAGAAGTTGCCTATTTGTCAGGTGGTTACTTTTTCCTCGCTTTTATTGGCTTCCAGGCAATTCCGTCGGATAAAAAAATCCAGCCTTCCCTATTTTTCTTCCAAATATCTTCCATCGCAATCCATACGACCATATAGCCATGCAACAAACGCCTCCCCTATCGTTCATAATCCGTGCACCGGAGAACAAAAACATCCAGCACATAATGGGAAAAGCCTTGGGCTTTGTGATACCGCCCCTTGGCACAATCTTATCCCCCCCGAGGGCTTCTGTCCTTAGGGTGCTCCTCCACACGGCCTTGGAGACTGTCCAATACGGAAAAGGAACGCGTAACCCCGTTTCATATACGGGGTTGCCGCGTTCCATTCCGATGGGGTATCTTTCAACCCGGAAGAGTGGAAAGGGTTATCCTTCCTCGTCGTCGAATTCGCTCCACTTCGGCGGGAACTTGCCCATCAGGTGTTCTACGAAGAAGTCGTAGCGTTTGTGTTCGCCATAACTCTCGCCCATCGTATGACGGGCACCGGGGATTACGAGCAAGTCAAAGTCCTTGTTGGCCTTGATCAAGGCATTCACCACCTGCATTGTGCTGGCCGGATCGACGTTATCGTCCATCTCCCCGACCACCAACATAAGCGGGACACTCAATTTGTGGGCCATCTCGACGTTGCTGCATTCGATATACGAGCTATCTATGGGATAGCCCATCCATTGCTCGTTCCACCAGATCTTGTCCATACGGTTGTCGTGGCATCCGCAGGCGCTGTATGCGGCTTTATAGAACTCGGGGTACTGGAGCACGGCGGCCATACTCTCCTGGCCACCAGCCGAACAGCCATAGATGCCGACCCGGTCGATATCCATATAAGGATACTTCTCCGCAGCGGTCTTTATCCACGCCATGCGGTCAGGCAAACCGGCATCTTTCAGGTTCTTATAACACACCTCTTCAAATTCTTTCGACCGATAACTCGTACCCATTGCATCCAACTGCACGACGATAAAGCCGATTTCGGCCAACGCCGTAGTCGTCCAGTTATAGGACTGGAAAGACTTCGGTACATACGCATCGCCCGGACCCGAATAGATGTATTCGATAATCGGATATTTCTTGTTCGGGTCGAAGTTGGAAGGCCGCTGTATGATGCCCCACATCTCCGTCTTGCCATCGCGTCCCGGTGCATGGAATACCTCGGGAGCCTGCCAGCCGGCAGCCAAAAGGTTCGAGATGTCGGCTTTCTCCAAGGCCATGACCAATTCGCCGGTCTGTGCGTCGCGCAATTCCGTCACGGGCGGCACGTCGGCTTTCGAGTAAGTGTCCACCAGATACTTCCAGTCGGAAGAGAAACGGGCCGAATGATTTCCCTCCTCCGGGGTCAGGCATACGAGATTTTTCCCGTCCAAGCCTATGCGGTAATAATAAAGCAAATAAGGGTCTTCGCCCGGACGCATGCCGTTTGCCGTAAAGTAAATCACGCTGTTGTCCTCATCGACGTGCAAAATCTGGCGCACATACCATTCTCCTTTTGTAACTTGCCGTTTCACTTGCCCGGTCGCCACGTCATACAGATAGATGTGGTTGTGGTTGTCGCGCTCACTCGTCCAAAGCAGTTCTTTGCCCCCGTTGATGAAACGCCGGTAGAGACGGCTGTAATTGACAAACTTATCGCTCGTTTCTTCCACTATGGGGCGTACCTGTCCCGTCTCTGCCGACAACTCCAACAAACGGTAGACTTTGTGGCCACGCTCGTTGTATTCGAAATAAACTGCCTTGCCATCCTGGGACCAATAAGGGGTACTCAACGAATATTGATGGCTGAACAATTCGGTGGAAGGAGCTATGAACTGGCCGGTCTCGACATTTACAATCCGGGGTTCATGGTAATCTAAATCATCACCGGGCTTGCAATATTCCATTGTGTGGAGCTTGGGCTGGATTTGATCGGCAGGCGAAGATTCCACAAAGCTCACATAATGTTTCTCGGCGCGCCGCAACTTGTTAGCCGCGACTTTCTTGCTATCGGGCGACCAGCTGATATAACACGAGTAATAGAAGCCTAAGCCGCCGTCATTCGTCAAAGCCCGCTCCTCGCGCGTCTCCAAATTGCGGACATATAAATTATAATTCTTTACGTAGGCTTCCATCTTCCCGTCCGGGCTTGCAACGGGGCCGCCTTCATTTTCCGGATCAGTCACCATCCAATGCTTCTGGGGGCGGCGTGGCCCGCGGCGGGGTTCTTCCCCGGGAGCAGGAATATCCAAAGCGGCCCGTACCTCTTCCATCGTCTTATAGGCGGTACGGGACTTGTTGTCCGCATCCACGACGACATAAAAGAGGCTATCCGGCGTGTTCGTCGTATACCAAAAACGGTGTTCATCGCCATTCCAACGCACGTCACGCACACTTCCTACAACTTTGTCATTGCCAAACATGCGCGAAGCCGCAAATGCCCGCTTGTAATCGTCAACCATTCCCTGAGGGAAGAGTTGTGCCGCCGGGCACAAAGCCGCAGCAGCAAACAAGAACAATACTTTCGTCTTCGTTTTCATCATAATGCTAATCTTGGTTTTTCCGTTTAAAGAAAGAGTAAACCCAAGCGTAAAAGCCCGGAGTCTACTCTTCCTTCTTATAACTTTAGTTTTATTCCTATTCCTATTTTCCCATGCTTCCTTACTTTATCGACCATTCAGAAATTCCAGCCGCGAAGTTATCCCGCAGTTGGATGAGCAAGCGGATGGCATTCGTCGTCACCGGTGTAAACTTCACATAGTTCGAGGTTCCACGCTCCACCCCATAGGCAGACGGGTCGGAAACGTCTACCCAATTGCCGGAAGCATCTTGATATTGCACTTTCCAGTATTTGGGAACACGGGTCTCACCCCAAGGAGCATCGTCAAACCAATACACCTCGCAAGAGGAAACGGTCATTACTTCGGGGAAAGTGTATTGTACCCATTCCTCAGTCCCCTTGTTGGGCCACCAATGCATGTAAGGCATCGTACGGTCATCAGCATTTTTCGGCACCAAACCATCGGACAGTGAACTAAGCGAACCCACCCGTTTGGAGCAAGAAATCTCGCTTCTCGAGGCAATGGTCGGTTGCGACTTCGGCGTTACCGCGCTCACATCGTCCGGAAGCCATACGGCCATGTTCCCGCTCCCACGGTGCGCCCAAGAATAATAAGGTATCATATTCAGCGTAACCCTATCGACAGCCAACATGCCATCTTCATCGTAACGTAAAACCTGGGCGGGCGCCGAAACATTCTTCACCGCATAATCCAGCACCTTCCCGTCGGAAACCGCCAATTTCGGCTCGCGGCCCATCAGGACGGTCAATACATCGAAGTCATTGTCCGGCCACTCTGCACAATAGACAATAGGCCCGCACTCCACGGAAACTCGTCCACGGTCAGCTTCCACCTGGGAGTTGGCTTTCACCGTACGAGGCTCCATATCGAAATGCACCTCCACTTTGTCGCCTTTCTTCCATTTGCGGTCAATCGTATAATAGCCATCCTCTGTGAGCGAACCCACTTCCTCACCATTCACCGTTATCTTGTAAGTAAGCTCCTTCCCGTCGTTATAGCGGTACAACGTACTGCCCGGGACCGGCTCGCCCTTCAGCCAACTCGGCACACGCACTTTGAGGGCGAACTGCTGGCTGCGGCTGGGGGAAATGCCCAAAGAGATGTCCCCACTCCACGGGTAATCCGCCTCTTGCTCCACGGTTACTTTCTTTCCGCCTACTTCCACCGTGGCCGTATTGCTCATAAACAAATTGACATACAGGCTCTGATCCTTCACCGCATATACATAACCCGGCACCGAGGGAATGAAGCGGCACACATTAGAAGGGCAACAAGCACACCCGAACCACGGCTGGCGCTGGTGCTGTCCCATCGACTGCAACGGATTGGGATAGAAGAAAGCACCGCCATCCAAGGAGATACCGGAGAGCACACCATTATACAATGTCCGCTCAAGCACATCGTAGTATTTAGAATCCCCATGCAGGAGGAAAAGACGGTGGTTCAAATATACGACACTAATGGCCGCGCATGTCTCGCAATAGGCCGACATGTTAGGCAACTCGTAGTTCTTCCCATAGGCTTCGCCGCTGGCCGTGGCGCCAACACCTCCGGTAATATAATATTTCTTCGTCACGATGTTATCCCAAATGCGGTCAATAGCCTTGATGTACAACGAGTCGCCTGTCAAAGCGGCCACGTCCGCCATTCCAGAATACATATAACCCGCGCGCACGGCGTGCCCCACGGCCTCATCCTGCTCCACGACCGGCTTATGCGACTGGCTGTATTCCGTCCTTACCGAAGTCTTTCCGCGCATGTCGAGGAAGAACTTGGCCTGGTCCAGATACTTTTGCTCGCCCGTAACCAAGTAGAGCTTGGCCAAGGCCATCTCGGCAATCTGGTGGCCGGGGACGCGCACCACTTGCCCGGGGTTAGGCCCGACTTCACGGCACACGCAATCAGCATAACGGATTGCGATATCCAAGAATTTCCGTTTGCCCGTGGCCTGGTAATAGGCGATAGCACCTTCTATCATGTGCCCCAAGTTGTAAAACTCGTGGCTGAGGTCTTCCACCTTCTCCCAGCGCGTGCTCCCTGCCCAGTCATGCGGATGCTTGGGGTTCATCGTACGGGCCGTATACAGATACCCGTCCGGTTCTTGGGCGGCAGCCATGATATCGACCACGCTGTCAATGTAGGCCTCCATCGCCTTGTCGGGATAAGTCTGCAACAGGTAGCTCGCCCCTTCTATCGTTTTGTACACATCCGTATCATCGAAGGAATACCCCCCGACTTTATAGTCGTCGCTAGGATGGGCAGCTTTCACAAAATTCTCATAACGTCCCGTTTCCTCGCATTTACTGAAAGCCAAAGGAATGGTCACCTCACGGCTGGCCTGCAAACGCTGCCCCCAGAAACCGTCTGTCACTTTTACGGACGTAAAAGGCACCGGGTCGATAGGATAGCCGTGCAATCCGTTGTTTTCTTGAGCTCCTACCCCACAAGTCACAGAGGTCAGCAGAGCGGCGGTCAAAAGTCTGTTCATACCAGATTATAGATTTTAGAAGTTGTTTTTAAGCACCCAATAAAGTCTATCCGAATCTAAACTTTATACTATTCGGCAAATATACTGCGTTTTTTTGAAAAAGCGCAAGCACTTTTCTAAAATTCCGATGGCGCTCCCAACCTTTTGGCTCACACACTTTTCCAAATGCCCCACCATAATACCTCCCCGGCGGGCAATCTTTGTCCTTACAGCTTGCCCAGAATCTTATCCATGACCCAATTCGTTGTCGTCGCAGACAACCCGTCCACCGGACATGTGGCCAACCCCTGCAAATGGCGCACCACCAATTCAATCAAGGGCTCTTGGACAAATTGGGGATTCTCCACGGGAAGCAGTTCCTCGCCCTTCTCCGTATGCAGCTCAACCGGGTCGAAACAGAAAGTGGAGAAACTTATCATCCCCCGGTCGCCGATGATTTCAATCCGGTCTTCCTTGGCAGACTCATGCGCCACGAAACACCAAGAGCCGGAACCTACCAAGCCGTTTTCAAACTGGTAACAGGCGCTCACCGTATCTTCCGTGGTCTTGTAAATACCCCCCAAGTTCGTCTTGAACCCTTCCGCTTGGATGATGCAACCAAACATGTCCTGGAGTAAATCGATCTGGTGGGATGCCAAGTCATAAAAATAACCGCCGCCCGCAATATCCGGCTGCAGGCGCCAAGGGAGGTTGCTGCTGTTGTAGTCCAAATCGCGGGGCGGCTGCGCCAAACGTACCTGCACGTTGATCGTACGCCCTATGGCCTGCATGTCCACCAAACGCTTGACTTGCTGAAAATAAGGCAAGAAACGCCTGTAATAAGCCACGAAACAAGGGATTCCCGTCTCTTGCGAGATACGGTTCACGCGCGTACATTCTTCATAAGTGCTGCACATCGGTTTCTCTATATAGCAGGGTTTCCCCGCCTTCATGGCCATGATGGCATACGTGGCGTGCGAAGAAGGAGGCGTCGCGATGTAGACCGCGTTCACTTCCGGGTCGTTGATCAACTCCGTCGCATCGGCATACCAACGGGGGATGCCCCGCTGTTCGGCATAACGTTTGGCTTTCTCCCCGTCGCGGCTCATCACGGCCACAACCTTGCTCCCCGGGATTTTGTTGAAAGCGGGGCCGCTCTTTTTGGCCGTCACCTCTCCGCACCCGACAAACCCCCAATTCACTTGCTCTAACCGGTTCATCTTTTTTAGTAACATTTTGCTTGCAAATATATCATATTTCCCCTACTTTCGCCCCATCTTTCAGGCATTGACAGGCTGGACTATGGAACTTTTGGAGCAAATACCCATTCCTTTGGAGAAGAAAACGCTGAAACAGGTTCTCTCGCTTCCGCTACATTCATTCACTTCCGGTTTCCTTTTGATACTCTGTGCGTGCTTTCCCTGCGCTTTGCTCTACACGGCGGGAGATTTCGCCCTACAGGGGGTAATCGTCCGTTTCCTCCTTCGCCCGGAACATACGGCCCCGAGCCTTGCTGACCTTTCCATCTCGATCGCGACATTCCTCGTTTCCGCAATATTGCCGCTCTACCTCTATTCCCTTTCATACGCACTGGTGTTCTCACCTCCACGGGCATTCTCGGCCACAACCTACAAAAACACGCTCAGGGAAGCGGCCGCACGCTCCGTAAGGCTACTGCCCACGTATGCTTTGGCCATACTGCTCATGGTTGTCACCGCACCCATCTTTTTTTACTCATACATCCCCCTCTTCCTGTTTCTCTTCTTCGCGGCCATAAAGAGGGAAAGCGGACAGGAAAAAGGCATATTGAAAGAAGCCCTGAAAGAAGGCTTCCGGACAGGAAGCCGCTATTGGGCACGCTTCTTCGGGACGTTTTTCATTTTGGCCATATTGGCAATTCTCGGAATATTCATCAGCAGCCTGCCCTTTTCGATAACATTTTTGGCCAACCAAGCTGCCTCCTCTTACGCACTCCAAAGCGGGAACGGCGAAATGCTCCTGCCCCGTTACTATCCGGCTCTCTTCTTTTTCTGCAGCCTGCTCAAGAACTGGGTGTATTGCTTTGCTGTCATCTACGCCACGACGGGAGGATTCCATTACGTCCTATCGCTGCTTGCCCGCCGAAGCCAAGAGATTTCCCAACCGTAAACGGGCGACACCCAATTCATGCAATAGCGGGAAGGGCGACACCCCGGGCTATGGAGAGCCGCCGTCCCCGGCACAAACGGGACGGAAACCGGCGAGGGCGCATCCATCCCTTAGTCTACCTCGGGCGACCTGCCTTTTCCCTCTTCCCGTTTGCCAACGGGAGGACTACCAACGCCCATACTCCTAACAAAATCAGCATGAGCGTCTGGCTGCCATGTACTATCAGGGCAAACGAACCAGCCTCGCCATCCGGGACACCATAGAGCAACATCATGCTGATGATGGCAAAATGCCATGACCCTGCGCCATTGGGCGTGGGGACAATCACCGCCACGCTACCGGCGGCAAAAATGGCGAAAGCGGCCGGAAGCGAAAGGCTCGCCGTAGAAGCGAAGCAGAAAAAAGGCAAATAAAACTGCAAGAAATAGCACCCCCATATTGCGACTGACAAAAAGACAAAGAGGGGCAAGTTGTCCACCTTGCGCAACGAAAGGATTCCCTCCCACAAATTGCGGAAAAGCGTCCGCACTTTTTGGAAAAAGGACAAAGAGCGGATTAAGAAAAACAGTAGGACTAAAATAGCCAACACGCATACCGCCATGATTCCAAAAGCGGACGAGGTGAAGAAGGCCTCCAATTCATGCAGGTTCGTTCCCGTACGGTCGAAAAAACGAGTGAAGACATCGGCCTGGAGCAACAGGATGGAACAAATCATGCCACCTAAAATCAGCCCATCCACCAAACGCTCCGTGACGACCGTCCCCAAGGATTTCGTAAAAGACACGCCATCATACTTGGCCAACACCCCACAACGCGACACTTCGCCTAAGCGGGGAATGACAAAATTGGAAGCATAGGAAAAAAATATCGCGTTGATGCAATTGCCCATGCGCGGGCGGACGCCCAACGGCTCCAATGCTTGGCGCCAACGCAAGCCCCGAAGCACATGGCTCAAGACCTCGAATGCCCAAGAAGCGAACATCCAAAACCAATTCATCTTCCATAATGCTTCCAATGCCTGCGAGAAATTGAAATCACGATAAACCCACCAGAGAATAATCCCCCCGAAAACGAACGGGAAAATGACTTTAAATAAGTTTTTAAATAGGTTTTTCATCTCAAATGCCTACCTTTGCATACCGCAAATATAGGACAATCCCCTCTATAAAACCGCAAAAAAACGGGAAAAACAAACAATACAGGATGAAGAGAGTAAGACCAAAGAAACCACTCGGGCAACACTTCCTCAACGATTTGGAGATTGCAAAAAAAATAGCGGACACGATAGACCCGTTTTCAGAGGACTCGCCTGTTCTGGAAGTGGGACCGGGAATGGGAGTCCTCACGCAATTCTTATTGGGCAAAGAGCGGGAACTGAAAGTCGTAGAAATAGACAATGAATCCGTGGCCTACCTCCAAGAACACTTCCCCGGGCTTGACGGGAAAATCATTGAAGAGGATTTCCTGAAAATGGACCTGCCCCGCCTCTTTGGGGGGAGGCCTTTTGTATTGATCGGGAACTACCCATACAATATTTCCAGCCAAATATTTTTCAAGCTGCTGGACAATAAAGGCCAAATCCCTATGTGTACCGGCATGATACAAAAAGAAGTGGCCGAACGTATCACAGCCCGGCCCGGATCGAAAACCTACGGCATATTGAGCGTATTGATACAAGCATGGTATGAAACCGAATACTTATTCACCGTCGATGAGCATGTCTTTACTCCCCCGCCTAAAGTAAAAAGCGCAGTCATACGGCTAACCCGAAACCACATCCACGACTTGGGATGCGACGAACGGCAGATGAGGAGAATCGTAAAAGCCGCTTTCGGGCAGCGAAGGAAACAATTACGCAACCCCTTGCGCCCACTGCTCCCGAAAGAATGCCCCATCTTAAGCGAAGAATTCTTCAACCAAAGGGCAGAGCAACTTTCCGTACAAGACTACATCGCACTTACAAAACGACTGGCCACCTATTTATAATTCACCTATTTATAATTTAGGAAGCATGGATATCACGGAAAAGGAAATCGAGCAAATACGCACATGCATCGAAGGACAAGACAGCGAAAAGATCAAGGCGCTGCTTGCGGACATGCACCCGGCTGACATCGCCGAACTCTGTGATGAGCTGGATGTCGAAGAAGCACGCTTCATCTACCGCCAACTCGACAATGAAACGGCAGCCGACATCCTTATGGAGATGGACGAGGATAAGCGAAAAGAATTCCTCGACCAGTTGCCTTCGGAGACGATAGCCCGACGGTTCGTGGACTACATGGAGACCGACGATGCCGCCGACCTGATGCGTGAGCTGGACAAAGAAAAGAAAGAAGAAGTCCTCCAACACATCGAAGACATTGAACAGGCGAGCGACATCGTAGACCTGTTGAAATATGAAGAAGGCACGGCAGGCGCACTGATGAAAACCGAAATGGTGACAATCAACCAAAACTGGAGTATGCCGGAAAGCCTGAAACAAATGCGCATACAAGCCGAGGACGCAGACGAGATACACTATGTCTACGTTATCGATGACGAAGAACGGCTCGTGGGGGTCTTCCAACTCAAGACCATGATAACCAGTCCTAACGTGTCGAAAATAAAGCATGTCATGAAACGGGACCCTATCTCCGTAAAAGTAGACACCCCAATTGAGGACGTGGCACAAACCATTGAAAAATACGACCTTGTTGCCTTGCCCGTAATCGACAGCATAGGCCGTTTGGTGGGGCAAATCACGGTTGACGACGTGATGGATGAAATCCGCGAGCAAAACGAGCGGGACTACCAATTGGCTTCCGGTCTTTCGCAAGACGTAGACATGGACGACAATATTCTGCGGCAGACGACGGCACGACTTCCGTGGCTGCTGCTAGGCATGTTCGGAGGCATCGCCAACTCCGTTATCTTGGGAAAATTCGACCTAGTCATCCAGCGGTTCCCGGAAATGATTGTCTACATCCCCCTAATTGGAGGAACGGGCGGGAACGTCGGGACCCAATCGTCAGCTATCGTCGTAAAAGGATTGGCCAACAACTCGTTAGACGAGAACGACATTCTGAAACAAATAGGCAAAGAGTCGATTGTTTCCCTAATCAACGCTACTTTGATTTCACTGCTCATGTATGTCTATAATTTCCTACGCTACGGCCCGACAAGCACGGTATCCTATTCCGTCTCGCTCAGCCTTTTCTGCGTAGTCATGTTTGCGTCCCTCTTCGGAACCCTTGTCCCCATGACACTGGAGCGGCTCAAAATCGACCCGGCAATCGCTACCGGTCCTTTTATCGCCATAGCAAACGACATCATAGGAGTCATGATTTATCTATCTGTAACCATGCTATTATCGTAAACATTGTTAATAAAAGGGCAACAAGTTGATTATATAAATTACATTTGTCCATATATCATAAAAAGAAGAGCGCGAGAAGTAATGACCCACTCTAAAAACATATCAACCATTATGTGCGAAGAAAACTTGAACCGCCAGCAAACAACGGCAGGGCTTGTACCCAATGAAGAAGAAATCATCGTCCCGGCAGAAGTTCCTGAAAACATTGAAGAAACGGGAAAAGCCAATACCCCCCATTATGAATCTATAGAAGAAATCATAACCCACCTGAAAGATTTGCTTCAAAACGATACTTGCCCCGAACGTTCCGATATAGAACACTCAAAACAAGCTTTCTATAAACTCGCCAACTCCATTGCAGAAAAAGCACGGCAAGCTTACATCGAAGAACACGGGAACGACGAGGAGTTCATGCCGATTCCTTCCCCTGAAGAGTTGGAATTTAAAGACTTGATGAAATCACTCAAAGAAAAACGGAACTCTTTCATAGAGAAAAGCGAGAAAGAGAAAGAAGAGAATCTGGCAAAGAAAGAAGCCATCATTGAAAAAATCAAGGCAATGGTGGAAGGAACAGGAGATGTCAATAAGAACTACAACGAGTTCAAAGAACTCCAAACCGAATGGAATTCCATCAAATCCGTTCCTGCTTCCAAAGTAAACGAGCTATGGAAAAGCTATCAATTCTATATAGAACAGTTCTACGACCTACTGAAAATAAACAAAGAATTTAGGGACTATGATTTCAAGAAGAACCTTGAAATCAAGACCAATCTGTGCGCCGCTGCTGAAAAGTTGAAAGATGAGCCCGATATAGTCTCCGCATTTCACCAGCTCCAGAAACTGCATCAATCATTCCGGGATACAGGCCCCGTGGCCAAAGAGCTTCGTGAAGAGATCTGGACACGCTTCAAAAGCGCTTCAACGGAGATTAACCGACGCCATCAACAACATTTTGAAAACCTAAAAAAAGAAGAACAAGAAAATCAAAACAAGAAGGTTGCTATCTGCGAAAGCATCGAATCGATTGATTTGGACAGCCTGAAAACGTTTGCGGATTGGAATCAAAAGACAAAAGAGATTACTGACCTTCAAGCCGAATGGAAGACTATCGGATTCATTTCCCATAAGACCAACCAGAAACTATTCGAACGGTTTCGTACAGCATGCGACCGCTTTTTCAGCAAAAAGAGTGAATACTTTAAAGAGCTGAAAGGGAACATGGCGGCCAACTTGGAAAAGAAAAAAGAATTGTGTGAGAAGGCCGAAGCGTTAAAAGACAGTACTGATTGGAAAGCCACCAGCAAACTTTTGACCCAGCTGCAACGGGAATGGAAAGAAATAGGCCCGGTACAGAAAAAACATTCCGATACCGTTTGGAAACGCTTCATCGCAGCGTGCGATTATTTCTTCGACCAGAAAAACAAGGCAACTTCCACTGTAAGAAACACGGAACGCGAGAATTTAGATAAGAAGAAAGCAATCATAACCCAACTTGAAGAACTCGACTTGACGGTAGAAGGCGACGAAGCCGTGGCAAGAATAAAAAAAATAATCCAAGAATTCAATGCCATCGGACACGTTCCTTTTAAAGAAAAAGACAAGATATACAATAGATTCCGCGAGTTGGTAGACAAAGAATTCAACCGTCTCCACATCAGTACCCTCAATCAACGGCTCAATTCATACCGCGAAGATTTAAATAAAAGCAACGATAAGGATTCTGACCTCATGCGCAAACGCCGTGAACTATCGAGGAACTATGATATACTGAAAAACGAAATCCAGACTTACGAGAACAACTTAGGATTCTTATCCACAAACTCCCAAAAAGGAAACAGCTTGGTCAATGAACTCAACCAGAAAGTAGAGAAATTGAAATCCGAGCTCAACTTGGTAGTGGAGAAAATCAAATTGATAGATGATGCCATAAGAGAAAAAGGGGAAAAAGATTGACGATACCAGAAGAGCCAACAAACCGGGATAATTGATCTTTTTCTAAATACTCCAGACTTTATATTTTCTGTATGAGACAACTCAAAAACCACCTTTTCCTATTCCTTTTAACCTCATTGTGCTTCATTGGGACAATAAAAGGAGAAGAAAAACAAACCGAATTATACCAGAAACTAACCGCAATCGACGGCATAAGCGACATACAAGCCTTGCCGGAGGGTGAGTTCAACGAACGCTACCAATTTTTCATCGAACAGCAAATCGACCCCAAGCAACCCGAAACCGGGACATTCAAACAACGGGTCTTTGTTTCGCACGTAGGGTTCGACCGCCCCACCCTCATCGTAACAGAAGGATATGGTGCCGAATATGCTAAAAATCCCCAATTCAGAGAAGAACTCTCCCGGTTGTTCAATATGAACATGATAGTCGTTGAATACCGCTACTTCCTACAATCTATCCCTGACCCACTCAACTGGGATTACCTGACGGTTGAAAATTCGCTCAACGACCTTCACCACATCCGCACAACATTCGCATCCATTTACCCCGAGAAATGGGTCTCTACCGGGACAAGCAAAGGCGGACAAACCACCCTCTTCTACCGAGTTTTTTATCCCGACGACGTGGATATCTCCGTTCCCTATGTTGCCCCGCTCAACCGCAGTGTCGAAGACGGACGCCATGAGATATTCCTCCGCGAACAAGTGGGGACGCCCGAAGAGCGTGCCACCATATTGGCATTCCAAACCGAGGTGATGAAACGGAAAGAGGCACTGATGCCCCTCTTCAAGGAGCATTGCACGAAGAACCAATATAAATACCACTGCACCTTGGAAGAGGTATTCGACTTTTGCGTACTGGAGTATCCTTTCGCCCTTTGGCAGTACGGGACCGCCATCAGCTCCATTCCTTCCACCGAAGCCGACGACCAAACCCTCTTTTCCCACCTCCTCGAAATTGCCGACCCGATGTACTTCTCCTACATCACCCCATACTCCGCTTTCGATGTACAAGCCGCAAGGGAGCTGGGCTACTATGGCTACGACACCGAACCCTTCAAGCCATACCTAACCATCAAGACCGCCAAAGACTACTTGCGCAGGCTGATGGTGCCCGAAGGGCAAGAAAACATACAATTCCAGAAAGCCCTTTACGAGAAAACCCATGAGTTCCTGTTGAGAAACGACATGAAAATGATTTTCATCTACGGTTCAAACGACCCATGGACGGCAAGCGGAGTAACCGATGAGACCTATTTCGACGGGAAAAAGTACTTGAAGTGTTTCATCGAACCCGGCGGATGCCACAGGGCCAAGATAGGTACCATGCCTGAAAATACCCGCCAAGAAATCCTCACCCTGATAGGGGATTGGCTGGAAGAATAGGAACAAACCGGGGGAATCCCCACCTTTGATTCCCCAAAAGAAACTTTTTCTTTACAATGAAATACCGCTATTCCTATGAAACGAGCATTGGCCGCCTGACCATCGTGGCCGATGAAACAAGCATTATCGGCATATCGCTCAATGAAGTCGATACCAATTCCGCCCTCCAAGAGACATCACTCATCGCCCGCACCTACAAGGAAATCGAAGAATACCTCAGGGGCGAACGAAAAGAATTCGACATCCCCATCACGCTAAGCGGCACACCCTTCCAGCTCCAAGTATGGAAAGAATTGCAGAACATACCCTATGGCGAGACCTGTTCCTATACGGAAATCGCCGAACGCGTAGGCCATAAAGGCTCCTGCCGGGCCATCGGGAACGCCAACCGCCATAACCCGATCCTCCTGCTCATCCCCTGCCACCGCGTCATCGCGCAAGATGGTTCCTTGGCCGGGTATGCCGGAGGAAGCCATGTAAAACGGCAACTGCTGAAAATGGAAAAAGAAAAAGCCTGACCCGCCGGGAACTGCGGGTCGCTGCATCGGCAAGGAACGCAGCCACGGGAAAGCCGCCAGCCAGTTGGCCGCCACCTTTTCATAAAAAAGCACTGCAACAGACGGAAGAAAGCCCCGGGGCTCTTCGCAGTTTGTGGCAGTGCTTCTTTTTAGGGGAGAAGCCGCCGCCCGGACACCACGGAAAGGCCTTTCCGGTAAATATAATGTTCCAAATGGCCACATTTGCGTAATTTTAGTAAGCAAAATCCCGCAAATACAGGATAGAAATAGTATTTTTGCATGATTTTACGAAACAACCTGTTTCTGGAATGAAGCCTTACGGAACATACCGCCTCCTGTCCGCACTCGTCCTGTGCCTCCCACTGCTCATCGCATGCCCTGCTGCAGCACGGGATTTCACGGTCGTCATCGACGCCGGACACGGCGGGCATGACGTCGGCGCAGTCGGTTCCATCTCCAAAGAAAAAGACATCAACCTAAGCATTGCGTTAAAACTCGGGAAACTCATCGAAGACCAAATAAAAGGCACTAACGTCATCTATACCCGGAAAAACGATGTGTTCGTCCCACTGAACCGCAGGGCGGAAATAGCCAACAACGCAAAGGCCGACCTGTTCATCTCCATCCACACCAACTCCGTGGCCAACAAAGCACGCAGCCCCCAAGGGGTCGAGACCTACAGCCTTGGCTTGGCGCGGTCGGAAGAGAATCTGGAAGTCGCCAAGCGCGAAAACTCCGTAATCCTTATGGAAGAAGACTACAAGACCCGCTACGCGGGCTTCAACCCCAACTCTTCCGAATCATACATCATCTTCGAGTTCATGCAAGGCAAATATATGGAACAGAGCGTACACATGGCCGCTCTCGTACAAGAGCAAATGGACAGCTATTGCGGGCGCGTCAATAAAGGAGTAAAACAAGCCGGTTTCCTCGTCTTGCGTGAAACCTCCATGCCCAGCGTGCTCATAGAAGTAGGATTCATCTCCCACAAGCAAGAAGAACGCTACTTGAATTCTTCCCAAGGAACGGACAAACTGGCCCAAGGCATCTTCCGTGCCTTCAAGCAATACAAGAAAGAATACGACCTGCGCGCACAGGAAACCTCTACAATCGCCTCATCCTCCCGGAAAAAACAGGCGGCCCCAGCCCCTTCCCAAGCAGCACCGCCCGTAAACGACAACCCAAGAAACGGAAAGGATTCGGATGGGAAAATCCGCTTCAAGATACAAATCTTGGCCTCCAGCACCTTACTTAAAAGCAACGACAAACGCTTCTCCGGCCTCTCGCCCATCGACCACTATGTGGAGCAAGGGCTTTACAAATACACCTACGGGAATAGCCCCGACTACAATGAAATCTACCGGCTCCGGAAAACCATATTGAACCGATTCTCCTCGGCATTCATCGTAGCTTTCCGGGATGACGAAAAAATGGACATAAACGAAGCCATACGAATTTTCAAGTCCAGAAAAGAATAGGGAACAGGGGAAAAACCGTTTCCTCTCCTCGACGAAGAGCATTCAAACAACGATATGAATAAGTTTTTGACTAAAGAAATCAAAATCGGGATTGCGGGAATCATCGCCCTCTGCCTGATTATCTACGGGATCAACTTCCTGAAAGGCATCAACATGTTTAAACCGACCCATTTTTTCTACGTCAAGTTCGACAACATCATGGGTCTCACGAAGTCAAGTACCGTATTTGCCGACGGATTCCGCATAGGCCTTGTCCGCAATATCTACTACGACTACCAAAACCCAGGGAACGTCATCGTAGAAGTGCAACTCGACAATGAGATGGTAATCCCCAAGGGAAGCTACGGCGAACTCAGTACTGAAATGCTCGGGGGCGTAAACATGAACATCATCCTCCCGCGGGACGTAAAAGAATACTATGCCCAGGGCGACACAATCCCCGGCCGGGCGAAAAGCGGGCTGATGGACGACATGTCCGACAACATGCTGCCCCAAATACACGACATGCTGCCCAAGATCGACTCCATCCTGACGCAAATCAATATGCTCTTGGCCAACCAAAATATCCCATCCGCCATGGAAGAACTGCGCAAAACCAGTGAAAACCTATCCATGGCCACGGCCAACCTGAAGGACTTCACAGGGAACGACCTGCCCCAGATCAGCCAGAAGATGAACCGCATCGGCGAAAATATAGAGACCTTCACAGGGAAACTAAACCAACTGGAGTTCACCGCTACCATCGACAAAGTAAACCAAACGATGGACAACATAGAACAACTGACAACCCGCCTGAACAGCCAAGACAACACCGTCGGCCTAATGTTGAACGACGATTCACTCTACATCAACCTCAACAAGACGGCCTCCAATGCCTCCCTGCTCCTGCAAGACCTGCGCGAGCAGCCCAAACGGTACGTCCATTTCTCCTTGTTCGGCCGGAAAAATTAGAAACCCCATCCCCCCATATCCGAACCATACAACACCAAAAATAAGCCATGAGCTATTTAATCAAACCCAAAAACTACCAGAACCTGCTTGATACCCAACAGACGGAAGAAGCTATCCGCTTAGTCAAAGACTTTTTCCAGACAAGCCTTTCCTCCGAATTGCGCCTGCGCCGAGTGACTGCCCCGCTTTTCGTGCTCAAAGGAATGGGCATAAACGACGACCTGAACGGCGTGGAACGGGCTGTAACATTCCCCATAAAAGACTTGGGCGACCGCGAAGCCGAGGTCGTCCATTCCCTTGCCAAATGGAAACGCCTCACCTTGGCCGACTACGGCATACAACCCGGCTATGGAATCTACACCGACATGAACGCCATACGGAGCGACGAAGTCTTGGGCAACCTCCACTCCCTCTATGTGGACCAATGGGACTGGGAACGGGTGATTACTCGTGAAGACCGCAACACCGACTTCCTTTACGACATTGTACGCCGCATATATGCGGCCATGTACCGCACGGAATACATCATCTTCGAGAAATTCCCCCAAATCAAGCCCTTCTTGCCCAACGAAGTATTCTTCATCCACTCCGAAGAACTGCGCAAACTCTATCCCAGCCTCACGCCCAAAGAAAGAGAAGACCGCATCACGCGCGAACACGGGGCAGTATTCATCACCGGAATAGGCTGCAAACTCGGCGACGGCAAGGAACACGACCTGCGTGCACCCGACTACGACGACTACAGCAGCCCCGGGAAAGACGGGCTTCCCGGGCTGAACGGCGACCTCCTCGTGTGGAATGAGGTGCTGGGCCACGCCATAGAACTCTCCTCCATGGGCATACGCGTGGACAAAGAAGCCCTGCTCCGGCAGTTGCGCGAGAACAACAAGGAGGAACGCCTCGGGCTCTATTTCCACAAACGCCTCACCGAAGGAAGCCTCCCGCTCACCATCGGGGGCGGAATCGGGCAATCGCGCCTCTGCATGCTCTTCCTGAAGAAAGCACACATTGGAGAAATACAAGCCAGCATCTGGCCGGAAGAGATGAAAGAAGAATGCCGCCGGCTGAACATACACCTCATATAACAAAAAAGAAGATGGACGTCCGCATCGACCCGTCTTGGAAGGAGCAACTGCAAGACGAATTTGAGAAGCCCTATTTCACCTTGCTCACCGACTTCGTCCGCAAGGAGTACCGGCAGGGGGCGGTGTACCCACCCGCCGCGCTCATATTCAATGCCTTCGACAGTTGCCCCTTCGACCAAGTAAAGGTCGTCATCCTCGGACAAGACCCCTACCACGAACCGGGGCAAGCCCACGGGCTTTGCTTCTCGGTGAACGACGGTGTACCGTTTCCCCACTCGCTGGTCAATATTTTCAAGGAAATCCAAAGCGACTTGGGCAAGCCCATGCCCCCCAGCGGCAACCTAACCCGCTGGGCGAGGCAAGGCGTCTTGCTGCTCAACGCCACGCTCACGGTGCGCGCCCACCAAGCCGGATCGCACCAGAACCACGGGTGGGAAGAATTCACCGACGCCGCCATCCAGCGGCTCGCCGCCGGGCGGGAACACCTCGTATTTATCCTTTGGGGAGCCTATGCCCAACGGAAAGGGGCTTTCATCGACCCCAAGCGGCATCTTGTGCTGAAGAGCCCCCACCCCTCCCCCTTGTCGGCATCGCGCGGCTTCTTCGGCAACCACCACTTCAGCCAAGCGAACGCCTACCTCACGCGGCACGGGATAGACCCCATCGACTGGTAAACAAAACAACGGAACACCTCCCATACCACAAAAAGCCCTACTCTTTTCTCCAAAAGCAGTAGGGCTTTTGGAAAAAGACGCCTAACTTTTTTCCCAAACACATGAACTTCTATCTAAAATCATTCCTCCTGTTTTCCAGGATAGGCCTCTTCACCATCGGCGGGGGATACGCCATGGTCCCGCTCATCGAGGCCGAATTGGTAGACAAACGGAAGTGGGTCAGCAAGGAAGACTTCCTCGACCTGATGGCACTCGCCCAGACAGTACCCGGCATATTTGCCGTAAACATCGCCATCTTCATCGGCTATAAACTGAAGAAGTTCTGGGGCGCGTTCTGCATGACCGCCGGAACCATCCTTCCGCCGTTCGCCATCATACTGGGCATTGCCCTATTCTTCAGGCAATTCCAACATTTAGAGACCGTGGAGAACATCTTTAAGGGCATACGCCCGGCCGTCGTGGCCCTTATCGCCTCCCCGACCTTCAAGATGGCTAAGTCGGCACACATCAGCCGCTACAACATCTGGATACCCGTTGCCTCCGCACTGCTCATCTGGCTGCTGGGTTTCTCCCCGATATACGTCATCATCCTCAGCGGGGTGGGAGGATTCCTCTACGGGAAATTCACACACCAACTAAAGGACGGCAAGGAGGGAGGCGAATGATCCTACTATTCCTGCAACTGTCCTACGCGTTCTTCAAAATCGGGCTTTTCGGCTTCGGAGGGGGATATGCCATGATTTCCATGATACAAGGGGAGGTGGTCACGCGCCACAACTGGCTCAGCGCGTCCGACTTTACGGACATCATCGCGATAAGCCAAATGACCCCCGGCCCCATAGGCATCAACTCGGCCACTTACGTGGGTTACGTGGCGGTCGTCAATGCCGGGTATTCCCACATGGCAGGCATCCTCGGTTCTACGATCAGCACGCTCTCCGTCGTACTCCCCTCATTTATCCTCATGATCCTTATTAGCCGTTTCTTCCTAAAATACCAGCAACATCCGGCTGTCAAAGCCGTATTCTCCGGATTACGCCCGGGCGTGGTCGGGTTGCTGGCCGCGGCGGCGTTGGTCTTGATGACCGGGGAGAATTTCGGGACAGAGACGAGGCAGCAAACCATCAGTGCGCTCATTTTCCTAATCACATTCATAGCTTCCTACCGGTATAAGGCCAACCCCATCGCACTCATCATAAGCTGCGGCGTGATAGGCTATATCGTATATTAAACACCCTGCCGCCCCACCCTGCTCTTGGGCAATCCCCTTTGTCAAACGAGAAGTGCAAAGAGAGGTTAAACACCGGGACGCCAAGATGAAAAAGCCCGGGTTTCACTTGCCAGATAAGGAGAAACTGGCTACCTTTGCAGCCGTCAAAACGAAAAGAGTCGGTCGCGTAGCTCAACTGAATAGAGCATCTGACTACGGATCAGAAGGTTACAGGT
>CAYTPX010000027.1:0-26191 GCA_964439955.1 uncultured Bacteroidaceae bacterium | reverse complement strand
TCGGGGTCTATACTTACATGAAGATCTGCCAACCGGGATACCCTTTTCTCAACTGCAAAGTCAAATGAAAAGTCTTTTAATGAATCTATCGAGGCCAATTCAGACATAAGCACACGGCAATTGTATTGTTTGCCTTGTTTCAAACCGCCTCTTTCAGGCACAAAATCGATAAATTTTCCGCCATTAATATAGCGGGCCTCACCCTTGAGTGAAGGCGTAAACTTGAACACCTTATCAAGCGAACGCGATGTGTCGATATGAGCAAATAGAGAATCCGTCGCTTCAATACGGATAGTAGCATCCATATCGATGCGTTCAGGAGAATAGGCAGCCACCCACAGCGTAGCTTCTTCGTCAGTCATTGGTTCAGAGGGATCACACGCAACAAGGAAAATTGTAGCCATAAGTGTAATCCAAAATCTTTGTAAAGCCTTCTTCATATTATACTTGATTAAATTTGTCAGCACAATCATTCAGGTACAAATCTCAAAAAAGAAATCGTACAATTGAGGTGTTTTATTCTCAACTGTACGAAATCATTTTTCGGAGGTATGAAATACGACTTACTATGTCATTTCATCACTTGTATTAGAAATGGCTAAACTCCATGTATTCATTAACACAATAAGTTCAAGGTATTTTCCGCGCTAAGTTAAACGCCGTTATTTTCTTCTCCATACGATATAACTTGTATTTTGGGGCATTCTTTTTTTGCGACCTTGATATATTTTCTCATCGCCAAACTCGTGACGAATATCATTCTTGTCTACAGCCCAACCATATGCCGACGAACCGATCAAGTAAACAGCCTGATTAACACCTAAATCGACTAATGCTTGTGAAAAGTCGTGGAATGATTCCTCGGTTAATGTCTCCACCATGAATATTTCACCTTGGCGATTACAAATGCCTCTTCTAATTGATTTGCCTTTGGGTTCATTTTCTACGATCGCTCCATCTTTTACTAAAGGGTATTGGCGGAAGAAATAGCCTCCTTTTTTTGTGGCCTCTTCAAAGAGTGGAGAGTTTTCAGCTACACCAACATATAATTTTCCATCAATCGAAGCGCAATATCCTTTTTTGGAAAGTCCCCACGCAAGTGGTTCACCTTTCAGAACAAATGCTCCAACGATACCTCCATTGTCAGCTCTTACGTCGGCAGCCTGTGCAGCATAAATTACCGTAGTATCCGCTTTATTCATCTTACCAACATGCAATTCCATGGTTGCATTATGCGGAATGAATAAACGCATTGGAATATCATTTACAATAGTATCTTTAAGTTCGGTATAACCTCGATCTAAAGGGGCAACCTTGCTTCCTATCCACTGAGAAAGTATTGGCTTTGATAATTCTACCGGCTCGAAGAGTGCTGGTTCAGGATCTTTTAGCTTCTCTTTTTTGCGAGCAGATAAAATTATTGATACTGCCGTTACGATTAGTAGCAATAAAGCACCGATGATCCAGATCCACTTACTTCGACGACCAATAGTATTTTCTACATTATTACCGATAATGCGAATCTCGTCATCATGTATGTCTTTCTGCTTTTTCATAACTATTTGCCCTCCTTCTCTAGAAGTTCCTTCAACTGCTTTAATGCCTCTTTAGAAGCGGCCACAGTATGACTAAAACTTTCCACATCTGATAGTGTCAGTTTTTGTTTAGGCACATTGATGTAGTAGATGTAGGAACGATTAATAATTAGACTTTTGCCAATACGAATGAAAACACTGCCTTCAGAACCGAGTTGAGAAGCAAGCATTTTCTCAACTTGACCTAATTGATAGGATATCATACGCATCTCTCCATCTGTTTGTATAAGTGTAGAATAGTTGCCATCAGATGCGATGTAAACTATTCTATCCGGAGCAATACGGATCAAGTCGATAGAAGTTGATATTATCAATTGCTTTTTCATTCGCTTGTTTTGTTAGGCAAATTTATGTTGGTCTCGCGAGAATAGCAAACAATTATTGCGTAATGTAGAAGTGATATTTTAAATGTACAAAATAACCTTACTGCCGGAAATGCCGCGGAGCTATAAGATTAAAATCTATCCATAGCCCTAATCTAATGTGGGTTTAGCATAAAACATAAGTAATTTCTTTGAAAGGATGGTGTTGAATCATAACATTTAAACGATCCGAAGAACACAAAGGGAACGCTTCGTGCGGACAAGGGGCATATCCTCAATAACATCATCATTACTAATGCCTCTCTGTCATTGCAGTTTACTACTTCTTTAAGAAAAAGCCCGCCATTGGTGTTTGTTTCATCAATGACGGGCAACAGATTATGTTTTGACCTTATACGAACTCACGTTACTTTAACTACCTTGAGCCGTCGAATCCTTCACTTATCCTGTTACCGCTGCCTCTGATGGTTGTTACCATCGAACCAAGGGTGAACGTGGATTGTTCTATACCGCCGGAATAGATACCGTCAGTGTAATATCCGAAGAATTCCGTGCCGCCGGTCACGTTGCCACCAGTCGAAAGCGTATAGCTTTCGCCTTGCAACAGCGACGGGCTGCTGAAGAGGAGCGTCATGCGTGAGTAACTTACGGGCATCTCAAAGGTGAGGATGCCCGTTCCGTCGGATGAAGCGATGTGGAGCAACGAACCGCTTGCCGCAGAGCCAGTGTAAATGAGCGAGGGCTGGGTGCATGCGTTCGCAGTCGGAGTACTGGTATTGCCACCAATCCCTAGGAGGATGCCGCCGGTGATGGCAAAAGTATTCTCGTCACAATCGAGGCCTCCCTCCGGTGAGCCTGTACCGATGGCAATGGCCAGTCCGCCAGTTATGGTCAGCGTCCCGTTGGAGTCTATACCGTCGTTCCCTGTGCTGTGGCAGTAGATGACCCCTCCGTTGATGACTATGGCGTCGGAAGCGTTCATGGCGTCATCATAGCAATAGGCGGCTATCTGTCCACCATCTATCTGTAAGGTGGATTTACTCTCAATACCCTCGCTGCCCTCACCGCCGGTAGCCTTGACCAATACTATGGCATCGCCGCCGATGGTCAGGTCTCCGTCGGCCTTGATGCCCTTGGCTGATGAATCGACATTCCCGACGACGTACTGCTTTCCGGTGGTTTCCACCTGCACCGTGCCGCCGGTAATGGTGAGCGTGCCGTCGCAATTGATGCCCTTGCCTGCCGCACCTGTACTTTGCAAGCTTGTTTGTCCACCCGTAATAACCATGTCGCCGTCGCACTTGATGCCTGCGGCCGAGCTGATGTCGTTCTCATCTCCGTCATACAGAGCCTCACCGTGATTGAGGATGGTGAGCTTGCCGCCGGTCTGTGTGAAGGAAGCGCAGTTGATACCCTTGCCTTTCCTCCCTGTTATCAGCGCCTGCACGGCACCACCGGATATGTCTACGCCCTGTTCAGCCTTCAGCCCGTCCGAACCGTCATCCGACGGGGCGAGATAGACAAACCCTCCGGTTACGGAGATGCCTTCGTCGCCGCATTGGATGCCATCGCCTTCCGCCGTGATGCGGATGATACCACCGCCGATGGTAATCTGGTTATCGGTGTGGATACCATCGTTTGCAGCAGCATCCACGGTAACACGGCATCCTGCCCGGAAGCGGATGCCGCCATCACTTGTGATGGCGTGGTTGTTGTTGCCCGTCACATTCAGCGATCCCGTACCGCCGAATATCAGGCTTCCTTCGCTGAAGAGGCATGCTTTCATGGACTCGCCGTCCACTTTCGTATCATACTTGTCCCCGTCGGCCAAGCTGTTGGACGTGCCTTCTTCAGCCATGACGAAGGCGCGCCCGGAAGACTGGATGTTGATGGCAGGGCCTTCCCTGTTGGTTATCGACACGCCGGACAGGGAGAGGCGGAAAGGCTCATCGCTATATACTTTGAACGAACCGTTAGTGGCCGTTCCACTCAGCACATACTCCACGGCAGGAAGCGTAGAGTTTACCACTACATGCGCTCCCACTTGGCTAAGCGTGACGCCTTCCGGCACACCGGTAACCGTGGCTTCCGTGCCGTCATAGCTTACCGTCACCTTCGTGGAAAAGGAATAGTTCTCGACAAAGTCCTGATAGCCTTCGGCGGAAGGATCGGAGACGATGTCTTCTTCCATATTGCCATACATCTCCTCATCCGTTTCGTCAAAGGAGATGGTGAAGTTCAGCAAGTCGCTAACAGATTCCGGAAGCTTATTATCGGTACTCTCTTCGGCAGCATACCCGCGGTGGAGTCCATTCTCGTCATCCGAGCAGGCTATTGTTACGAACAACAACGGCATAGCCATACACAGGCGCAGCATTCTTGCGGAAACCGGATTCTTATTCATGATGCGATATGTCCTGTCCTGATCTATGTTGATGGGGCTTTTCCTATTCTTTCGCCTTCAGTTCGCCGCCGCCAGACAAGGGGTATGCCTTTCCTTCCAGCGAGGGATTCTTCGCAGGGTCGTAGTATATGTTGTGCCCGTTGCCAGAAATGTTCGCCACGTTGCCGCCCGTCAGGTCAGCCTCGATTACTGAAACATAGGCGTCTTGCGACAACTCCCAGCGGCTGTCCTTGTCGATATGTACTTCCACAGCTTTGGCGGTTGCGTCGGGATTGACAGTGCCTTTTAATACGGAACCCTCGGTAAGGTGCAGGTTGATGCGGCTGTCTGCATCAGCCAGCAGGCTTCCTTCCAGCGTTTGCCAGCGGGCCGTGATGACGGCCGTGCCGCCGTTCTCGCCTTCGTGTCCCCAGCGGGAAGCGGCGGCGTTCAGCAGGATGCCCGAAGCACAGCTGATGTCGTTCCCGTCCAATGAGATATAAGCAGTCGAGTTGGTAACAAAGAAGAGCGGGCTGTCTTCCCCCGTGACGTGGATAGCTGAATGGGTTGCTTTGAATTCCCCGTCCGCCCCTTCTGCGTCGCCCGAGAAGCTCTGGTAAATCATGATGCCCCACTTGCGGGGAAATTCGCACGTCAGGCTGCAATTATCCAGGAGGATTTGGTTGGAACCTTCAATGACTGCCACTTCGCTGCCGTCGGAAGTAATGTCTACTCCGGTGAGGGATAGTTGGCCGGTGGAGTAAAGTCCCGGCGAGTCTTGGCCGTGGCTCACGATGCGTCCACCGTCGACCGTGATGGTGCCGCTGCCCCGGTCGGTCGCCACGGGGGCGGAATTCTTGCCGCTGGTGGTGATGTCCACGTTCGTGGCATGTATCGTACCGCCTCCGCTGCACATGATGCCGTGCCCGCCGTCGCCCGTGCAGACTATCACGTCGTTGTCGGAATAGATGACGCTGTTGCCATAGGCGAAGATGGCGTTGGCTCCCAATCCGGTGGTGCTGATGCGGTTGCCGGACATGCGTATTTCCGAGTCATCCCTGCCCAGAACGCCGGCGTTCAGGCCTTGGAAGCTACTGTGGTCTTGCGAAGTAGTGTGCCCCGATGTGGTGATTGTGTTTGCCCGTAGTTCCACCTTGCTGTCGTTGCGGGCAGCTACGGCCGACTCGTTTTCTCCCGATGCCAGGATTTCTTCGCCTTGGCGGACAATCTCCCCTTCGGTGGCCATGATGGCTGCTTGTATCAGCCCTTCGTCAAACTGGCCGCCACCAGGTCCACCACCCGGCCCGCCGGGAGGCATGCCTCCTTGGGGCATTCCCATGCCGCCCGGTGGCGGGCCGTCGGGCCTGTCGTGTTGCATCGGTGGCCTGTCATTCGCCGGAATCGTAGCTTCCGGCACGGCGTTGGCCGCCAGACGTTCATTCTCGTTTTTTTGAGTTTTGCAAGCGTAAAGACATGCGCCCGCCCCAATTAGTAGGCAGGCAGAAAGATAACTGTTCATTTTCATATCATTTTTATCTATTACCTGTTTTGCAAAAATCAGCTATTCTGTTCGTATTGCCAAAGGAATACTCTTAAAAAAAGTTGCTTGTCGGAAGAATAGGGGCTTGGGCTCGTGATGGCAAGCGTTCCCCATTGCCTTGAAAGCCGCGGCACTTTGTCCGGTTTGCCCCGCCGAAGGTCCGTTTTTTATATGGATGGTTTTATTCTTTCCCCCTGTCGGTGGTACCATGGGGCTTTTGATGCCGGTCCTGTTGGGCTTCTTTTCCCTTCCTTGCCCGTGCCCGTAGGATTTTTTGGGGCGGGGCAATAAGAGAAAACGGGAAAATGCTTGCAAGCATTTTCCCGTTTTCTCTGTCCTGTGGTAGCAAGGTTTAATCCAATTTGTGTATTACCAGTCCGGAGCGGAGCTTGGGCTCGAACCATGTGGTCTTGGGGGGCATGATGTTGCCGCTGTCGGCTATGTCCATCAGTTGCTCCATGGAGACGGGGTAGAGTGCCAAGGCTACTTGCATTTCACCGCTGTCGACGCGGCGTTTCAGCTCGTCCAATCCGCGGATGCCGCCTACGAAGTCGATGCGCTTGTCGGTACGTAGGTCTTTGATGCCGAGTAGCTCGTCCAAGACATGGCGTGAGGAAATCGTCACGTCCAGCACGCCTATTGGGTCCGTGTCGTCGTACGTGTCCGGGTGGGCCGTAAGGCTGTACCATTTCCCGGAGAGGTAGAGCGAGAAGTTGTGCAGCCGTTGGGGTTTATAGGTCTCAGTGCCTTTTTCTTCTACGTCGAAATGTTTTTTCAGGGCTTGCAGGAAAGTTTCGGGTGTGAAGCCGTTCAGGTCTTTCACAACGCGGTTGTAATCGATGATGGTGAGCTGGCTGGCAGGGAAGCATACGGCCATGAAATAGTTGTATTCCTCGTCGCCCCGGTGGCTGGGGTTTTGTTTTCCTTTCTCAGCTCCTACCAAGGCGGCGGCGGCACTACGGTGGTGTCCGTCGGCAATGTAGAGGGAGGGCATTTGGGCGAACAGGCTGGTGATGCGCCCTTGGTCGTCTTTGTTGTCGATAATCCAGAACTGGTGGCGGAATCCGTCACCCGGTGCTATGAAATCGTAGATGGGTTTCCCGGCGGTATAGCGGGCTACGATGTGGTCTATTTCCGCATTGTCGGGATAGGCGAAGAAGACGGGTTCGATATTGGCATTGGTGGCGTGCACGTGCTTCATGCGGTCTTCTTCTTTGTCCCGGCGGGTCAGCTCGTGTTTTTTTATAGTCCCGTTCTGGTAATCGGGCACATAGGCTCCTACTACTAAGCCGTATTGGGTTTTCCCGTTCATGGTCTGGGCGTATATGTAGTAGCACTCTTGCTCGTCCTGCACGAGCCATCCATTTTCTTGGAATTTTCGGAAATTTTGGGTGGCTTGTTCGTAGACGCGTGGGTCGTGCTCGTCGATGCCTTCCGGGAAGTCTATTTCCGGTCTGATAATGTGGTAGAGGGATTTTTCGTTTCCGGCGGCCTCGGTACGTGCTTCGTCGGAGTTCAAGACGTCGTAGGGGCGGGAAGCGACTTCTTCTACCCACTGTGCAGGTGGACGTACACCTTTGAATGGTTTGATTACAGCCATTTGGTATCAGTTTTTGGGTGTTTTGTAAAAAGGGAGGGAAGAAAAGAACCAAGCCCGGGAAGCTGGTGCTATCCTTGGGCTTGGTTTTGTGTGCGGGATTTGCCCGGAGCCATTTATTTGTTCACCCGGAATTTCTCGCAGCCGTCTTTGAAATAGGCTACAATCTGCCGTGCTGCGGCGATTCCGGCATTGATATTTGCTTCAGCTGTCTGCGCCCCCATTTTTTTGGGGGTGGCGAAGTAACGGTTTTCAAACTGGGTGAATCCCTCTTTGTCGTCCGGGGCTATGTCGGTAATGTAGCGGAATCCGGTGCGTTCCTGCATGAGGCGTATAAGGCCGGGTTCGTCGATTACTTCCTTGCGCGCAGTATTGATGAGGATACCTTTCTCGGGCATGTTCTTGAGCAGGTCGTATCCGATGGATTGCTTCGTCTCTGCCGTGGCCGGGATATGCAGGGATACGATGTCGCTCTTCTGGTAAAGTGCCTCGGCCGAGTCTACGGCGATGGTTTCATCGGCTTCGATTACTTCTTTCGGGCAAAACGCGTCGTAGGCATATACCGTCATGCCGAATCCTTTGGCGATGCGGGCCACGTTGCGGCCTACGTTGCCATAGGCGTGGATGCCGATGGTTTTCCCTTTCAGCTCGCTGCCGGAAGTCCCATTGTAGCGGTTGCGGAGTTCGAACACGAGCAATCCGAATACGAGTTCTGCTACGGCGTTGGAGTTCTGGCCTGGGGTATTCATGACCACGATGTGGTGATCGGTGGCGGAGGCCAAGTCTACGTTGTCGTATCCGGCACCAGCCCGCACGATGATTTGCAGGACTTTGGCTGCTTCCATTACTTCGTTGTCTATCACATCGCTTCGGATGATGAGCGCATGGGCATCGGCGACTGCCTCAAGCAGGCGGGACTTTTCACCGTATTTTTCGAGCAGGGCGAGTTCGTGCCCTGCTTCTTCCACGACTTGGCGTATGCCGTCGATTGCTATTTTGGCAAAAGGTTTGTCTGTTGCTACTAAGATTTTCATGTCAGAATATATGGCTTCTTTATTTATATCCTTCTTTGTCCTCGTTTCTACGTTCCCTAATTAATGTTTTTTCTCAAATTCCTGCATGCAACTTATCAATGCTTGCACGCTTTCCTTGGGCAGTGCGTTGTAGCACGACGCCCGGAATCCGCCCACGGATCGGTGGCCTTTGACTCCTACCATGCCGTGCGCGGTGGCAAAGTCGAGGAATTCTTTTTCCAGTTCCTTGTATTCCGGTGCCATGACAAAGCAAATATTCATGCGGGAGCGGTCTTCTTCTTTTGCGGTGCCGACGAAGCATTTGTTGCGTTCGATTTCTCCATACAGCATGTCGGCCTTCTCTTTTGCGCGGCGTTCCATCTCTTTTACGCCACCTTGGGCTTTGAGCCAGCGCAAGTTGAGCATTGCGGAATAGATAGGCATGACGGGCGGTGTGTTGAACATGGATCCGGCATCGATATGGGTCTGGTAGTTCAGCATGGTCGGTATGGCACGTCCGGTCTTCCCTACTGCGTCATTCTTTACAATTACGAACGTCAAGCCGGCAGGTGCCAAGTTCTTTTGTGCGCCGCCATAAATACAGATATATTTAGAAACGTCTATCGGGTAGGAAAAGATGTCGGACGACATGTCGGAAACCAGCGGTACTCCCACTTCAGGGGCTTTCCGAAGTTCGGTACCGAAGATGGTGTTGTTCGAGGTATAATGGAAATAATCAGCATCGGATGGCACTTCGTATTCTTTCGGGATGAACGTATAGTTGGCATCGGCCGAAGATGCAACCTCGACAACCTCGCCGAAGTTTTTGGCTTCTTTGATGGCTTTCTTGGCCCAAGTGCCCGTATTCAGGTAAGCGGCTTTGGTTTTAAGGAAATTATATGGGGCCATGCAGAATTGGGTGCTTGCACCGCCTCCCAGGAACAGTACGGAATAACCGTCCGGTATGTCGAGCAATTCCTTGAACAAGGCTACTGCCTCGTCTACGACGGGTTGGAAATCCTTGGCCCGGTGGCTGATCTCGAGAATGGAAAGCCCCGAGCCGTTGTAGTCCAATACGGCCTGCGCCGTTTGTTCAATTACTTCACGTGGGAGGATGGATGGTCCTGCATTGAAATTATGCTTTTTCATAAATTAATGTATTTGTATTATAGATTTGTCGAAGGTTGGCTTTCCTGCGATTGAATGCCTTTTAAAGAATAGCAGTGGCGAAATTACGGTTTATTTTGTTATAAACAAATTGAAAATCGGTATCTTTTTGAGGATTTATTCTCAAGGTGTCATTTCCATTCCTTTAGAATTGCCGATAGCTTGTTCTTTTTGTGCAGATTGGCATGTGCATGTGCCAAAAACTGAAAGTATGCGTCAATAGAAAATTGGCCGGTGATGAATAGGCATCCCACGGATGGGGGATTAGTAAGGAAACGAAAGGAAGCGGCCTATGCAAGTAGGCCGCTTCTCTGTGGGGTTGAATCCGCTTTGGGTTATTCGTCGGTTTCTTCAAAATCTTCTTTCCCGACTCCGCAGACGAGGCATACCCAATCGTCCGGGAGTTCCTTAAAAGGGATACCGGACGGGATGCCTCCTTCAGGGTCCAACTTCCAGCCGGGTTTGCAGCTTCGCTTGTCGCTTTTGAGGGAAGGATGGTTTTATCGCGGCGTCATAAGGCATGTTTTGTGGCTTTTAGTGAAGTCGTTTTTCAGCTGTGGCGGGAAAAAATGTACCTTTGCCTCGTTGTACCGGGATTCATGTACGGCAGGATTATGGAAAGCAATAAACAAAAGATACAGTATTATGATTAAATTAATATCGTGGAATGTAAATGGCTTACGTGCATGCCGCGACAAGGGTTTCATGGATGTGTTCAAGGCTTGTGATGCTGATTTTTTCTGTTTGCAGGAGACTAAATTGCAGGCCGGGCAAATCGATTTGCCCTTGGATGGTTATCATACGTATTGGAATTATGCGGAGAAGAAAGGGTATTCCGGTACGGCAATTATGTCGCGGCAGATGCCCCTGTCCGTGCGCTACGGGATGGGAAAAGAAATGCATGACCGGGAAGGGCGCATGATTACATTGGAGTTGGAACATTTCTTCTTGGTTACGGTCTATACGCCTAACTCCCAAGACGGGCTTCGCAGGTTGGACTATCGGATGGCTTGGGAGGATGATTTTGCAACTTATCTGAAGAACCTTGAATCGGAAGGGAAACCGGTGGTCGTCTGTGGCGATTTGAACGTGGCCCATCGGGAAATCGATTTGAAGAACCCGAGGACGAACCGGATGAACGCAGGCTTTACAGATGCGGAAAGGGCGAAGTTTTCCGCATTACTTGACAGGGGTTTTACCGATACGTTCCGCTTCTTCTACCCCGACTTGGAGGGGGCTTATTCGTGGTGGTCGTACCGGTTTCGGGCGCGGGAGAAGAATGCCGGGTGGCGTATCGATTATTTCTTGGTTTCCGATGTATTGCGTTCCCATTTGGCTGGTGCGGCCATATTGGGCGAGGTAATGGGGTCGGATCATTGTCCGGTCGAGTTGTTGTTGGATCTTTGACGCCGTTTTTCTCTTATTCAGGGACAATGCGGGGTATGATGGTTCGTGGCTGGGCATCCTCTGCGCCGTTTTGTGGGCAAAGGATCTTTCACTTGCACGCCCCGTTTGATGAATCCTTGCAGGGAGAGGCGGGCACAGATGAGCGCGCCCAATGCGGCGAGTGTGAATACGATGCCGGTGGAGAGCAAAATGTCACCGATGCCGACCAGTGGCGAGACTAACCCGCCGGATGCGAACCCCAGCGCGCCGAGCAAGGCCGATGCCGTACCGGAGTGGGTTCGTTCGGCATTCAAGGCCAAGGCGTTGGAGGAAGTGAATGAAAAGCCCAAGGTGACCAATAACCCTATCAGCAAGATTTCGTAGACCCAGAAGCCACAGTGGTTGCCTAATGCGACGAGCAGCAGCAAGGCAAGGACCAGCATGGCTTGGCTTCCGCGGTACAGGACCAATTCCGGGTGGCGGAAGCGGGCAGAGAGTGCGGCGGCGACAACGATAGCTAAGGCATTCAATCCGAAACAAAAACTGAAAAGCATGGGGGAGAAGCTGTAATGCGTTTGCATAATGAACGGTGCGGAAGCAATGTGGGCAAACAATACGCCTTGGGAAAAGGCGAACTGGAGGATATAGCACACGTAAAGCCGGTTATGCAGCACCGTGCCGAAGTTGTGGATTATGTGGGTCCATCCTTGCCGGTCGCGTCTTTCCGGGAGAAGGGTTTCGACAAAGTGGAAGCAACCCGTTAGCAGGATGATGCCCAAGATAAGCAATACCCAGAAGATGCCTTGCCAACCGATGTGCTCGGCCAAGACACCTCCGCCAATTGGAGCCGCTACGGGCGCGATGCCGTTGATGGCCCCGATGATGGCCAACATCTTTACCAACTCGCGCCCGGAATATTTGTCGGCGGCCACGGAACGGGAGATGACAATGCCGCTTGCCCCTCCAATGCCTTGCACCAGGCGCCAGCCTACAAACTGTATGATTGTGGAGGAATAGAGGCAGCCGGCTGTTGCGAGGAGGAAGAGGCACATGCCGGCAATAAGCAGTGGTCGGCGTCCGTATTTGTCACTCAATGGCCCGAAAAACAGCTGTCCTGCGGCAAGCCCTACCATGCTGGTTGTGAGGCCCAACTGGACCAGTGACGAAGAAGTATGGAAGAAAGTGACCATCTCGGGGAGGGTGGGCAGGTACATATCGGTTACAAACGGGCCGAAAGCCGTGAGCGTGGCTAAGAACAAGAGAATGAAGGTGGAAGAATTTTTTCTGCTCATGGAAGAATGGCCTATTGAAAATTTGCGGCAAAGTAGGTAAAAAGCCGGGATATTGACCCGTTGGATTTTGCTTTTTTAGTCCTTTTTACTGAAAAACGCTTCCGCAAAAGGGCAAAAGGGGCGGTAGTTGCTGCGATTAGCGTTGCCACTTTTTGTCGAAAACGAGTAGGCCGGGATACCACTCGGTCGATTCTGTTTCGCCACGGAACGGGCTGAGGGCACAAAGGTGGCTGTCGCCGGCCAGCTCGACACGGCAATGGGAGAATCCCACGTATGCGTCCGGTCGCCGGGCGTGGGGTGTGGGGTAGGGGAGCAGGGAAGGGATGTGCCGCGGCGGGAATAGGGGATTTTGCCAAAGGGCGGCAATCTCCTGGGCGGAAAGGGTGGGTAGCCCGCGCCGGGCTGATTCAACTTTCTCCAGCTCGTCCGTCAATAATCCCGACATGTGGAGGAGCAGGTAGTGGGAAGCAATCCGGCGGTTCATTTCTTACGGTAACGCATGAGCCGTATCCGGTCGATGAACAGCTGGTTTACGCTATTGGCCGTTTCGTCATCTCCCGGGTAATATTGTACAAAGCCCCATAGCTGTTGGATGGCACGGGCGGACTTGTTCTGCAAGGCGAACGAGTATCGCCCGTCTTTCCGGATGATTTGGGTGCGAATCATGATGGAGTCGGGGCGGTAACGGGCCAGCAAGAACGCGATGGCCTTGCCCCCCTTTCCGTTGTCTTCGGGCAGAAACCGGGTTTCGAACTCCCATTCCAAGCGGTCGGTGCTGCGGAATGTACTGTCCGGGCTGAGGACAAATTCCACGCGGCGGGTGGAGGAAAGGCGGTTCATGGCGTAGAACCGGTCGTGCTGCCATACATCGACGCTGTCGTCTTTGCCGAATGGGCGGCGTCCCTCCTCTTCTTTTCCTTCCGCGGACGTCCCGTCAGAGGCCTTTTGCTCCTCGGTTTCTTGCGCAAGGGCTGCTTCCCGCTCCGTGAGGATACGGTTCACGTGGCTATAGATGGTGTTTAAGTCGCGTGGATTGCGGGTGTACCAAATGAGCGATGAGTCGAATTGCGCTTCCGTCACTTTGTGCTTTCTCAATGTTCCCTTGATGAGCAGAGGGATTTGGTAGCGCTTGTCGGAGGGGAGGTTTTGCGCGATGCTGTAGGTGAGGTGGTAGTCGGCTAAGACTTGTGCCATCTTGTTTTTGGAGAGTACGCCTTTAGGTCTCCCATAGTCGCAGCCCCCTAAGAAGAGGAGGTTGCCGAGCAGGAACAGGAATGCGCATAAAAAAAGGAGACGCCTCATTGCTTGTCGTTGTCTTTCTTTTCCATGACGCCGAACAGGTCTTCGAGTTCTTTCCGGAAAAAGAGCAGGAGGGCTACGAAACTACAGGAAAGTACGGCATCGGCCACATTGAATATCGCACTGAAGAATACGAACTCTTCCCCTCCGACAAAGGGCATCCACGAAGGCCACGTTGTCTCGATGATAGGGAAATAGAACATGTCCACGACTTTCCCGTGTAGCCAACCGGAATAACCGCTTCCGAAGGGGACAAAGGTGGCCGCTTCTTGGTTCCAAAAGGTGCGGGGCAGGCTTTCGCTGAATATGAGGCCGTAGAAAAGGCTGTCGATGAGGTTGCCCAACGCGCCGGCCAAGATGAACGCCAAACAAGCGATGTATCCGCTGCGTGCGCCCTGCTTGATGAGGCGGTGCAGGTAGTAGGCTATGAGGACGACGGCCACGATGCGGAACGAGGTGAGGAACCATTTGGAAAAGATTTCCATCCCGAATGCCATCCCCTTGTTTTCAGTGAAGAGGATGTAGAACCAATCGCCGCATACCGCTATGCGGTCGTGCAGGCACATTTGGGTCTTGACAGCAATTTTGCTGGCTTGGTCGGCGATGAGCACGCCTGTTATGATGGCCACAGTGAGCCACCGCATCCGGTTTGCGGCAGTCATCTCGCGCAAAGGGGGCTTAACGTTTGTTCTTGGCCTCGATGCTCAACGTGGCGTGGGGCACGGCACGCAGGCGCTCGGCAGGGATGAGTTTGCCTGTTTCGCGGCAAATCCCGTAGGTCTTGTTCTCTATGCGGATCAAGGCGGCCTTCAGCCCTTGGATGAATTTGAGTTGCCGTTGTGCCATGCGGGTAGCTTCTTCTTTGTTGAATGAGGAGCTCTCTTCCAAAGAAGCCTTATAGGAAAAAGAGGTGTCGTCTATGTCGTTCCCGTCGGTGTGCATCAAGGCGGCTTTCATTTGCTCGTATTCTTTTTCTGCAACTTCCAGTTTTTGCATGATGATGGCGCGGAACTCTTCGAGTTCGGTGTCCGAGTATCTTGTTTTTTCAGCCATAGTTTTGAAGTTATTGTTTTTCGGTTTTCGTTTTGGAAAGTATTGTTTTTTGGGTTAAGCCTTGGTTATCTGGATGGGTATGCTGAAGCCTTCGAAGTCCAATAGCATGCCTATGTTTTCCGGAGTGCCGCCTATTTCCAGCGATTCGGCCAAGACTTGCGTGCAGATATATTCGCGGTAGTTCTGCACGGCAGCGTCGGTCGCTTCGTGGTGGGGCAGGCGTATGTTGATTTTGTCGGTGATTTCCAATCCCGATGCCTTGCGGAGGTTTTGGATGCGGTTGACCAGTTCGCGGGCCATGCCTTCTTGCTTCAGCTCTTCGGTGAGGGTCACTTCCAACGCTACGGTGAGTTTTCCCTCGTTGGCCACGAGCCATCCGGGAATGTCCTCGCTGAATATTTCCACATCGGAGGATTCTATCGTGACAGTCGTTCCCTCTAATTCTATGTCCAGTCTCCCGTCTTGTTCCAATGCCAAAATCCGCTCTTGGGAAAGCCCGGCAATCAAGGCGGCCACGGCTTTCATCCGTTTGCCAAACTTGGGGCCTAATTTCTTGAAGTCGCACTTTACTTTCTTTACGAGTATGCCGGAAGTCCCCTTGACAAAGCGTATCTCTTTGACGTTTACTTCGTGCTTGATCAAATCGGCTACGGCAGCCAGGCAGGCTTCTTGCGTATCGTCGGCCACGGGAATGAGAATGCACTGCAACGGTTGGCGTACTTTTATGTTTACTTTGCGGCGCAGGGCCAGTACCATGCTTGTTACTCTTTGCGCCATCCCCATGCGGGTTTCGAGTCCTTTGTCTATGTATTCCGGATTGCTCTTTGGGAAAAACTCCAAATGTACAGAGTCTTTCTTCCCGGGGTCGGGCGCGGCAAGGTCGGTGTACAGCATGTCGGCGTAGAAGGGGGCTATGGGGGCCATTAGGAGCGAGACGGTCCTCAAACAATGGTAAAGCGTTTGGTAAGCCGAGAGTTTGTCTTCTGACAGTCCGCCTCCCCAGAAGCGTTTGCGGCACAGGCGGACGTACCAGTTACTCAAGTTGTCGCATACGAAATCTTGTATTGCCCTTCCGGCACGGGTCGGCTCGTAGTCGTCCAGGCTTTTGGTGGTTTCCTCGATGAGCGTATGCAACTCGGAGAGAATCCAACGGTCTATTTCGGGACGGTCGGCGAGGGGGATGGAGGGTTCGTTGCCGGTGAACCCGTCCACATTGGCATAAAGGGCAAAGAATGAGTAGGTGTTGTAGAGGGTGCCGAAGAACTTCCGGCGGGCTTCTTCTACGCCGTTCTCGTCAAACTTCAAATTATCCCACGGTGCGGAGTTCGTCGACATGTACCAGCGCAAGGGGTCGGAGCCGTATTGCTCGATGGCTCCGAACGGATCGACCGCATTGCCCAACCGTTTGCTCATCTTGTTGCCGTTTTTGTCGAGCACCAGCCCGTTGGAAATGACGTGCTTGAAAGCGACGCTCCCAAATATCATGGTGGCGATGGCATGCAGGGTGAAGAACCAGCCTCTGGTTTGGTCGACGCCTTCGGCAATGAAATCGGCCGGGTAGACCGTATGGCTGTCGAAAAGTTCCTTGTTCTCAAAAGGATAGTGTATCTGGGCGTACGGCATGGAGCCGGAGTCGAACCAAACGTCTATGAGGTCGGGCTCGCGGCGCATGGGTTTCCCAGTGCGGGAGGTAAGTATTATCTCATCGACATAAGGGCGGTGCAGGTCGATCTTTTCGTAGTTCTCTTTCGTATATACGCCCGGCTGGAATCCCCGTTTCTTGTAAGGGTTGCTTTCCATGAGGCCCGCAGCCACCGAACGCTCTATCTCCGTGTAGAGTTCTTCTACGGAGCCTATGCACTTCTCCTCGTCGCCGTCTTCCGTGCGCCAGATGGGGAGCGGCGTACCCCAATAGCGCGAGCGGCTCAGGTTCCAGTCGTTCAAGTTTTCGAGCCATTTCCCGAAGCGTCCCGTACCAGTGCTTTCCGGTTTCCACTGGATGGTTTTGTTTAGGCGGATCATCTCTTCCTTGCAAGCCGTGGAGCGGATGAACCAGCTGTCCAGCGGATAGTAGAGAACCGGCTTGTCCGTCCGCCAGCAGTGGGGGTAATTGTGGATGTGCTTTTCTATCTTGAACGCACGGTTGCTGGCTTTCATGTCCATACACAGGGCAATGTCCAGCGTCTCGTCCTTGTCAGTCAGGTTGGGGTCGTAGGCGTTTTTGACAAACCGGCCTTCGTATTGTCTGTACAATTCGGTATTGACGTGTTCTTTCACCCACGCTTCATCCAATTCTTCCAAGCGGTAGAATTTCCCAGCCAAGTCGACCATGGGGCGTGCTTCCCCCTTTTTGCTGATGAGTTGGAGGGGGGGGACTCCGGCGGCCTTGGCTACGGATGCGTCATCTGCGCCGAAAGTGGGCGCGATATGCACGATGCCCGTTCCGTCTTCGGTCGTTACATAGTCTCCTTCGATGACGCGGAACGCTCCTTCCTCCGGGCGCACCCACGGGAAGAGTTGCGCATAGTGGATTCCGGTTAGCTCCGTACCCATATATTCTCCTACGATACGGAAAGGGATTACCTTGTCGCCCGGTTTGTAAGCCTCCATGTCCGCCTCTGCGCCTTTCGGGTTGAAATAGGCGGAAAGGCGTTCTTTGGCCAAGAGGACTGTCACCTTCTCGCTTGTGTATGGGTTATAGCTCCGCACGGCCACATAAGCAATCTTCGGGCCTACGCACAAGGCGGTGTTGCTGGGAAGCGTCCACGGCGTGGTTGTCCATGCCAGGAAGTAAGGCGTGCCCCATTCCGTCCATTCCGCCCGCGGTTCGGTTATTTTGAACTGCGCCGTCACCGTCGTGTCTTTCACGTCGCGGTAGCAACCTGGCTGGTTCAGCTCATGGGAGCTGAGCCCCGTGCCGGCGGCGGGGGAGTAGGGCTGTATTGTGTAGCCCTTGTAGAGCAGCCCTTTCTGGTAGAGTTGGGAAAGAAGCCACCAGAGCGTCTCGATGTAACGGTTGTCGTAAGTGATATACGGGTCGTTCATGTCCACCCAATAGCCCATCCGGTGGGTCAAGTCTTCCCATTCGTGGGTAAACTTCATCACCTCTTTCCGGCAGGCGGCATTGTAGTCTTCTACGCTGATGCTCTTCCCGATGTCTTCCTTGGTGATGCCCAAGCTTTTCTCAACGCCCAGTTCCACGGGCAAGCCGTGTGTGTCCCATCCCGCCTTGCGCTTGACGCAAAAGCCCTGCATCGTCTTGTAACGGCAGAAAATGTCTTTTATGGTGCGCGCTATGACATGGTGGATGCCCGGCATGCCGTTGGCCGAAGGAGGGCCTTCATAAAATATGTACGCCGGACATTCTTCACGCTCGCTCATGCTGCGGCGGAAGATTTGTTTTTTGTCCCACCTTTCCAGGACTTCCTTATTTATTTCCGAGAGGTTGAATTGGCTGTGTTCCGCAAACTTTTTCATCTGTTCTTACGCCTTTTGTCGGGGCTGTCTGCTCTATTTTGCGCGCAAAAGTAATACAAAAACTTGGTATGAGGAAATAAATCTTTCCGGCTTTTCGTTTGCGGTCTGTGCCTCGGAAGAATTACGCCCGGCGAAATACGTGTGAGGGGTCGCGATTTAGGTTTCATAGGGAAGGCCGGGAAGAAGGATTGGCCTAAAACTCCAATGGCAAAAGGGGCGGGATTCGCATCCATCCCCCACTTTGTTTTGTTCTGGACTATGGGGTATGTCGGGGGAAAGGGCATGGGGAAATGGAAAAAGTCCTGCCGGTTTTCTTCGTTTGCGGCAAGGGAAAAACCGGATGGAAAGGAGGCGGTCCATTGTACCTGCGCTGTCGGGGAGGGGGAAGTCAGTGTATGCCACCCTTGCGACGCACATATCCGCCCATCCGGAACAGCGGGCTGAGCAGGCATTCCATCGGCGCCAGGCGGAAAAAGCAGTAGCTGCGTCGGACATCATGGGCAAAAAGCCGCAGCATGACTTTCAAGAATCCTCCAGAAGAGGCAAACGAGTGGTCGTGGGCATCCTTGGCGTAGTGCCCGAAGTTCCCCCCTTCCCAAATGGCTTGTTCCACCTTTTGCTCCATACGCGAGAGCCGCACGTCCTTCCCTTCCAGCAGGGAGCGTGCCAAGCGTTCCATGGTAGAGGCCATGTAGGCAAGCCCGAGGATATGGAGGCCTTGGGAGTAACGGTCGATATCCAGACCCGGTTGGCGGGCCAACAAGTACCAATCGCACAAATGCCGTAATCCCACTCCTTCGAGGCGCAAATGGCTTGAAAAATGGATGACGGAAAACAAGGCTTCAAACCATGGGGGTGCAATGGGGATGGGAAACGAACCGTCTTTTCCGGTTTGCATTGCGCGGAAAACGATGCCGTTGGGAAACCATTCCTTTACTAACCTGTCTAATTTCCACGTATTCCCCGGCCAAAAGAAAAGGCTTACCATGTAGTGGTTCTCTACGTTTACGCCGTGAAAGTCATACTTAGTATGTTTTGTGGAATGGGATTCTGCGCGAAACCCGTTCCTCTCCAGCAAATCGTCCAGCTCCTTGGCCGTTTTCCGTCCGGCATAAAAATCGATGTCGCCGCAGGAGCGGTGTTCCGGGTGGGGGTATAATGTGGCGGTTCCTTGGCCTTTCAGGCAGATGTAAGGCATGTGGAACTTGTTGGCCATGAGGTCGTCCAGCTCCCTTAGGGTGGCGTTCACTTTTTGGTTGGCACGTTCGGTCTCCAACACGCAAGAAAACCATTGGTAGAACAGCTTCTTTTCGGGATGCAGTTCCTTAGGCAAAGTCAACAGGCCGTCCCATGCAATGGCAGCTACGGCCTGTTGCCTTGCCAGGCTGTACAAAGATTCCCAATTGGCCTCGCCTTTAGGGAACAATGCAGGGTCAGCCTCTTTCTTTATCCCCAGTCCTGCACTAAGCAGGTTGCAGAGTTGGGCATGTCCGGGCTGTCGTTTCGTTTTTGCAGGCATGTCTCTTGTGGGTCAATTGTAAAGGGGAATCCGGGCAAAGTGGGTGCAGACTTCATATTTCCGCCCCATCCGGGCTAATGTGCCCGCCCACATGTTTTCTTCGTAACCCAGCACGTGTTGCACGTCCGTATTCCCCAATATCCAGGAATTCCGGTGTTCTATCTCATTCCGCAGCTGGGCGGGAGTCCAGCAGGAATAGCCTAAGAAGAAACGGCTGCGGGCTTTCGGGGCAGGGTCTGTAAGCATCCTATGTTTCATCTGTTCGAAATCGCCATTTACCCATAGTCCCGGGAGTACGGGCGAGGCATTCCTTAGATCCGGATAGGTGTGCAGGAAAAAAAGGGTGTCTTTCCCGACCGGCCCCCCATTGTAGACATCATGCTCCAAGGATTCGATATGGGCAAATTCCGGGACTATTTTGTCCAGTCCCCGGTCGTAAAATGGCGGTAGGTCCAATCGTAATCCGATGATATCCTTGTCCGAGATGGAAACGAGCAGGATGACCGAATGCCGGAACACGTAGTCGTGCATGAAAGGCTCTGCGATCAACAACATTCCCTCTTGGGGTTTAGGTTGGTTGGCTGGCGGAATCTGATAAAATTTCTGTAAGTCTTGAATGTCCATGGAGCTTTTTCCCCTCAAAGGGCTACGCTTGGTTGGGATGATGGGCTTCAAACAGGGCCATCCGTTCTTCCAATAATTCGTATTGATGCGGTTCGATAAAAGAGGTGCAGGCGCGCAATCCTTGCTGGTCGCTTCCCGTGGTATCGAGCGGAATGGCACTTACGCCATAGTACAACAGCTCTTTCATCAACTCCCCCCCGGTCATCCCCGGATAGCCTATCGTGAAATAGAACCCGTCGGCAAGGGGATTGCCCAAGTCGTTTTCATATACCAGGTAAAAGCCATGGCGGCAAAAGATTTCTTTCAACCGCTTAGCCCGGCGGCCGTATTCGAAGATCTCACTTCGGAAGTCATAAGTTCCTTCCGTTGCTGCTTTCATCATGGCAGACAATGCGTATTGTGCGGAATGACTCGTCCCCGAAGAGAGGGCATAAAGTATGCGGTGGATAAAGACAGTGCCAAATGTCCCGCCCCCATAACGCTGCTGGAAACCTGGAGCCTCCTCGTGGTAAAGGGCATCGCTGATGCAGCATACCCCGATGCGTTGCCCGGCGTAGCTGAAAACTTTCGAGGCGGAAACCAGCAACACGTAGCGGTCGGTATAGTGTGCCACCGAGGGCTGGTAAGGAGGCTTGTAGGGTGTGCTCAATTCCTTGCGGAAGTCCATGGCAAAATAGGCCAAGTCTTCCAAGACTACAACCTTGTAACGGTTTGCCAATTCTCCGATGATCCGCAACTCTTCCTCGCACAGGCAAATCCAAGCAGGGTTATTGGGGTTTGAATAGACGATAGCGCAAATTCTCCCGCCTTTCAGGTAACTTTCCAATTTGTCGCGTAATTTCTCCCCCCGGTAATGGTAAACGTCAAATGTCTCGTAGCGTGCTCCCATCACGACGCACTGCTGCTTCTGTACCGGAAAGCCTGGGTCAATGAAAAGGATTGTGTCTTTTTCCGGATAGGCCTGTACGGAAGTCATGAAAGATGCATATGTTCCCTGCATGGAACCAGTCACAGGGACGCATCCCTCGGGCGAGACATCGACATCGATGAAGGCTTTGGCAAAAGCCGAAGCCTGTTTTTTTAGTTCCGGCAAGCCGTTTATGTCCGGATAGAGGCGTGCGATACCTTTTTTTAAGGCTTCAATCTCTGCCCTTACCCCGATTCCCGACGGTGGCAAGCCGGGCACTCCCATTTCCATCTTGATGAATTCCTGCCCTGAGGCCTCTTCTGCGAGGGAAGCGATGGTTTTCACTTCCCGAATCGTCGCTTTGGCCAAATCCTTTATTTCCATCTTCTCGACAGCCTCGTCGATATATTTGCGGGCTATCGGCGTATCGCTATTAGGGTTCATTTGAATATGACATGCTTGGGTTTTGCGCAAAAGTACAAAAAAAAGCATTCGCATCAACCAAAATGCCGTACCTTTGCCCGTATCCTTGAAGATTATTGTTACATCATACTTGTTGCATCAAATGATTTCAGTCGATAATTTAGCCGTAGAGTTCAATGCCCACAGCCTTTTCGATGAAGTAAATTATGTCATAAACCCTAACGACCGGATTGCGTTGGTCGGCAAAAATGGGGCCGGCAAGTCCACCATGTTGAAAATCCTGGCAGGCCAGCAGCAGCCTACCCGCGGGCAGGTCTCAATGCCCAAGGGCACAACGATAGGTTATTTGCCCCAGATTATGGAACTGGACGATAACCTGACGGTCATCGAAGAAGCTGAAAAAGCGTTTTCTTCCATCCATAAGATGAAAGAAGAGATGGAGTCGCTCCGGAAACGGATGGAGGAATATTCCGACTTTGAGAGCGGGGAATACCATAAACTCATAGAGCGTTTTACCTATTTGAATGAACAATACCTGATGGCCGGGGGCGCGAACTTCCGGGCGGAGACGGAGCGTTCGCTCATCGGGCTGGGTTTTACGCGTGAAGACTTCGGGCGGCCGACTTCCGAGTTCAGCGGTGGATGGAGGATGCGCATTGAGTTGGCAAAACTGCTTTTGCAACATCCAGACGTCTTGCTCTTGGACGAACCGACAAACCATTTGGACATTGAAAGCATACAATGGCTCGAGAAATTCTTGTCCACGCGGGCGAATGCCGTAGTGTTGGTAAGCCACGACCGGGCATTCATAAATAACGTGACTAACCGCACGATAGAAATCGAATGCGGCCGTATCTATGACTACAAAGTCTCTTATGACCAATTTGTAACCCTCCGCCGCGAACGCCGCGAGCAGCAACGCCGCGCCTACGAGAACCAGCAAAAACAAATACAAGACACAGAGGCTTTCATCGAACGGTTCCGCTATAAGACCGCGAAGGCCGTGCAAGTGCAAAGCCGCATCAAGCAGTTGGCCAAACTGGAGCGCATACAAATCGACGAGGAGGACAATTCTTTGCTTCGGCTCAAGTTCCCCCCCGCCGAACGTTCCGGGGATTTCCCGCTTATCTGCGAGGAGGTGGCGAAGTCATACGGCGCACATGACGTATTCAGCCATGTAAACTTGGCTGTCCGTCGGGGTGAGAAGGTGGCTTTCGTCGGCAAAAATGGCGAGGGGAAAAGTACTTTGGTCAAATGTATCATGGGCGAAATCCCGTTTGAGGGGCATTTGGCCATTGGGCACAATGTGAAAATTGGATATTTCGCCCAGAACCAGGCACAAATGCTTGACGGTGAGCTAACGGTATTCGACACCATCGACCGGGTTGCCGTAGGGGACATACGAACCAAGATACGCGATTTGTTAGGGGCTTTCATGTTTGGGGGGGAAGCCTCCGACAAGAAGGTAAAAGTCCTTAGCGGCGGGGAAAGGACACGGCTGGCCATGATAAGGCTCTTGCTTGAACCGGTCAATTTCCTCATATTGGACGAACCGACGAACCACCTGGACATGCGTTCGAAGGATGTCTTGAAAGAAGCGATCCTGTCCTTTGACGGGACAGTCATAGTGGTCAGCCACGATCGCGATTTCTTGGAGGGGCTTGTCACCAAGGTTTATGAATTTGGTGGCGGGAAGGTGCGTGAACATTTGGGAGGCATTTACGATTTCCTTGCGAAGAAGCAAATCGAAAGCCTCAATGAACTCCATTCTTCCGCAAGGGCAAATGGGGAAAAGGGCAGGCAGATGCCGGAAAAAGGTGCGGCACTTCCGGAGAAAAGGGGAAGGGAAAAACCGAGCTCCCTTTCCTACGAAGAGCAGAAAGAACGCAACAAGCGGCAGAAACGGCTGGAAAAGGGGGTTAAGGAATGCGAGCAAGCCATCAGTGAATTGGAGTCCGCCCTAGCTATTCTCGAGACGCAGATGGCCACGGCCGAGGGCAGTTCCGACATGGCTCTTTACGAAAAGCATGGAAAAATGAAGAAGCAACTGGACCAGAAAGTGGACGAATGGGAGAAACTTTCGGAGGAATTGGAGGCATTCCAGAACCGGGGATAAACGGAATACACAGGTATGCGACATGGAAAGACGGGTTCTCTTTTTCCTTCTCCTTGTGGCCGTTGTCCACGCGGCGATAGCCAGTACGAGCGCCTCCCAGGAGCATCTCCCGGAAAGGCCGAAGATAGGCCTTGCGTTGTGCGGCGGGGGTGCCAAGGGGACGGCGCACATCGGGGTGCTGAGGGTATTGGAAAAGGCCGGAATCCCCATCGATTACATTGCGGGTACCAGCATGGGGGGCATCATAGGCGGCCTCTATTCCATCGGTTATACGGCCGACCAGCTGGACAGTATCGTCCGCGGCATTGACTGGAACTTCCTCTTGAGCGACAGGAAGCGGCGCGAAGCGCAAAACTTGCAGGAAAGAAACCGCTCGGAGCGGTATATCATATCCCGTTCCTTCGGGAAGAACATGAAAGACGAATATCTGGGCGGGGGACTCATACGGGGGAATAATATACAGAACGCTTTCTCTTTCCTTACGATAGGATACCACGATTCGGTGGACTTTGTTGCAGATTTGCCCATCCCTTTCGCCTGTGTGGCGCAAGACATAGTAACCGGGGAGGAAGTTGTACTGAAAAGCGGGGTCTTGAGCACGGCCATGCGGGCCAGCATGGCCGTGCCTGGGGTATTCTCTCCCGTCCGTGAACATGGGATGGTGCTGATTGACGGCGGGATGGTAAACAATTACCCGGTGGACATTGTGCGGGCCATGGGGGCCGACATCGTAATCGGCGTGGACGTGCAGAACAACCTGAAGAACGATAGCGCGCTTAAAAATGCAGGTGACGTATTGGGGCAGATAATCAGCCTCATGGGTAAAGAGAAATATACGGAGAATGTGGGAAACACGGATGTCTATATCCGTGTCGATGTGGAAGGGTACGGCTCGACGAGCTTCACATCCAGTGCCATCGACAGCTTGATCCGGAAAGGGCAGGAAGCCGCCGAAAAGGAATGGATTACCCTGCGCGCCATCGCCCTCAAGGAAAAGGCCTGCACCGGTTCTTTGTCCCCGGCCGACACCTTGCCCCGGCAGGAAACGCGGACGCACCCTTACCGGAGTTTCTCGGATCAGCAAAAAATAGCCATCGACCGGATAGTCATTCCCCACATGTCCCCAAAAGAGGAGGCGTGGATCATGAAACGGTGCGGGCTGCGGGAAAACAACTACGCCAGCATGCGTCAAATCGAAAAAGCCATGGATTTGCTGTGCAGCCATTTCAATTATGAGTCCGTGCATTTCCGCCTATTGGAACACTCTGGCGGCGGGCTTTACACGTTAGAGTTCATCCCGGAACAGAAACAGATGGCAGAAATCAACGTCGGTGCCCGCTTCGACAGCGAAGAACTGGCGAGCCTGCTTCTGAACTTCACTGCTAATCTGAAAGGGAAGCGTCCCTCGTCACTCTACCTGACCGCCCGGTTGGGAAAACGCTACATGGGAGAAGTCGGGTACGGCTGGAGGATAAACCGGAAGGAGCAGTTCGAGGCCAATTTGCTTTATCGTTTCCGTTATGACGACATCAATGTACACCGACAGGGGAAGCGCTATTACAATGCGACCTATCGGCAGCACGCCATGGAGGCGTTCTTTGCCACGAGCAACTCCCATAACCTGCGGTTTGTGGCAGGGCTACGTTGCGAATACCTTAACTATAGCAACTTCCTGTCCAACATAAGTCCGGAATACACCAGTATCTCCCGGGCAGAAAACGAGCGCCTTATCAGCTATTTCGGGGAATTGCAGGTGAACAACTGGGACGATGCCTATTTCCCCACGCGCGGCCTGCAAATGCGCACCAGCTATACGCTGACAACCGATAACTTTGCCAACTATCAAGAGGGGAAGCCCTTTTTTGCCATCCAAACCTCGTGGGAGGCGGCATTCAGCCTGTCCGACCGTTTCGTGCTCCAGCCCGCAGCCCACGCCAGGCTTATCGACGGGAACACGATACCTTATTCGCAACAGAACACGCTTGGGGGTTCTTATCCAGGCCGCTTCTTGGCCCAGCAACTCCCTTTCTACGGCATCTGCAATACGGAAATGGCCGACAACCTGCTTGCCATTGCAAGCATCAAGTTCCGCTACCGTTTGGCGCGTATTCATTATGTGGGCTTGGGCAGCAGTGTGGCCATGAACAGCCACGATCCCGCCCATCTATGGGAGGGGGATTGCTTGTATGGCGCCAATCTCTCCTATAGTTTGCAAACCCCGTTCGGCCCGCTGGGTGCTTCGATGGAATACAGTAACTATACGGACAAGTTGTGCTTCTACGTCAATATCGGCTTCTATTTCTAAACCCCGTCCTTTTGGCAGGTTCTTTCTAAATTTCAACAGGAAGCGTATTCCTCCCGTCCCCTATTGGGTAGGTACTCGGAGGCATTCACGAAAGGGAGGCTTTCCTAACCTATGCCGCGGATATATGTGAGCCTTGCTGCTTTCCAAAGGAAACGGCAAGGCTTACATTGTT
>CAYTPX010000026.1:0-27141 GCA_964439955.1 uncultured Bacteroidaceae bacterium | reverse complement strand
TCGCTATTGTTGTATATAAAGGTTTAATACCTGTAGTTGGCCGAATACTTACCAAGGAAGGATGTGCTTCTTCTCATTGGAATCGTGCAGGTTCTTTTTGTTATTGACGGTTCGGCAAGAAAGGAAAGGTCACTTTAAGGGTTGTGGGTGACCCCGTTTTGCAACAGGTCGGTCATGAGGGGGATGTCGTCTTTAGCTATGCCCGCCTGTACAAGGTGCGGGGTGTCTTTTGCCAAGATGCCGCGGAACGTCTCGAAATCTGGATACAAGGCCATGGCTTTTGAGTAAAGTTTGATGGCTTCTGGTACGCGTTTGAGTACCCAATGGGTATGGGCCGCATTCAAATAGTCCTCGCGGGTGGGCGCAGGGAGAGCCAACAATTTCTCATAGTAGCGCATGGCTTGTTCAAACTTGCCGCTCAAAAAGAAACACCAAGCAATGTTTCTCCATGGACGTGAAGATTGTTCGTTAAGGAACTCAGCCTCGAAAAAAAGCTTCATGGCCTCATCCATACGTTCCATGAGCAACAGGCATGTGCCGGTCTGCATCAATAGGGAAAGCGAAGGCTTTCCTTGGCTCAAAGTACGCAGCCGTTGGAAATAAGTGAGTGCTTCTGCGTAATTTCCCATTTTCCGGGCGCAATAAGCCTGCCCCTTCAATGTCCATTTGCGGTCGGGGGATATTAAATCGGCCTGCGAATATGCTTCCAACGCTTCGGCATATTTCTCTTGCTGTTGAAGGCAGAAGCCGAGTTTCTCGTAAGTTTCAGCGTCCACGCGGGAGGTATCCCCATCGTAGGCTAATGCGCGGTATATCTTTTCTGCCTCGTCCCACAACTCTTTGCGGAAGAAGAATTCCCCGAAAGTGAGGAGCGTTTCGCGGCTGTCCAGGGATTCTTTTAGCAGAGGACAGTTGAACAAGTCGAGGGAGGTGCGGAAAATGTTGGGGAATTCCTTGCGCCGTTCATATAAATTGAAGAAACGGTACAGGTCTTGCACGTAGTGCCGCATCAAAGTCTTGAACTGGATTTGCTTTTTCCCTTCGTCCTTCTGGAACTGTTCCATCATACCCGCCGACAAGTTTTGCAGGACCATGTTCCGTTGGGCTTCCGGTATGTGAAAGAGGGTCATTAGGAACGAATACTTATCGCTGTCGCACATGGTGTCGAGTCCGTCCACTAGTTTCAGCAACCGCAAGGTTGCCTCCTGTTGTGCCTTGGGTTGCCTTTGGACGGAACGCAGCAATCCGGACTGTATGAAGCTGAAAGGCATCAGCCATGCATGGAGTTCACGGAAGAAAGGGTAGTTCTTGATTTGCGCGAAGGAGGAAAGGAACACATCTTCCCCCTCTTCCATCATGTTTTGCAGCTCCTCCATCATGTCTTGCATGCCTGACTCTTTCATCCGTTCTTCCCATTCAGGGTTCTTCCCATGCTTTTCACTCCAGAACGCATCGTCGCCCAAGTGGAACTTGTCCATCTGGCTTTTCGTACGTTTAAGGAAATCGGGAAGAATCTCTTCCTTTATCCGTATTTCCGTCTTCGGGCTTTCGCGGCTGTATAGGAGTTGCAACTGGAAGAGGGAAAGGGAAGAAGAAAAGCGTGGATGGTCATTGAGCAATTTATAGAGTGCCGCGATGTTCGGATAGAGGGGAATCCGGGCAGAATAGAAGTAAGCGATGAGCGCAACGCCAGCCAAGATGCGTACATATAAAGCAGGTTCTTCGCCTAAGTCCGGGACTGAAAGGGAAAGCGGGATGCCCTCCGGGAGGGTTTCCCCAGTCCTTTGCAGGAGAAGTTGCAACAGCAATTCTACCTTCAAAGGGTCGAAATGGTCGAACAAGGATAGGGTTATCGCGCTTGCAAACAACTGTTTGTCTACAGACAGGACGGATTCGGAGGCAAAGAGTGCCAAGGCACTTTCCTTGTCGACCGCTTTCCAAAAGAATGAGCCCCATGTGGCATAGAAAAGGTCGCGTAGGATTTGTTCGTGTTTCTCGGACGATTCGATGAAGCCCTGTAGGTCAATGCCCGATAATTGTGCAGGAGATTCGATAGATAGATTCCGGTATGATTCCAATCCGAGCATGTATTCCTGCAGGGGGCGCGGGGGCAATTTCTCTTGGGTGCGTAGGTGCCCAGCCATAAGGGTGGACTCGCTTTGGCGGAAATGAAGCAGCCTGATGCGGTCGCTTAATTGGTAAGTGCGTGCCAATAGTTGGCAATGCAGCCGATGACGCTGCGGATCTTCCGATCCGTTACCCAGATAGGCCAACATGTATTCGTAGGAAGTCTTGATGTCATCCAGCTCTTCTTGCAATGTCCAATCGTTGATGCCATGTAAAAAAGTGGGCAACTGCGTTAATGCGGAAGAGAGTTCTTTCCGTTCCAACAGGGCTATGATTCGGCGATACTGTTGGCGAATGCTTTCCGGTGCCATGGCCTTATTTGTTTCCTTGCCAGATGTCCCAAGCGGCATACGCCTGTAGCAACAGCATCTCCAAGCCGTTTTTTACAGTGGCGCCTTGCTTGGCCCCGTTTCTCATAAAGAGCGTAGACTCCGGGTTGTAAACCAAATCGTAAAGCAAATGCTCCTTTCCGAGCGCGCCGTAAGGGATGTCGGGGCAGGCATCTTCAATGGGAAACATGCCAATGGGAGTGGTATTGATAATGACCTTATATTCCGATAGCAACTCCGGGGTGATTTTATCATACGTGATACATTGCTTTTTCCCTTCCATGCGGGAGACAAACAAGGCTTCTATCCCAAGTTGCCGCAAACCGCCTCCGACTGCTTTCGAAGCACCTCCCGTCCCTAATACCAAAGCCTTGCGGTGATAGGGCTTAAGGAGCGGGGTTATCGACTCGGTAAAGCCTATGATGTCGGAATTGTATCCGGTCAAGTGCAGTTTGCCTTTTGCGTGTCCGATTTTGATGACATTGACTGCTTTGATGCCAGATGCGGAGGAATCGAGCTCGTCTAAGTAGGGAATGACTTTTTCCTTGTAAGGGATGGTTACATTCAAGCCGCGTAAATCTGGATTTGACTCAACCACTTCCATGAAATCCATGATTGTCGGAATCTCAAAATTGCGGTATTCCGCATTAATCCCCTCGGCCTTAAACTTCTCGTTAAAAAAGCTGCGCGAAAAAGAATGTGTTAGCGGATATCCTATTAATCCATATAAATCCATATCGTTCGTCTATTCGAATTTATTTTTCTGCCGTATAAAGGGTGCAAATCCCGCAGGTCAATCGTCGGAAAGCGACGTGGGAAAAACCATTTTCCTGCAACACTTCCTTCATGGCTTTCCCTTGGGGGAAAGCCTGTATGCTGGAAGGAAGGTACACGTATGCGCATCGGTCGCGGGAGAGAAGCCGTCCAATGGTAGGAATGATCCAGAGGCTGTAGAAACGGTAAAGTTGCTTCATGGGAAAATGCTCCGGCGTTGTCAGCTCAAGGATTACGAATTTACCTCCCGGCTTCAGTACCCGACGGATTTCTTGCAGGCCTTTGTCCAAATCCTCGAAGTTACGGATTCCAAAAGCCACGGTGATCGCATCGAAACTATTGTCTGCAAAAGAAAGCCGGGTGCAGTCTTCCCGTGCAAAGACTATGCGGTCGGCAAAACCTTCTTTCTCCGCTTTTGCGCGCCCAATCTGCATCATGCCTTCCGAAATGTCGGTGGCTATCAGTTTTTCCGGGCTCAACATGCGGCAAGCCAACAGGGCAAAATCACCCGTCCCGGTGGCTACATCCATCATTTCCCGCGGGTGGTGGGGCAGAAGCGTCCGCAACGCTTTCTTACGCCACCGCCGATCGATGCCCCACGACAGGCAATGGTTCAAGCGGTCATAGGCGTGAGCAATATGGTTAAACATTGCTTCCACTTGCTCGGCCTTGCTCCCTTCCTGGGAATAAGGCTTGATTTTGTCCTGTGCGTAGTTCATCGTCGGAAAGTAGTTGAAGGAGGTTATCCCCTGGAAGCAAGGAATGTTCTTACATTCTCTTCTATGCGGGCAGACAGGCCGGAGGTAGATGCAGCCTTTACGAACGGCTCGCCCACGATATGCTCATACAACTCGATATAGCGTTCGCTTACGCTGTCCACATACTCATCTGTCATTTCCGGCACTTGCTCACCCGGTTTCCCCATAAAGCCATGTTCTATCAACCACTGGCGGACGAATTCTTTGGAAAGCTGGCGCTGCGGTTCGCCTTTCGCGAACTTCTCTTCGTAGCCATCTGCATAGAAATAGCGTGAAGAATCGGGAGTATGGATTTCGTCGATAAGATATATCTCATTGGTATCTTTCCGCTTACCGAATTCGTACTTCGTATCTACCAGTATCAGCCCCTTCTCGGCGGCAATTTCCGTACCGCGTTGGAACAGTTGGCGCGTGTAGTTTTCAATTCTTTCGTAATCTTCCTTGCTAACCAAGCCTTGGGCAATGATTTCCTCTTTCGATATGTTCTCGTCATGGCCGGCATCTGCTTTAGTCGTCGGGGTAATGATAGGTTCGGGGAAACGTTGGTTCTCTTTCATCCCCTCCGGGAGTGGGACTCCGCAGAGTGAACGGCATCCGGCTTTATACTCGCGCCACGCACTGCCGGTAAGGTAGCCCCGGATAATCATCTCCACCCGGAAACCTTCGCACTTGACACCCACCGTTACCATCGGGTCTGGGGTCGCTATCTTCCAGTTCGGCACAATGTCGGCCGTCGCGTCCAGGAATTTGGCTGCAATCTGGTTCAGAACCTGTCCCTTGTAGGGAATCCCTTTGGGCAATACTACGTCGAAGGCAGATATCCGGTCGGTGGCGACCATGACGAGCAATTCGTCGTTGATGTCATACACGTCGCGCACTTTCCCGTGATATACGCTTTTTTGTCCTTCGAAATGAAATTCAGTGTGAGTTAAAGCATTCATATTTATAATTTAGATAGTTGTTCCATTTTGTTACTATATGTACGCTATTGGCGGGATTCTTCCCTTGTGTCAGCTTCCGTGGGCAGCCTTTTCGTTCTTTCTTGCGGGTCTTCTTCGTAGGCTTCCACTATGCGTTGTACCAGTTTGTGGCGGATGATATCTTTTTGTGTCAGTTCTACGAAGCCGATGCCTTTTATTCCCTTCAAAATATGCAGGGCATGCAGCAATCCCGACTGGAGTCCCCGCGGCAAGTCTATTTGGGTCGTATCGCCGGTAACAATCATTTTTGTGTTCGTCCCCATCCTCGTAAGGAACATGCGCATTTGGGCAACGGTGCAGTTCTGCGCTTCGTCGAGGAGGACAACCGCGTCATTCAGAGTACGACCGCGCATGAAAGCCAAGGGGGCTATCTGTATTACATCATTTTCTGTAAGTTCTTTCAACCGCGCTGCGGGCAACATGTCTTGCAGCGCATCGTAGAGCGGTTGCAGGAAAGGGTCTACCTTCTCTTTCATATCACCCGGCAAAAATCCCAACTTCTCGCCCGCTTCCACGGCGGGGCGGCAAAGCACCAAGCGTTTTACATGGCGTTCCTTTAGGGCGCGTACGGCCAGCGCGATACCCACGTAGGTCTTTCCTGTGCCGGCTGGGCCTACGGCGAAGAGCAAGTCGTTCGTTGCAAACGACGACACCATCTTTTCTTGGTTCTCTCCGCGTGCCTGGATCGGTTTGCCCCCCATGTTGTAGACAATCACCGTTTTATCTACCCTCAAGGGAAGCCCTTTCCCCTTGACAAGTTGCAAAATCATCTCTTCGGTCAATTGGTTGTAGGATGCACATACCTGATCCAGCTTGTAGAAATACGCTTCAAACGCATCCAGCTCCTCTTCTTCACCTAACACCTTGAAGATTCGGTCACGCGCCACAATGCGCAATTTCGGGAAAAGCGCCTTGAGTATCTGCAAATTCGAATTGCCCGTACCATAAAAGATTTGCGGGTCAGCTTGATCCAGTGCTATGACTTTTTCTATCATATTACGCTTAAATCTTTGCAAAAGTAATGAATCACAAGATAAATGCGTCTTTTTATATGGCTTTTTTCAGCAGTTTCTTAATTTTGATTCCTGCCAATGATGTTTTACTATATCTACGTCCAACAGGCGTATCACGCACTCTCGCTCTTCGTCTTCGACCGTTCTTTATTGTTCTTTCTTAAGTTTTCCGCGTTCTGTGCAGGTTTGCTTGTCAAAGTTTAACCCTTGGTTTATAAGACTGTTCACATTTTCGCCTTAAATCTAAGACATATTGTTTTTGCCGTTCTTACAGATAGCATTAGGCAAATGGGTATAGCCAGCATTCCCGGGGAGGTCAGGCAAAAGGATTAAAGCGTTTTTCACGTCCTACCATGGTGAGGCCTCCATGACCCGGCCATACTTCTACCTCGTCAGGAAGGGAAAATATTTTTTCCCGCAAGGAACTTTGCAGCAAGGATATACTCCCCCCGGGCAAATCCGTGCGCCCCACACTGCCTTCAAACAAGGTATCGCCACTGAAGAGGAGGCCCTCGCCGGGCAAATAATAGCACACGCTGCCCATGCTGTGCCCGGGCGTGTGGATAACCTGCAACGTAATCTGCCCGAAGCGCAACTCATCTCCGTCGGAGAGCAGGCGTCCAAGCGGGACGGGGCTTCCCAATTCCTCTTCCGGCCAGCCGATTCCCAACTGCGCGCTGTACCAAGGGGCGCGTTGCAGCCACGTGCTGTCGCCTTCGTGCGCCCAGGCTTCCAAATTGTATTGCCGCGCGAAGAAAGCCAATGAAAAGATATGGTCTGGATGGAGATGCGTGCAAAGCAAATGCCTCAAGTGAAGCCCGTTCTGGCTTATGTATCTCTGCACCGCGGCACGCTCTTCCGCAGAATAACACCCCGGGTCGATGAGCACGGACTCGCCTCCCCCATCGGAAAGGAGGTAACAATTCTCTTGGAACGGATTGACAACAAAACGTTTTATCTGCATAGGACAATTTATTTACGGGCGTTGCCTTGCGAGACGACAGGCAAGTACAACACTTTTTTGGTGGCGAAATATTCTTCTTCAAACTCATCGGCCAGCGGGAACACCTGCGCCTGGCGCCTGAAAGGTTGCACCTCGGCCGACAAGTCGCCACCCTTCAAACAAAGGATGCCATTGGGCAGGGCGTTGTGTCCCGCCCCCGGCGCAATATTCTTGCGCACGGCGCGCTCCAAGCTGGCCAAGGCCATCACTCCGCGGCTTACCACGAAGTCGTATTTGCCCCCCTCATCCTCGGCGCGGCCATGGGAGAACGTTACATTCTCCAGCCCGATGGATTCTGCCACGGCAGCAGCCACGCGGATTTTCTTGCCCACGCTGTCTATGAGCCGAAAGCCCACTTCGGGAAAGAGAATAGCTAATGGGATTCCCGGGAAGCCTCCTCCTGTCCCGACATCGAGGACCTGCGTCGAAGGCCGGAACTTCACGACACGGGCGAGCCCCAAGCTATGCAAGACATGGTGCTCGTATAGATTATCGATGTCCTTGCGGGAAATTACGTTAATCTTTGCGTTCCAATCGCGGTACAACCCGTCGAGGGCCGCAAACTGTTGCTGCTGGCGCTCGGTAATGTCTGGGAAATATTTCAGGATAAGTTCCATCGGACAAAGAATCAAAAAGTGAATAAACTCTTATTTTTCCAAGCGATGCAGGGGGGAATCCAAGGAAAAGATGAAGGACAAGTCATCCAGTTCCACGGGGATTACGGTAGCCCCGTCCGCATCATACGGCCCGATCCCATCGTCCGGATTATAGAAAAAGAGCAGGTTTCGGCCTTCGATGCAGAAATCGGGCGACGGGTAGAGCGAGGAGGAAGTGAAATAGCCCAACTCTTCCAGTTCCTTGACGCCTGACACTTTATTAATCTTCAGCAAGCTACGCAGCAGAAGCGCATCGACATGTTCTTCATAGCCCTCGGCGAAAAGGCCGTCGAGGCTGATCAAATCGCCCGTGAGCAGGTCGAAGTTCAATAGCCGCACGCGGGTTTCAGGCTCCGCCCCCGCCGCTTGCTCGCGTTGGAGGCAGCGGAAAGTGGCAATCCCATAATCGTTGTATACCAACCGGTTGTCGATTTCTATGCTATATCCCATGTTCTCCGGAAGCGGGGCGGCATACTCCTCGGAGAAAGCCCTTAATTGAGCCATCTCCTGGCGGTAGCGCGCCTCGTAGTCCACGAGGAAGGAATCAAGCGCCTGCCGAACTTCCTTCCCCCCGTAGCCCGCACCCAGCAATTCACGCAGCAAGACCCGGTTCATTTCCTGCGGCACCGCCCCTCCCGGAACAGCCGCTACGTAATCGAAACGTATGGCCACGTTGCAGGCAGCAGCATCGCCGCCGGAAGCAACCGGCAAGGCGGTGTCCAAGACGATGGAATCGGCCAAGGCCCTTGGGTAGTCTTTTCTCGTGTCCCGCCCACAGGAAGCCGCCAAGAGCAACGTGCCCATTATCAAGGAAAGGAGGTATATAGGTTGTCGTTTTACCATAGTTTATGTCATTAGAGCAAGGCAAAGATACGGTTTCCCGGCTTCTTTTCCCAAAAAATGTCCTTATTTTCTAAAAACACCGGCATGGGTTTCCCGAAAAACCCTTGGCGTTTTTCCCGGCAAGGGGCTGGGCTTTTCCCGAAAAGTGGCAGCGGTTTGGGAGGAATCTATTGCTTTTTTCGTACTTTTGCGCAACACTAAACGAATACTTGTTTCATATGTACCAATTGATTGAACCCCAAGATTTGACCGACCGCCTCCTCGACCTTGCCTTTTCGGAGGACATTGGCGACGGAGACCATACGACCCTTTCCTGCATCCCCGCGGAAGCGGAAGGGAAATCGCACCTCTTGATAAAGGAAAAGGGCATCCTCGCCGGCATAGACGTCGCGCGGGAGGTGTTCAAACGTTTCGACCCGGAGTTGCGCATGGAAGTATACATTTCCGACGGCACGGCAGTGAAACCCGGCGACATCGCCATGCAAGTAAGCGGGAAGGTGCGCTCCCTGCTCCAGACAGAACGGCTCATGCTCAACATCTTGCAACGCATGAGCGGCATCGCCACCATGACCCGCAGCTACGTAAACGAAACGGCCGGGACGAAAGCACGCATCCTGGACACGCGGAAGACCACGCCCGGCATGCGCATGCTGGAGAAGGAAGCCGTAAGGATAGGCGGGGGAACCAACCACCGCATCGGGCTTTTCGACATGATCCTCCTAAAGGACAACCACGTGGACTTTGCCGGGGGCATCACCGCGGCCATAGACCGCGCCCGCAGCTACTGCGCCGAAAAAGGGAAAGACCTGAAGATTGAAATAGAGGTGCGCAACTTTGAGGAACTGCTCGAGGTACTCAACCACGGAGGCGTGGACAGAATCATGCTGGACAACTTCAGCGTGCCCGACACGAAGGAGGCGGTCGCCATGATCAACGGCCAGTGCGAAATAGAATCCAGCGGCGGCATCACGCTGGAGAACGTGCGCAACTATGCCCAATGCGGGGTGGACTTCATCTCGATCGGCGCATTGACCCACTCGGTCAAGGGGCTGGACATGAGCTTCAAGGCATGTTAAACCGATCAAACACAATGGCCTACAAAAGAAAGGGACAATGAAAAACCGGATTTGCAGCCTTTTCGGCATCGAGTACCCCATCGTGGCTGGCGGAATGGTATGGTGCAGCGGCTGGCGGCTGGCGGCGGCCGTGAGCGAAGCAGGCGGGCTGGGCCTCATCGGGGCTGGCAGCCTGCACCCTGAAGACTTGCGCCACCACATCCGCCGTTGCGCCGCCGCCACGCGGAAACCGTGGGGAGTGAACGTACCCCTCATGTACCCCGAGATAGAAACGGCCATGAAAATCATCACCGAAGAAGGGGTGAAAATCGTCTTCACTTCGGCCGGCAGCCCGAAGAAGTGGACGCAATACCTGCACGACCAAGGCATCCTCGTGGCGCACGTCGTGAGTTCCTCCCTTTTCGCCCGCAAGTGTGAGGAAGCGGGCGTGGACGCTGTCGTGGCGGAGGGCTTCGAGGCGGGCGGACACAACGGCCGCGAGGAGACAACCACCCTATGCTTGATCCCTTCAGTGCGCCGCGCCACCTCCCTGCCCCTGCTGGCAGCCGGGGGAATCGCCACGGGAGCCGGCATATTGGCCATGCGCGCCTTGGGGGCCGACGGGGTGCAAATAGGCACGCGCTTTGCCCTCACGCAGGAAAGCTCCGCATCGGAAGCCTTCAAAGCGCGCTGCCTGGAGCTGAAAGAGGGCGACACGAAACTCCTCTTGAAGAAGCTTTCGCCCACGCGCATGGTAAGAAACCCGTTCTTCGACGCAGTGGAAGAAGCCGAGGCACGCGGGGCATCGGCCGACGAGCTCCGCGGATTGCTCGGGAAAGGGCGGACCAAGAAAGGCATATTCGAAGGCGACCTGGAAGAAGGGCAGCTGGAAATCGGCCAAGCCGCGGCTTACGTGGACGACCTGCCCAGCGTGGCCGACCTCATGAAGCGGCTCATTGACGAGTACGAGACGGCACGGGAAACCGATTATTCCCTTTGAACATATTCCTTGACACATAACAACCCCAAGAGATGAGACTAAAGGAATCAGTATTGTTGCTCACGACTTTGGCCACAATGGCGGCCTGCGGCACGAAGAAAAGCGCACAAGTAACCGGGATGATACCCGAAGGAAAATGGCGGATTACCGCCGTAAACGGCGAGGCACTGCCCGACTCGATGGAGAACCAACCGTTCCTTTCGTTCGACCATGCCCAACAACGCATGCACGGGAACAGCGGTTGCAATATCGTAAACGCCAGCTATACGCAAGAAAAGGCAGGCAAACTGGCATTCGGCGGCATGATGTCCACCATGATGGCCTGCCCCGACATAGAAACGGAGCGCCGCATCCTCTCCGCCTTGGAACAGGTTGCCTCGTTCGGCTTGGCAGGAAAGGGCTACGAACTGCGCGACAAGGCGGGAAATGCCGTGATACGCTTGGAGAAATAGCCCGGGGAGAACCGGGAAAAGGCGCAAGGCTTTCGGTTAAAGGATGCGGGACTTCCGGAAAGAAGCCCCGCATCTTTTTCCTGTCCGCTGCATGGCTTCTTTCCCGCCGCCCAAGTTCAGACGCGGAAGACACAATCGCACTGCCCGGCCAAATGCGGGCGGTGGGTAATAAAGATGAACGTCTTTTCGCCCCCAAATTCGGAGGTCAGGTTGTGGAACAGGCGGGTCTCCGTCTCCACGTCCAAGGCCGACGTCGCCTCGTCGAAGAGCATCACGCGGCCCGGGCGCAGCAAAGAGCGGGCAATGGCCAGGCGTTGCGCCTGACCCTCCGATAGGCCGCCCCCATTCTCCCCAAGGAAAGTGTCCAACCCATTGTCCAACTCTTCCACAAAGCTAGCCTCGGCCCAACGCAAGACCCTCCACAACTCCTCGTCCGAAGCGCCAGGGTTGGCCATAAGCAGATTGTCGCGCACGGTGCCGCTGAAGAGGGTATTGCCTTGGGGCACATAGATAAAATTGCAGCGCGTCTGCGGTGAAAGCGGTACGCAACGCCCCGCCCCGCACAATTCCATGCGCCCCGAGTCGGGTTCCAGCAAGGCCAGCAGGAGGCGCACCAATGTGGTTTTCCCCGCCCCCGTGGCACCCAGCACGGCAATGCTCGCCCCGGCCGGGAAGACAAAGCTGCGGTCGCGGAAGACAGGGCGTCGCCCGCGGCTGTCGTCGTAGGCGAAAGAAACCGACTCCATGCGCACCTCAAGCGGTGCGTCGATGCGCTCGGCCTCGCCCGCGGCTTCGGAAGGGAGCGACTCCAGCTCCTGGAGCCGCTCGGCGGAAGTGGCTGCCTGGGCGACACCTGGAAGGATTTGCGCCAAAGCGTAGGCGGGCGACTGGATTTGCCCCACCAATTGCAAGAAAGCGGTCATCGTGCCGAACGTAATCAACCCGTGTGCCAACCCGTAAGCGCCCCAGAAGAAGGCCGTCAGGTAAGCCGCGCCGAAAGCAAAGGCCGCCAGCCCATGGGAAAAGGCAGAGAAACGCGTGCGGCAACGCACCTGGCCCACCAGCGTCTGCTGCAACGCATCGAGCAAAGACAAGCGCTGCGGGGCAGCCTCCAAGGCGGCGAGCACCGTGCGGTGCTGCATGCCTTCTTGCACGACGGCCTGTATGCGGCTGTCGCTCTCGCGGACACTCCGGGTGTAGCGGCGCATGCGGCGGAAATAGAAGCGGCTTCCCAAAAGGCAAAGGGGAAAGACCGCCACCGTGAGGGCGGCCAGGCGGGCATCCAAAAGGCAGAAGAAAACGAACGCCGCCAACAACTGGACGGCCGAAACGGACAGCGCGGGCAGCGAAACGGTTAGCAAGGAAACGACGGTAGCCACGTCCTGCTCGACGCGATTGACCGCATCGCCCGTGTGCATGTCTTGCAGCGAAGCCCATCGGGCACGGAGCAAACAAGCAAAGAGATGCCGTCGCATGTCGTTAGCCACGCACACCGCGAGCCGGGCGGACAAGGAGGCCTCTCCCGCCGAGAGCAGGATTTGCAGCAAGACAATGGAGCACGCCACCGCCCCCTCGGCAAGGAGCGACGAGGAGAGTTGCCCCGTGGCAGTGTCGATAATGCGCTTGGAACTCCACACGAAAGCAAGGCCGCACCCTACCCGTGCCATGCCCAACAGGCAGGAGAGCAGGAGGCCGCCCCGGCTTCCACGGCACTTGAGCAGCAGCCAACGCAACAACGCCGACATCCTCACCCGGTTATTATGCCAGCTTCCCTCCAAGCACGTACCAGTTCTTCCGCATCGGCAAGAGCCGTGGCACGGTCTACCTCATATTCTTCCACGAGGGCATCGGCCATCTTTGCCACATCAAATTCCGCATCGCCCAGCTTTTCCCAAAGGTAAGCGGTCGTGTCGTTGAAAGCTATGATATGGCCGAAGTCCACATTCCCCAAACCTTCGCCCACCAGCAACTGCTCGCCACCTACGGCGCGCAAGGCAAATCCTTCCTTTTTCTTCATCGTCATGTCAAGTTGGTATAGTTAATTGATGGCAAAAATACGAGGCTTTCCGGAAAAAACAATACGTTCGGGGGGAGAAAGCCTTGCCACTTCCGGCGATAAGGGGCAGTACTTTTCGGGAAAAAGGGCAAGGCTTTCCTTGGACGGGCGCTAAGCCATCCGCACGTGCCCTGTCGCCCCAAGCAACCTTCTTGCAGCCTTCTCATGCCTTCAAACGGGACATAGAACGGAAAAGTAGTTACGGCATTATCGCAGAATTGCCGTCCCCTCAGTCCTCAAACCGTTCGCAAAGCACCGAAAGCCCAACCCTCACAAACGCCGCCATACGGCCAAAAGCCAACGGCGCAAAGGCCGGCAAGCGACCCACAAGGCGGAATATATACGCCAAGGAAGCGAAGCGGTAGAATAGCGCCGCCCCTTCCGCTCAACGGCGGAAACAAGTCCGATGACATCACCGCGCCTTATACGTTCGACACTCCGAACATTGCCATCACCCATAAGGAGGAATCCCCCATCCGCCAGGCAACGAAGCACACGGTGGGTCACGTATCTCTCTGCCGAAGCCTCATAAGCCAAAACGAAATCCCCCGCCTTCGGGCGGCCTGGCGGGCAAGAAATGAGGCTAACCCGGTCACGTTGGTCAACCAAGAAGGGGTTCATGCTGTTCCCACGCACCACGATTGTAACAACATGCCCCCCGCGAAGCAACTCGGACACTTGCGTAAGAAGCACATCGGTAGCAACCGTCTTCAAGCGGGGCGCGTTACTCATGGGCAATTTCCCGGTAGCAAAGGGAAGCGGCAGCCTCATCCGGGAGACACTCAAGCTGGTAAGTGGGCACAAGTTGCACAATCTTTCCCACCGTTTCACACACTGCGCCGTAAAGCAACTTATCCCACTTCATAGTCGAGCAAGAGGGTAAAAGGGAAGCAAACGCCTCGGCGGGACGGTAAGGCCGGATGTTGTTTTCCGGTGCTTGCACGAGACGGACAAAAGCACCCGCCTCCGCCCGACGGTTCTGGTAGCAAGGCGTCTTTCCACTCCACGGGCTGCCATAGACGAAAACCCGGCCTGCTTCGATACGTGCAATGGGGTTGTCGTCGTTAAGCAGCGAAGCACCTTTCACAACGCGCAGCCATAACCGGCTGTGGGTGCTTTTGCCCGTCCCGCTTTTCCCTTGGAAGACATAGGCCTTTCCCCTACATTCTACCACAGAAGCATGCAGCATGAGCGTCTGCCTGCATGCCGTAGCAAATGCATACATCATCATCAGGAAACAGTCGAGGACATAGCGGGAAAACGGATGTTGCGGACAAAAAAGCATAGAGGCCTTCCTAAAATGCGCATCGCAACGAAGAGGGTAAACGAAATCTTCCGCATGGGGGCGGATTTCAAAGCCATAGTTTTCCTCGTCCCGCAGGACAGTACAATGCGAATCATCCCAGTCAAATTCCGTATAATACGGCAGCCCTGAAGATTTAAGTGCCGACTCCAAAACAAATACGAATAAGGGCTCCTCATCCGAAGGCGGCACCTCAAACGGTTCGTAGGAAGACAAAAAAACAACAGCCGCTTCCCTATGGGGAGCAGCTATTATAAAAAGATGGCCTGCTACCTTATAATATATGTATTCCATCTACAACTTAAGGAATAGAAAGGCAGAAGTCATTGAGCCTGGGATGCTGCCGGCGCCGCAGGAGCGGATTGGGCGTCTTGAGCTGGCGCAGGGGCATCTTGCGTAGAAGTTTGCCCATTTTGTGCAGGAGCGGCAGGCTGGTCATCAGCATCGCCTGTGGAAGGGACGGAAAAGCCTTTCGTGTTCATCGGGTTAGTTGCAGGGTTCTGCATCATGTTCTCCTTCTGAAGCACCGATTTATTCCCCTCCGTAGCTGACGGGACTGTATAGGAAGTCAGCACGCTGAGCACTACTACCGCCGCAGCCAAGCCCCACGTCCCTTTTTCCAAGAAGTCGGTGGTCTTACGCACACCCATGATTTGATTGGAAGCCGAGAAGTTGGAAGCCAAACCACCGCCTTTTGATTTTTGGATGAGCACCACAAAGGCCAGTAAAATGGAAACTAATACGATTAGGATAATCAGAAAAATGTACATTTGTCCTGTTTGTTATTTAGAAGAGTTAATAATCAATTTGCGCAAAAAGCGGATTTGGTCGGCAAAGTAAGCGTTTTTTTTCGGATTTTTCAAGGATATGGTTTTGATTATTTCCAAGGCTTTTTCATAACGCCCCTGTTTTACATAGATTTTGGCCAAAGTTTCAGTGAAATAACTTTCATCCAGCCCATCCAAGGTTTCGTTGCCATCAGATGATGGTTGCGGGGGTGTATCCGGCAAACTGGGCCGGGATAAAGTTTTTTCGTCCCCAGAATCTTCAAGATCCCGAACAGGTTGGGCAGATTCTCCAATATGCCCACCAGAATCTTCCCCCAACTCCCCATGTCCTTTGCTTGGGGCTTCCTGCCCTTCTATTTCCGGGAAAAGAAGCGGGGACTGCCCGGCAACCCCATCATATCCCAACGAAGAAAAAGAAGTATCGGGCTGCTGAGCCAGAAAGCGGTTAATGAGATCAACCGTACGATCCGAAGAAGCAGGCTGCCCCGACGGGGATTCCCCCTGAAGGCTTTTCCCTGTTTCTTCCGGAAGCAGCTTCGCTTGATCCGGAAGGATGGCGTACCGTGTACCTTCTATTTCTTGGAATAGCAGCGAACGGTCGTTGAGCGAAAACGCCATACGGGCCAATTCCGAACGGAACGAACGGTCATTCAGCAAATAGAGGTTGTGAAGATACAACATGCGCACCGCCGCGAAATAAGGATACCGTTCCAGCAGGCAGCGAAGCTCGTAGAGCGTCTCCCGATCCAGCAATTCGGGTTGTTTGAAAAGTTGTATGATGCGTGCAATATTCATCGGAAAGTCAGTAGAAAGGACATGTTACCAATCAGCAACCGTAGCATTGAAGATTTGTTCGGTGATGTCGCCTACCATCTCGTCTATCAAGTCGTCCTGTACATCGATAAGAGCTTGCGAAGCCTCATAGGTGCGGTAAGCGGAGAAACGCCGTTCGAAGTCTTTTTCATGCGCCGTATTGTTCGTAAAGCGCACATTGACTTCCACCTCCAGCCGTACCTCCGAAGCGTAGCCGTCGGCCTGTACCGATTGATTAATCTGCCTGTACCCCACAATCTCCCCGCTAATCTCCAAGTCGCCCCCCTTATTGACAAAACTGAGCCGCGTCTGGCGGGCAAATATATCCTGCAATTCCGTATTGAACACAGTAGCCAACGGGGCATATACATAATCCGCACGGATAGGAAAGTCGGCAATGCTGATCGTCTTTATCCTCGTATAGTCAATCGAAGAGCCGGTAAAACTGTAAGCTATCTTGCACGCGGAAAGTCCCACAAGACAAACAACCCAGACGAAAAGGAGGGACTTCGTTTTCTTATTCCAAACCATATTCTTTGATTTTCCGATAGAGCGTCCGCTCGGAGATATTCAAGTCTTTGGCGGCCTGTTTGCGGTGGCCATGGCGGCGCTCCAGTGCTTTCCGTATCATTTCTTTCTCCATCTCATCCAAGGTAAGCGTTTCTTCCATGTAGGCCTCTGTATCTTGGATTTCCGAAGCCTCGATGGGGCGCACATGCGGCGGTTCGTCCCTCACGATATGGGAATGGATTTGCAACGTGGGCAGCCCGCCCCCTTCCGGCACCTCTCTATGCGGGGAAGGGGAAGCGACAGGCGGCATCGTGCCGCGCTCACCCATGATTTCATGGACCAAACGCTTCAAGTCATTCACGTCCTTGCGCATGTCGAACAAGACTTGGTACAAGATTTCCCGTTCGCTCTCAAAGTTTTTCTCCCCATGGTTGCCGGCCAATGCGGGGAGCAGGGAAGCATTCGACGCTTCGGGGAGGTATTTCCTCAAGAGTCCGGGAGTGATTTCCCGGTTCCGTTCGATAATTGAAATTTGTTCCGTGATGTTTTTCAGTTGGCGCACATTGCCCGGCCACGGATAAGCCTGCAAGACTTTTTTTGCCTCATCGGTCAACTGGATGACCGGCATGTGGTATTTCGTGGCAAAATCCGCAGCAAACTTACGGAAGAGCAATACGATGTCGCCATCCCGCTTGCGCAAAGGCGGGATTTGTATGGGCACCGTATTCAGCCGATAGTACAAATCTTCGCGGAAACGCCCCTCCCCTATGGCCTCCTGCAGACGCACATTGGTAGCTGCGACAATACGCACGTTCGTCTTCTCCACTTTCGAAGAGCCCACTTTTATAAACTCGCCCGACTCCAATACCCGCAACAAGCGTGCCTGGGTCGAAAGCGGCAATTCACCCACTTCATCCAAAAAGATCGTCCCCCCGTCCGCTTCGCCAAAATAGCCCCGCCGCTCGCCGATGGCGCCCGTGAAAGCGCCTTTCTCATGCCCGAACAGCTCCGAGTCGATTGTCCCCTCCGGGATTGCCCCGCAGTTCACTGCGATATACTGCCCGTGTTTGCGGCTGCTGAACTGGTGGATAATCTTCGGGAAGTTCTCCTTTCCCACGCCGCTCTCCCCCGTGATCAACACCGAAAGGTCCGTAGGGGCGACCTGCATGGCGATATCGATCGCCCGGTTTAGTTCCTCGTCGTTCCCGATGATTCCGAAGCGCAACTTGACTTGCTGGATATCTGCTTTGTCCATGGTTTCCTGTGCGAAAAAGTTCTTCCCCGCAAAAGGGAAAGCAAACATACGGATAATTCCCTGCACTTCGGCAAAGTGAAAGCATTTTTTATAAAAATAAAAGCCCAGAGCCTTCCACAGGCAAGCGCCGCATCTTTTATCGAGAAGTGGAATAACTTACAAGGAAAACCTTTGCCTCCATTTTATTTATACGTAACAAAAGCCCCGCCACCCCAGTACTTGTACATAATGTCCCTAATATTGTCCTATAAGGCGACAGTTTAACTTGCCAATACCAAATATTAAGAAAGAAGCCATACTTTTGCATCATACTTTTACGTACAACGATGAAAAAAAGTATAATCGTAAAAAAAGTAACAGGGAAAAGGGAAATAGACGATTTCGTGTCACTTCCGAAGCGATTGTACGCCGACTGCCCTTACTATGTCCCAGATTTAGACATGGATGTCCGTAGCATATTTGCTACAAACAAAAATAGTGGGATTGGATTTTCCAACATACAGCCTTTCATTGCATACGACGACGAACAGAAACCGGTAGGGCGGATAGTGGGAATAATCAACCAACGTGCCAATGAGAAATGGGGTACGAAGAACGTCCGATTTGGCTTTATTGAATTCATTGACAATATAGAGGTATCAGAGTCCCTCCTGTCGGCCGTGGCACAATGGGGCAAAGAGCAAGGCATGGAATACCTGCAAGGCCCCATGGGAATCTTCGACTTCGACAAAGAAGGCATGCTGGTAGAAGATTTCGACCAGACCGGTTCTATGATTACAATTTATAATCCACCCTATTATCCCCGCCATTTAGAATCACTCGGTTTTGAAAAAGAAGTGGATTGGGTACAAGTCTTGGTCAAGGTGCCTAAGGAAATTCCGGCAAGGTACGCGCGGGTGTCCAGCCTTACCAAAGAAATGTTCGGCCTGCACGTAAGAAAACTGACAAATGCGGATATTAAAAGGGGGTATGGGAAAAAAGTTTTCGACCTGCTGAACAAATCCTATGCTCCCTTGTTCGGGTACACAGAACTTCCCGATAAGCAAATTGACACCTACCTGCGGCGTTATCTCCCGCTATTAGACAAACAGTTGATTCCCGTCATAGAGAACGAGCAAAACGAGTTGGTCGGGGTCGCGATTACGATAGGCAGTTTATCAGAAGCCTTACAAAAGGCCAAGGGAAGGCTCTTCCCCACAGGCTGGTTCCATCTGTTGCGCAGCCTGAAATGGAAAAGGGCGAACAAAGTGGAGCTACTCCTGATAGCCGTACACCCCGACTACCAAGGATTAGGAGTAAATGCTTTAATCTTCGAAGACCTTATCCCCATTTACAACCGCTACCATTTCGAATGGGCGGAAACCGGGCCTCAACTGGAAACGAATATGCGTGAACTGACACAATGGAAACCACTTAACCCGACTTTTACCAAAAGAAGGCGGTGTTATAAGAAGAAACTTTGAAGGAATCATTATGGAAAAGAAAGTTGTAATCACCGGCATGGGAATATGGTCATGCTTGGGGAACACGTTAGATGAAGTTCGCACTTCCCTATACCAAGGCAAAAGCGGGATTATCTTTGACCCCGAGCGCAAGGCGTCAGGCTTCCGTTCCGCCCTACATGCCGCAATAGAACGCCCGGACCTCAAACCCCTTGTCCCACGCAACCTGAGGCAATTCATGCCCGAAGAAGCCCAATACGCATACATGGCCACACGCGCGGCACTCAAAGACGCGCGATTGGACGAAGACTACATAGACAAACATGAAATCGGCATCATTTACGGGAACGACTCCGTAGCCGAAGCCACGATGAACGGGCTCGACAAATTCCGCACATTCAAGGATACGGCGGCCTGTGGCAGCGGCGCCATATTCCAATCCATGAATTCCACCGTAACGATGAACCTGGCATGTCTTTTCAAGCTGAAAGGCATCAATCTTACGGCATCTGCGGCCTGCGCCTCTGGCTCCCAATCCGTAGGGTTGGCCTACCTGCTCATACGCGACGGCCTGCAAGATTGCATCGTATGCGGGGGAGCGCAAGAAGCCAATCCATACGGGGTTGCCGCATTCGACGGCATACAGTCGTTCTCCACACGCGAAGACAATCCCGCCGGAGCCAGCCGCCCTTTCGACCGCGACCGCGACGGGTTGGTCCCTGGTGGGGGCGCTGCCACCCTCATCCTCGAGAGCTACGAACACGCGGTAAGGCGTGGCGCTCCCATCATCGCAGAAGTCGTTAGTTGGGGATTCTCCGGCAATGGCGACCATATATCCACGCCAAACGTGGAAGGCCCGGCCCGTTCCTTGGAGCAGTGCCTGCGGAACGGGCATGTCGCCCCGCGGGAAATAGGTTATGTAAACGCCCATGCCACCTCCACGCGCATAGGCGACAGAAGAGAGGCGCAAGCCATCGCCCGGTTATTCGGCGACTACAAAGTGCCAGTCACTTCCACGAAGAGCCAGACGGGGCACGAGATGTGGATGGCAGGGGCCAGCGAACTGATTTACTCCATACTGATGATGAAAAACAACTTCATAGCAGGCAACATAAATTTCGAAAACCCTGACGAGGAAACAGCTTGCATCAATGTAATCCCAGAGACACAGGAAACCCACTTCGACCTGTTTCTTTCCAACTCGTTCGGGTTCGGAGGAACGAATTCCACCCTCATCGTGAGAAATCTATAAAAAACATATTATCAAAAAACATACCCCTATGAAACGAGAAGATATTGTAGAAAAAGTAAACTCCTTGCTTACAGAAGAATTCGAGGTCGATAAAGAGTTGTTTACACCTGAGGCCAACATACGGGACACACTGTCCCTCGACAGCCTAAGCCTGGTGGACCTCGTGGCAATCGTACAGCAAACGTACAAAATCAAAATCCCGGTAAGCGACTTGCGTGAAATCAAGACCTTCGATGACCTATACAATTACATTGAGTCACACCTCCCGCAGGCATGATACACCGGGACATCAGGGAATTCATTCCCCAACGGGAACCCATCCTCATGGTGGATGAGCTGGCCAACGTAGGCCAAGACATGGCCGTTACCGGCTTCACCATCCGGGCTGATAACTGCTTCTTCATAGAAGAAAACGGGATTTTGTCCGAAACCGGCCTCATAGAACACATAGCGCAGTCAGCTTCGGCATTTGCCGGCTACCGCGCTTATGCCGCCGGAAGCCCAAGCATACCTATCGGGTACATCGGAGAAGTAAAAAAGTTCCATTGCTACCGGCGGCCCGGGAACGGTGAAAAGTTGCACACACACATAACCTTAGAGGCCGAGGCCGACGGAATAAGCCTCATCAGCGGCAAGGTCTACGTAGATAATGAGACGATAGCCGAGACACAGATGAAGATATCCATAAAGCAAATGTAACCAACATGCTATTGAAGGACAGGTATTACAAAATCCTCCATGCGACATTGGGGGAAACAGAAGCGCTTTTCCATATTGTCCTTGTAGCCGAATGCGAAATCTACAAAGGGCACTTTCCTGGCAACCCCGTTTGTCCAGGAGTGTGCAATATGGAGATGGTCAAAGAATGCGCGATGGTGCTGACCGGGCAAAGGCTTTTTGCCAACTCTGTCACCCGATGCCGCATGCTGGCTATCGCTTCGCCTGCAACCAGCCCCGAGTTGGACGTCACCATCCATATCTCACCGTCCGAAAAAGGGTTTTCCGTACAAGCACGGATAAGCGGACAAGGGAAAATCTATATGGAATACAAAGGGACGATGGAGACAGACCCCCACCCTGCCCCGGGCACTCCGCACTTACCACACCCACCCGGCCAGCCCGACTAACCCCCTATCCTGTCCAAAAGAAGAAGGAAGAAAGACATGAAGTACGACGCCATCATCATCGGAAGCGGGTTGGGCGGGTTGGAATGCGCCTACCTCCTCGCCCGGGAAGGCAGGAAGACCTTGGTATTGGAGAAAGCCACGCAACCGGGGGGATGCCTACAAAGCTACAGGCGAAACGGGATGGCTTTCGACACCGGGCTGCACTACACGGGAGGACTCGGAGAAGGGGAGTCGCTGCAAGCCGCGTTCGACTACTTCGGCCTGCGCCAGCTCCCTTGGAGATGCCTTGACCCGGACGGGTTCGACCGTATTCGCATAGGAGACAGGGACTTCGCCTTCGCACAAGGATACAGGCACTTTTCCGAGAAACTGGCGGCGGATTTCCCCGGTTCACGCAGCGCTTTGGAGCAATATGCCCGCATGATGCGCCAAGCCAACGAAGAGCAACTGGCGGCCTTGGCACCACATCCCGGAAATACGCCCATACCGACACCGACACTGTGGGAGACGAACGCTTACCGGTATCTCTGCGACACTTTCCGAGACCCCTTGCTGGTCAACGTCTTGGCCGGGACTTCGATAAAAATGGAACTCCGCAGGGCTTCACTCCCGCTCTTCACTTTTGTCCATGGGAACAGCAGCTTCGTCGAAAGCAGCTGGAGGCTACATGGCAGCGGGACAATGCTCGTAGAGACGTTGATACGTGGAATCCGTTCCCAAGGAGGCGAAATAATCTGTAATGCCGAGGTTGAAGAATTAGTAGAAAAAGGGGGACAACTAACGCAAGCCGTATGCACAAACCAAGAGCGGTATGAAGCCAAGTTGTTCATCAGCGACATCCACCCGGCCCATACCTGCAATTTGGTCAAACAAAGCGAAAAGATGAAGGCAACCTACCGCCGACGCATCGGGAATCTGGAAAACACGTTCGGCATGTTCACCGTATCGCTCCGGCTCAAACCCCGCACTATCCGCTATTTCAACTGGAACCAGTACTTCTACAAACAGCCCAATGTCTGGACCTTCCACGAAGGAAACGACCCGGTGGAGGGACTGCTCATCAGCTGCCGCATACCGGAAGACGGGGGAGAATACGCCCAACAAATCGACTTGCTTACCCCCATGAGATGGGAATCTTGCAAAAAATGGGCACAAACGAAAGTCGGACACCGCGGGGAAGCCTATAAAGAGATGAAAACGCGTACCGCAGAAGAATGCATCCGGCTGGCCGAACAATTCATCCCCGGCCTCCGTGCCCAAATAGCCGGGTACTACACAAGCACGCCACTCACGTACCGCGACTACCTTGGAAGCCCGGAAGGCTCTGCCTACGGCCTGCGCAAAGATTCCAACAACGTGGCACTGACTGTACTCTCGCCCCGGACTCCCATCCCCAACCTGTACTTGACCGGGCAGAACCTCATGTTGCACGGATTGCATGGCGTAACGATGACGGCGCTCTTCACTTGTGCAGAGATTATAGGGAAAGAACGGATAGGGGAACTTATGGAACAATATAAAAAGTAACAAATGGACAACATCATGAAATACGCATTAGTAACGGGAGGCAGCCGTGGAATAGGACGAGCCATCTGCCTGAAATTGGCAGAAATGGGATACCACGTGCTTATCAACTACGTAAGCAACCATGCCGAAGCCGAGAAAACCCTCGGACAAATACAACAAATTGGCCGAACCGGGGAACTCCTCCGCTTCGACACCGGCAACCATGAAGAGGTACAAGCGTGCCTCGAGGAATGGGCACGAAACCACTCAAGCGACGAATACATAGAAGTATTGGTCAACAACGCAGGGATTCGGAAGGACAACATTTTGGCTTTCATGGAAGAGTGTGAATGGAGAGAGGTGATTGCCACGAGCTTAGACGGGTTTTACAACGTGACCCGCCCCCTGATCACGCCTATGATGACCCATCGGTACGGGCGCATCATCAACATGGCCAGCGTGAGCGGAATGAAAGGGATGCCTGGGCAAACCAACTATTCGGCCGCAAAAGGGGGGCTCATAGCCGCCACCAAAGCCTTGGCCTTGGAAGTCGCACGGAAAAACATCACAGTCAATGCCATCGCCCCCGGCTTCATCCAGACCGACATGATAGAAGGACTTGACGAGGCCACCCTGAAGAAATCAATACCGGCCAACCGGCTCGGGACACCCGAAGAGGTTGCCGGGCTCGTGGGCTTCTTGGCTTCGCCACAAGCCGGATACATTACAGGAAACGCCATAGCGATCAGCGGCGGGCTATATACGTGAACCTCCATTTCCCGACAACACGCCATGGCCAAACAACTCGAAGATATTTGCCATACAACAGTACGGTTTAGCGAAATAGACTCCATGCGTCGGGTATGGCACGGAGCCTACGTCGCCTATTTCGAAGACGGAAGGGAATCCTTCGGAAGGCATTTCCCCGGGATTGCCTATGCCGACATGCAAAAGGCGGGTATATATGCCCCAATCTACGACTTGCATATCCGGTTCTATGCTCCACTCAACTTGAACGACCGTGCAGAAATCCATACATGCTATGTTCATAAACCGGGCGCACGGCTTGACTATAGCTACAAGGTATATCGGGAAAGCGACGGCACGCTGTGTGCCGAAGGAAGTAGCACGCAGCTGTTTATCGACGCGCAGGGGCAACTCATGACAGACAAGCCCGACTATTATGAAAAATGGCAGAAGAAATACCTGCGTGGAGTAGAATAAGAATCTATAAAAATCTTTCTCCAAGATGGAATCACTGAAGATAAAAACTATACTGATTACCTTATTTTTCTCACTTCCCGTGGCAAAAATAGCAACTGCCCAAAACCTATCCGTGGTAATCTATGGCACAGTATCTGATTCCATCACAGGCGACCCTCTTCCTTATGCTTCCATCCAAATAGAAAACACGGCGATCGGGACGATAAGCGACGGGGAAGGCCGTTTTACATTCTCCGTCCCGACAAACAACCCCGCACGAATCGAAGTCTCCTACCCTGGCTACGGGACAAAATACATCGCTTTGTCCAATGGATTGGGGAATGATTCCTTGAAAATAATGCTTTTCCCCAAAGGGACACTGCTGGGAGAGGCCAAAGTAACCCGGCGTGAACGATACAAGAAAAGGGGGAATCCGGCTGTAGAGTTTGCCCGGGAAGTTATTGCCGCACGCGACAAATACGACCCGCGCAAACACGATTATTATCAATACAAACGGTATGAGAAGATCTTGTTCGCAATGGACGATTATGAGCGTAAGCCTCCTAAAAAAGGGAAAACCGACAAATTTTACTTCCTCAACGACTTTGTCGATACACTTGAAACAGGTGAGCCTATTCTGCCCATTTCCGAGAAAGAAACCGATGAAACCGTATTCTATCAAAAAAGCCCTAAACGGGAAAAACGGCTAATCAATGGATACAAATCTTCGGGTATCGATGAAATCCTCTCCGCAGAAGGGGTAAAAGTGTTCCTTGAAGAAACGCTAAAAGAAGTCGATATTTTCCAAAACAACATCCCGCTTTTCCTGCAACGATTCGTAAGCCCGCTCTCCACTATCGGGCCGAACTACTACAAATACTACCTGCTTGACACTCTGATGGTGGGTACAGACCGTTGCATCGACCTCGGGTTCGCCCCGTTCAACGCGGAAACTTTTGGATTTACCGGGCATCTTTACGTCACGGTCGATTCTACTTTTTTCGTAAGAAAGGCTTCACTCAACGTCCCGAAGGACATCAATTTGAATTTCGTATCCTCCCTGCTTATCGAACAGGAATACGAACGCGTGCCGGGAGACAGCACCCGCATCACAACGCGGGATGACATGCGCATACGGTTCAAGCTGTTTGAAAAAAACAAAGGGATGTATGCCCGGCGGCTCAACCTGTACAGCCGCCACAACTTTGAAAAGCCCACTCCCGAGCAGGCACAAATATTCCAAGAGGCAGCCGATGTACTGACCGCCCCTGATGCCTATAACCGAACCGAAGAATTCTGGGCCGATGCATACCCCGGGAAACGCGACACGACCTCTACAGGAAGCGAAGCGAACCAACATAATGTGGCAGACCTCATGAAGCGGCTCCGCTCTGTCCCGGCATTCTACATTACGGAGAAAATAATCTCCGTCCTCGTATCGGGCTACATACCCACCCATAAAGAGGCAGAGAAGAACAAGTTTGAGTTCGGCCCCATGAACAGCACGATCAACGGTAATGCCATCGAAGGAGCCCGTTTCCGCATAGGAGGCGCAACGACTCCCCAGCTCCACAAACGGTTATTTTTCGACGGATATGCAGCTTATGGGACAAAAGACAGGAAGTTCAAATACGATGCCCTTATCGAATATTCGTTTATCGACCGCCAAAGGTTCCGGAAAGAATACCCGATCCATTCCCTGCGCTTCGAATACCTCTACGACCTCAATAAGCTCGGCCAGCAATACATGTATACCAGCAAGGACAACATCATGCTTACCATAAGAAGGCAGAAAGATACGCGGGCCACCTATCTGAGGCAAGCCGAACTCACCTATACCCATGAATACCTAAACGGATTCGCATACAGTGTTTTGTTGCGCAACCGGCGTGAATATGCCACCCCTTACGCTCCTTTCATGCGTATCGGGACAGACGGGACGGCCAGCCACGTCGGCCAATACGACATGACCCAGCTCGAAATCAACCTCCGCTATGCCCATAACGAGAAATTCTTCCAAACGCGCAACAATCGTATTCCCGTCACATTCGATGCCCCGATTTTCAACCTGACCCACGTCATGGCCCAGAAGGACTGGTTGGGTTCTTCCTATACGTACCACCGCACCGACATAGGGGCGCAAAAACGCTTCTGGTTCTCCGCCTTTGGCTACATCAATTTAATAGTAAAGGCAGGAAAAGTGTGGACAAAAGTACCCTATCCACTACTCATCCTGCCCAATGCCAACCTCACCTACACGATACAACCCGAGAACTACACCAACATGAACGCCTTGGAATTCATCAATGACGAATACGCCTCGTGGGACATCACCTATTACCTCAATGGCAATCTCCTGAACCGGATTCCCTTCATACGCAGGTTACAATGGCGCGAGGTATTCAGTTTCCGCGGCCTCTGGGGGCATCTTAGTTCACGAAACGACCCCACACGGTCCGCCAATCCCGAAGGGCTATACTGGTTTCCCGAATTCAGCGGGAGATTGGGACGCGCGCCCTACATGGAAGCCAGCGTCGGACTTGAGAATATTTTCAAGTTCTTGCGCGTCGATTACGTATGGCGTCTCAATTACCACGACCGTCCCAACATCCAAACCCGGGGCATACGCATGACAATGGACCTCAGCTTCTGACAATTCTTCGAGAATACAGTCCCCAAAAGCCATGCCCCTCTTTTATACAAAGCCCGGCACTTTCCCGTCCAAGCCCCGGTGTTTCCCAAAACAATCCTTGAAAAACGAACGGGAAGGGGCGACCTTCCCGTCGTAACCCCTTCCCGTTCACCCCAATGGCCTTACCGTTCCGCCCGCATGGGGTTGTTCAAGAAATCCGCGTAAGCGAGGCGGATGCCGTCTTCTAATTCCGTCTTGTACCTC